>MEQJ01000129.1:16319-39997 GCA_001770165.1 Bdellovibrionales bacterium RIFOXYD1_FULL_53_11 | reverse complement strand
GTCAATTTCGGTGACCTGAGTCCCGCCTCAAGATGTGCGAGCCGCACCCCCAGCTTGACGGCGTACCGGGCGCCGACAACGCTCGAAAGGGTGTCGCCATGAACAACCCAGGCATCCGACGGTCTGGGGCGAGCCCCGGTCAGAAGCTCGATTCTTGATGCAAGTTCGTATTTGCTTCTGAGATTGGCGCGCACAAACCACGAAAGCGCCTGCATCGACGTATGAAGATCTTCGCGCGTATCCATCAAAAAACCCAGCTTCCGTCGCGGCAGCCTGAAATCATCCCATTGTTTTACCAGATTCACCGGACTCTGGCCGGTCGCAAGCGCGTACCAAGGCATGGCCTTTTCTTCCGCGCTCCTGATGAGCGGGTAGATTTTGATCAGCTCGCCTGCGGTACCCATGCAAAACCAGAGCATATAAAGGTTTTCTACCCTACAATTTCAAAAGTTTCCCGTAAAATTCCAGATGCATCCCGGCAATCCGCGCCGGCGAATACGCTTGGGCATATTTTTTCGCGGCTGTACGCATGCGTTCCATGACGGCATCGTCCGTCAATATCCGTCTTATCGCGCCGACGCACGAATCCGCATCACCGGTCGTGAAAAACGCAAGCGCCCCGGGCTCGCGCATTGCTATTTCAAGATTGAGCGGAAGATCAGACGCAAGCACTGCGGCCCCGCGCGCAAGCGCCTGGGCAAGAGATCCGGACCCTGACGTTGCCATGAACGGAGCCAGCACCAGGTCGGCACGGGCAAAAAAACCACTCATGCAATCTTCAGGAACAAAGCCGGTAAATGTAATCCTGTCAGAAACGCCAAGTGATCGCGCAAGCGACAGACAGTGTTCGTAATAAACCGTGTCCTCTTTTCTTCTTGTTCCACCGGCAAGAATCATCCTGACGTCAGGTGGCAGTGAATTCATTGCCTGGATGGCAACGTGCTGTCCCTTTTCAGGAGTAAAATATCCGAAAACAACAATTACCTTTTCTTCGTTTAAAATCCCGTTAAGAGCCGGATGCCGGATGCCGGATGGATGCGCGTCAAAAACAAAATGTGGGATGGTAAAAACATACCGCGCACCGCAGGCAAGGGTTGTAGCCTCTTGAAGCGATGAATGCACGATCACGCCATCAAGCCGTCCCCAGGTGTGTTCGTTCCAGATTTTGCGAAGCCGGGGAAGAAAAAACACATTTGCAATGCGACGCGCCGGGTTTTCCACAAAAGCCCGCAAACCGCCCTTAATTGCCGGAAAACGATAATCCGGAGGAAGAACCGTATGCGCGGTGGCAATGAGCGCCGTCCCCGGCAGATGACTCCTGATTTTTGAAACAAGTGCCGGAAATCTGTAGCCGGGAGGATTTTTGTTGCCGTAGATGCCATACTCGTGCTGGAAATGAACAATATCCGGCTTCATTTCCGCAAGATGTCTGGCAAGCATTTCATTGTCCGGAAATTCCTCCAAAGGAACCACACAGCCATCGGAGTTGACGCCTTTGAGTTCCCTCTCAATATTTTTCCAGAGCGCACGCGAATACGTCGCGATCCCGCATGACTTGTTCCAGGTTGTAACCCAAGCTATTTTCATAATAGTTGACGCTTTGCGTTAAGTTTGATAATACAATTATGCTTTATTCACTTAGAGGAGATATGTCAATGAAATCACGAATTATTTTTGCCTGCTTGGCATTGGCTACGCTTGCTCTTTTTCTTCCCGCAAAAAAAACAATGGCAGACGAACAAGAACAAGTGGTTGCATACGCGCTCAGCGACGCCTTTCCTGGAAAAAAGACATTTTTTTCGATCGAAACAACTCCAAGCGGCGACTTGCGCGGTCTCAAATATAAAAACGAATTCAACAGAACAATCCCCTACACCCTGGCCAGAGTGAATTCAAAAGCAGGCGCAAAAACCACGAAAGCTCGTGACAAATCCGGAAGATTCACCATACCCGTTGTTGGCATATTCGGAAAAAACGTTGATCCGCAACGCGGCGGCAAACTCGTAATGAGATATCTCGCAAATGGCCTGCAACTTACCCCCGGCAAACCAGATCCCCAGATGCGCAGCAGGGCATATGCCGAAAAAATCCTCACCATCCGAAAGAGCGGCACAGGCCGCTGGATTCTTCATGTGGTCGAAAACGGCATAGAGCGTCCGTTTTCAATGATGTATTTCAAGGCGCGAAAAGCCTTTGGCATGCCCATCGGCATCGAAGAAGTACACTTTGGGTGAAATGCTCCGGCTGGCCGCCCCCGCCGCGCTGGTCTTTCTGGGACAGATGACTATGGGATTCACGGGTATCGTCGCGCTTGGACGCGTAAGTGCTCCTGCCGTGAGCGCCGCCGGAATGGGGGCGTCCGTATTCGGCTGGTTCATGGTTTTTGGCCTCGGAATCCTGAGCAGTCTTGATTTTTTCGTGTCTCATGCAAACGGCGCCGGCAGGAAAGAAACGGGCTATGAATTTTTTATTCAAGGGCTGATCATTGCCGCCGCTGTATCCATCCCCCTCATAACCGGCATCGCGTTTTTGTCGTACAATCTTGACTGGTTCGGCACAAACCCGGACCTGATTCCTGACGCAGCGTCATTTCTGCGCATCCTGTCCTTTTCCATGCCGCTGGTTCTTCTTTATTCGGTTTGCAGGCAATATCTTCAGGCCTACAGCGTCATAGTGCCGACAGTAATCACTCTTATCGGAGCCAACGTCCTGAACGCATTTCTCACCTGGATTTTTGTTTTTGGAAAATTCGGTCTTGCCCCGATGGGGGCGGAGGGATCAGCCTGGTCCATCCTGATTTCACGCGTAATCCTTTTTATTGCGCTGGCCGCTTATCTGCTCAATTGGGACCGACAAAAGGGGGGCGCGCTGATTGGACGCGTTCAAATCGCGTTTGATCGCGCAAAATCCGTCAGTATTCTCAAGCTCGGCCTGCCAGCAGCACTGCAGATGGTTATTGAGGTCGGTGTTTTTGCCATAGTTACAATGCTATCGGCATCCCTGGATGCAAACAGCGCCGCAGCCCACCAGATAGTCCTCAATGCAGTAAGCATGACCTTCATGGTGCCGCTCGGAATCAGCTCAGCCGCAGCGGTTCTTGTGGGCCGCGAAACCGGAAAAGAAAACTACGCAGAAGCAGCACGCATGGGCTGGCGCGCTCTGAAAATCGGAGCAGGCTTCATGGCCGCTTCGGGCATTGTGCTGGCTGTTTTTCCGTCTTCAGTGCTTGCAATTTACACACATGATGCCGTAATTGCGCGGGCCGCCGGCTCAATAATATTGATCGGCGCCCTTTTCCAGCTTTTTGACGGTGTACAGGTCGTTGCAACGGGTGTTTTGCGTGGAATCGCCGAAACGCGCAAACCCATGATCGCAAATCTTGTTTGTTACTGGTTTTTAGGCCTTCCACTTGGCTGGTGGCTGTGTTTTCGGAACAACTCCGGAATCGCCGGGCTGTGGGCGGGGCTTGCAATTGCAATAGCCGCCATATCCATCTGGCTTCTTGCCGTATGGATATTTTCCTCACGTTCGCTTTTTTTGAAAAGCCATCAAAGATTGTAAAAAATCACTCTCCCAGATAAAAAAGTATTTCGTTTTTTTCTTGTGTCGCTGCATTTTTTCAACTAATTCTGAAATATGAGCACTCCGATTGGCGATTTCATCAAACATCATTTCAAACATTTCAATTCAGCGGCAATAGCGGATGCGGCCGAAGCCTATAAAAAACACATCGACAGCGGCGGCAAAATGATGATCACTCTTGCGGGAGCCATGAGCACTGCCGAGCTCGGGCTTTCACTTGCCGAGATGATACGCAAGGATAAAGTCCATCTAATCAGCACCACCGGCGCCAATATTGAAGAGGATGTTTTCAATCTTGTTGCACACAAACATTATGTACGCGTTTCAAACTACAGGGACCTCACTCCAGAGGATGAAGTCAAACTCCTGAACAAACATCTCAACCGCGTTACCGACACTTGTATTCCCGAAGAAGAAGCCATGCGCCGGATCGAATGTTCGATACTTGAAGAGTGGCAAAATGCAGACCGGGCCGGGGAGCGGAGCTTTCCACACGAATTTTTCTACAAGCTTCTTCGGTCCAATAAACTCAAACAGCATTACCAGATAGACCCAAAAGACAGCTGGATGCTGGCCGCCGCAGAAAAAAACATCCCGATCGTAGTGCCGGGCTGGGAGGATTCAACGCTTGGCAACATGTATGCCGCTGCTTGCATGCGCGGAAAAATAAAAAATATCCACACTGTAAAAACCGGCATCGAATACCTCTCGTTTCTTTCAGAATTCTACCAGTCATTGACCAAAACAGCTTCAATCGGCATGTTTCAGATCGGCGGAGGCATCGCCGGAGATTTTCCGATCTGCGTCGTTCCGATGCTCCATCAGGACATGGGCATTGACGCAAAGCTCTGGGGTTATTTCTGCCAGATCTCGGATTCCACAACAAGCTACGGTTCGTATTCAGGCGCTGTCCCCAACGAAAAAATCACCTGGGGAAAGCTTGGCGTGGACACGCCGAGATTCATCATAGAAAGCGATGCCACAATCGTGGCTCCGCTTGTATTTGCTTACATT
Organism: Bdellovibrionales bacterium RIFOXYD1_FULL_53_11; assembly: GCA_001770165.1. GTDB lineage: Bacteria > Bdellovibrionota > UBA1018 > UBA1018 > UBA1018 > XYD1-FULL-53-11. Next base: position 35,401 of record MEQJ01000129.1, on the reverse strand, counting down.
CTGGGATGGTAATTCAGACCGGAATCGGGAAGAAGCTTCTTCTACTGGTGGGCGATAACGGGATTGAACCGCTGACCTTGGCCGTGTAAAGACCCTGCTCTACCGCTGAGCTAATCGCCCACAACTGATTTTTGCGCCACCCCGCCGCTATACGGCAGCTGGAGCATCCGGTGTCGGCGCCTGTTGTTTCAGACCGACCGACGGTATGACTTCATCACTGTCATCCACAGTTGTACCAAGAAACTTGTACTTGAGAAGACCGGTGCCAGCCGGAATCAAGCGCCCCATGACAATGTTTTCCTTGAGGCCACGCAGATGATCCACCTTGCCGGCAATGCTGGCCTCAGTGAGAACCTTTGTGGTTTCCTGGAACGAAGCCGCAGAGATAAAGCTCTCCGTCGAAAGCGATGCCTTGGTTATACCCAGAAGGAGAGGCTCTGCTGTTGAAGGAATGCCTCCAGACTGCATGACTCTCTGGTTTTCATTCTCAAAGTGAAGTTTGTCCACCTGCTCGCCGGCAAGAAACGGGGAATCGCCGACTTCCTTGATTTTAATCTTGCGGAGCATCTGCCTGACAATGATTTCAATGTGCTTGTCATTGATTTTGACACCCTGGAGACGATAGACTTCCTGGACTTCGTCAACCAGATACTTGGCAAGAGCCTTCTCACCCAGAACCCGCAGGATGTCATGCGGATTGATCGGACCATCCATGAGCGGTTCACCGGCTTTTACATAATCACCCTCATTTACCGCAAGGTGCTTGCCCTTGCCGATGAGATATTCCTTCTGCTCACCGGTCTCTGGTGTAACTATGATCTTTCGCTTTCCCTTGGTGTCCTTGCCAAATGACACTATTCCGTCAATTTCGGTGATAACAGCAGCATCCTTTGGCTTGCGCGCCTCAAAAAGCTCGGCCACACGCGGGAGGCCGCCCGTGATGTCCTTGGTCTTCGTAGTTTCACGGTGAATCTTCGCAATAACATCGCCGGCCTTGATCTCATCACCATCATTGATGACAAGGTTTGCCCCTACCGGCAGCAGATAACGCGCAATCCGGTTTGAACTCTCGATTTTGACGATATTACCCTTACCGTCGGTGATAAGAATCTTGGGCCGCTTGTCAGAAGCCTTTGATTCGACAACAACCTTGTGTGAAAGGCCTGTCACGCTGTCAAACTGCTCCTGCATCGTAAGCCCCTCTTCGATGTCCTCGAACTGTATGACACCCGAAGCCTCGGTCACGATCGGCGTGGAATAAGGATCCCACTCGGCAACCAATTTGCCTTTTTCAACGCTGTCGCCATCCTTCACGAGAATTTTGGCGCCGTAAACAACCGGATATTTCTCGCGCTCGCGTCCGCTGGAATCAACAACCGAAACCTCGCCGTTCCGGTTCATGACTGTAAGATAGCCTTCCTTGTTGCGGACTGTAATGACGTTCAGGAACTTGATTTTACCCTTGGTCTTGACTTCAAGGCTGGACTGTTCAGCGCGCCTTGATGCCGTACCGCCGATGTGGAATGTACGCATCGTAAGCTGCGTGCCCGGCTCGCCGATGGACTGCGCGGCAATAACACCAACAGCCTCACCGATGTTGGCCATGCGCCCACGCGAAAGATCACGTCCATAACACAGCGAACAGGTGCCTTTCTTGGACTGACAGGTGAGAACCGAACGGATCTTCACGCGGTCAATACCGGCCTCCTCGATTTTACGGACCAGCTCTTCGTTGATTTCCTGGTTGGCGGGTACAATCACTTCGCTCGTAACCGGATCAATAATGTCATCAAGGGCTACACGGCCAAGGACGCGATCACCCATCTTCTCGATGATTTCGCCGCCCTCAACCAAAGAGGTGACATAAATGCCATCAAGCGTACCGCAGTCCGGTTCCGTAACAATCACGTCCTGCGAAACGTCCACAAGACGGCGTGTAAGATACCCGGAGTTGGCTGTTTTGAGTGCCGTATCGGCCAAGCCCTTACGGGCGCCATGCGTCGATACGAAGTACTGGAGCACTGACAACCCTTCACGGAAATTTGCCACAATGGGGGTTTCAATGATTTCGCCGGAAGGCTTTGCCATAAGACCGCGCATACCGGCAAGCTGCCTGATCTGCGCATTGGAGCCCCTGGCTCCCGAGTCCGCCATCATGAAAATCGAATTGAACGACGGTCCGATGATTTCCTGCTCCTTGCCCTTGTGATTCTGTGGCGCCTTGAATGTCTGGATAGAAAGCCGCTTCATCATGGCGCTGGCAATCTGCTCTGACGTCTGGGCCCAGATATCAATGACCTTGTTATAACGCTCACCATCAGTGATGAGACCTTCTACGTACTGGTTTTCAATTTCGTGAACCTGCTTGTATGCGCTGTCGAGAAGTGTCTGCTTCTCAGGCGGCATAAGCATGTCATGAACGGAAATTGAAATGCCGGCACGCATGGCCTGTCTGAAACCCGTCATCATGAGCTGGTCGGCAAGAATAACCGTCTTTTTATTTCCCGTAAGACGGAAGCAAAGGTCGATGAGTTCTGCGAGATCCTTTTTACCCAAGACCTTGTTGTAGGTCTGAAAGGGTATCTCGGTCGGAACTATCTCACTCAATAGCACGCGACCAACCGTTGTCTCGCATAACTTGTCCTGGATGCGGCACCTCACTTTTGCCTGAAGCGAAACCACGCCCGCATCATAAGCAAATCTGGCCTCTGTCGGACTTGAAAACACCTTGCCCTCACCTTTGGCATACGGCCTTTCACGTGACATATAATATAAGCCAAGAACAATATCCTGGCTGGGCACAATGACCGGTTTGCCATGAGCCGGAGAGAGAATATTGTTGGTCGACATCATAAGCACACGGGCTTCGACTTGGGCTTCAATCGAAAGCGGGACGTGAACAGCCATCTGGTCACCGTCGAAGTCCGCGTTGAAAGCCGCACAAACAAGCGGATGAAGCTGAATGGCCTTTCCTTCAATAAGAACCGGCTCGAATGCCTGGATGCCAAGACGATGCAGAGTTGGCGCACGGTTGAGCATCACGGGATGTTCCCGAACAACCTCTTCAAGAATATCCCAAACTTCCTGCCGTTGCTTTTCAACCATTTTTTTGGCTGACTTGATTGTAGTTACATAACCGTATTCGGACAGTTTGTTGTAAATAAACGGCTTGAAAAGCTCGAGTGCCATCAGCTTGGGCAAACCACACTGATGCAGCTTGAGCTCCGGACCTACGACGATAACTGAACGGCCCGAGTAATCCACGCGTTTTCCGAGCAAATTCTGCCGGAAACGGCCCTGCTTGCCTTTAAGCATGTCGGAAAGCGAACGGAGCGGACGTTTGTTGGGCCCCGTGAAGGTCTTGCCCCTGCGGCCGTTGTCAAAGAGCGCATCAACCGCTTCCTGGAGCATGCGCTTTTCATTGCGGATGATGATCTCCGGCGCGTTGAGTTCCATAAGGCGCTTGAGACGGTTGTTACGGTTGATTACGCGTCTGTAAAGATCATTAAGATCTGATGTTGCAAATCTTCCGCCATCAAGCGGGACGAGCGGACGGAGTTCCGGCGGAATGACCGGAATCACCTCAAGCATCATCCATTCCGGCCTGTTTGAACCGCTGACCTTGAAAGCCTCTACCACCTTGAGGCGCTTTGACGCCTTGGTACGCTGGGCCTCGGAGGTTGTCTGGCGCATCTCACGCCGGAGCTGGCGCGACAAAAGCTCGATATCAACCTTTTTGAGGGTGTCACGGATCGCTTCGCCGCCCATGCCAACCGTGAAGGTGTTTCCGTCTTTCACGAGCTGCACATATTTTTCTTCATTGAGCACCGTATTGGGCTCAAGCCCCGTATTTCCGGGATCAAGCAGCAGATGCGCTTCGCAATAGAGAACCTTCTCGACGTCTTTAAGCGTAATGTTGAGAAGCGCGCCAATACGAGAGGGCAATGAACGCAAAAACCAGATGTGCGCAACCGGTGTTGCCAGCTCGATGTGCCCGAGACGCTCGCGGCGCACCTTTGACTGGATGACCTCGACACCACATTTTTCGCACACAACACCGCGATGTTTCATCCTCTTGTATTTGCCACAGTTGCACTCGTAATCTTTCACCGGGCCGAATATCTTGGCACAGAACAGGCCATCGCGCTCCGGCTTGAACGTACGATAGTTGATTGTCTCGGGTTTTTTCACTTCCCCGAACGACCATTCCCGGATTTTCTCCGGCGATGCGAGCGCAATACGTATACCCGTAAAACTAAGTGGATCTTTTGGTTTGTCAAAAAAATTCAGAAGGTCTTTCATTTTCAGCCCTCTTGCTGCTTTCGGTTAAACTTAATTACATTCCTCATCCGCCGTAACATCACGCCACGACTTCCGGTCCCTTTTGCTGCGCCGACGCGGCCTTGCTTTCAACGTCCTCGATCAACTCGACATTCAAGGCAAGACTTTGCAGTTCCTTGATGAGAACATTGAAGGACTCCGGAAGCCCGGGTTCAAGCAGATGCTCTCCCTTGACAATCGCCTCATACATCCTGTTGCGGCCCGTGACGTCGTCAGACTTGACCGTCAGGAATTCCTGCAGTCCGAACGCCGCGCCATATGCTTCAAGCGCCCAGACTTCCATTTCTCCGAGTCGCTGTCCGCCGAACTGGGCCTTGCCGCCCAGCGGCTGCTGGGTGACCAGACTGTACGGACCGATGCTGCGGGCATGGATTTTTTCTTCCACGAGATGATGCAGCTTGAGCATGTACATCACGCCCACGGTAACATCCTCTGCAAACGGATCACCGGTCATTCCATCATAAAGCGTGGTCTGACCGCGAACCGGAAGCTCGGCAAGATTCATGATCTTCTCGATGTCCTTCTCGCTGGCTCCGTCAAACACCGGCGTGGCGCAATGCACACCATGTTTGATGTGCCTGACCATGCGGCGGATTTCGTTGTCAGATGCTTTTTCGATGAACTTATCGACTTCGGGATGTTGATACGCTTCTTTCAAAAGCTTGCGCACCTTGTCCATGTTGACATTGACCATCGCATTAATCTTGTTGCTGATGCCCATGGCCGCCCAGCCGAGCATGACTTCAAGAAGCTGCCCGATATTCATACGCGACGGAACACCAAGCGGGTTCAACACCATGTCAACCGACGAGCCATCCGCCATGTATGGCATGTCCTCGATCGGAACAATGCGGCTGATAACGCCCTTGTTGCCGTGCCTGCCTGCCATTTTGTCGCCGACCTGAAGCCTGCGCTTGATGGCAATCTGGATTTTGACCATCTTGATCACGCCAGGAGCAAGTTCATCACCCTTCTTGAGTTTGTCGATCTTTTCTTTGAAGACAAATCGTACGGCTTCGATTTTTTCCTTGGCGGTCTTCATCACCGCTGTCACATCCTGCTCAAGCTCATCCTTTACGGGAATAAAGGCGAGCAGATCAAAAGGAACCGCACTCAGCATTTCGCGGTCGATTTTCTGTCCCTTCTTGAGCAGCTCGACAGATCCGTCTTCGGAAAGCAACTTGCCTGTCGTTCCTGCTCCATCGAGCAGCTTGGTGATCTTGTTGAATGCGGACTGTCTGATTGCATCCGTCTCGATGCGTTCATCACGACGGATTGTTGAGATATTGTCCTCAAGAATCGCCTTCGACCTTTCGTCCGGCTCTGTCCCTTCGCGGGCAAAAACCTGGGCATTGATGACAATACCCTGGACTCCGGACGGAACACGAAGTGACGTATCCCTTACATCGCCGGCCTTTTCGCCGAAAATCGCGCGAAGCAGCTTTTCTTCCGGGGAAAGCTGCGTCTCACCCTTTGGCGTAACCTTGCCAACCAGGATATCCCCTGGCTTGACTACGGCGCCAATACGGATGATGCCACTTTCATCAAGATCCTTGAGAGACTCTTCGCCGACATTCGGAATGTCGCGAGTGATGTCCTCCTTGCCAAGCTTGGTGTCGCGGGCAACGCATTCAAACTCCTCGATATGAATAGAAGTGAATGTGTCTTCCTTGATAAGGCGCTCGGAAATCAGGATCGAGTCCTCGAAGTTATAGCCACCCCATGGCATGAAGGCCACAAGGACGTTCTGGCCAAGAGCCAGCTCACCGGTCTCTGTAGCGGGACCGTCGGCAAGAACATCCCCCGCCTTAACCCGGTCACTCACCTGCACAACCGGTTTCTGGTTGATACAGGTGTTCTGGTTGGAGCGCTGATACTTGGTAAGATTGTAGATCTCAACATCGGACCCGACTTCGTCGGATCTGAAATTGGTCCTGCGAACGACGATCTTGGTTCCATCAACCATGATAACTTCGCCATCATGCTTTGCAATAATGATCTGACCGGAATCACGGGCAACCACATGTTCGATCCCGGTGCCTACGATCGGCGCGCGTGTACGGATGAGTGGTACTGCCTGGCGTTGCATGTTCGAACCCATGAGGGCGCGATTGGCGTCGTCGTGCTCAAGGAACGGAATCAGCGACGCGGCTATGGACACAAGCTGGTTGGGCGAAACATCCATAAGCTCGATTTCGTCAGGATTCACGAGAGCAAAATCGCCCTTGCGCCTGGCAGACACAAAAGCCTCTGAAAGCTTACCGGTCCTGAGCGCCTCGGGCGACACCTGGGCTATAATCTTGTTTTCCTCCTCCGTTGCGGTGAAAAACTTGATATCCTCGGAAATCTTGCGGCCATGAACGGTCCGATACGGCGTTTCAATGAATCCGAACTCGTTCACGCGCGCATACGTCGAAAGACTTGCTATGAGACCGATGTTCGGGCCTTCTGGCGTTTCGATCGGACAGATACGACCATAGTGGGTATTACGAACGTCGCGGACCTCAAACCCCGCGCGTTCACGGGTCAGGCCGCCCGGCCCAAGAGCCGACAGACGGCGTTTGTGCGTAACCTCGGAGAGCGGATTTGTCTGATCCATGAACTGCGAAAGCTGGCTTGATCCGAAGAATTCCTTCACAACTGCAGATACCGGTTTTTGGTTGATCAAATCATGGGGCATGAGAGTCTCGATTTCCTGGATGCTCATGCGTTCCTTGATGGCCCGCTCCATGCGGACGAGACCAATGCGGTACTGGTTTTCAATCAGTTCACCGACAGGACGTACGCGACGATTTCCCAAGTGGTCGATATCGTCGATCGTCCCGCGGCCGTTGTTGAGTTCACACAGATAAAACAGGGTTGAAAGAATATCCTGTTTGCTTAAAATAGTGACTTCGGCTCCAATCTTGTTTTCCGGAAACTTGTAGTTGAGCTTGAGCCTGCCGACCCTGGACAGATCATACCGTTCAGGGTTGAAGAACATGTTTTCAAACAACTGTTTTGCGGCCTCAATAGTGGGAGGGTCGCCGGGGCGCATCCTCTTGTAAATCTCGATAAGAGCCTCTTCCGGACTGCCTATTTTATCCACCAGAAGCGTCTCGCGGACAAAAGGTCCGTGGGTCAGATTATCGGTGAAGATGACCTTGACCTCGGTAACACCCTTCTTCTTGAGATCCTCGATTTTTGTCTCGGTGAGCTCATGATTGGTTTCAAAAAGGACTTCACCGGTTTTTTCGTCGATAATATCCTCTGACGCTATCCTGCCGACCACGGCCTCCAGTGGAATCTCAAGCCGCTTGATGCCGGCATCTTCAATCTTCTTGATGACGGCTTTGGTGAATTTGCGGTTTTTCTTTACAATCACATCGCCGCTTTTCGGGTCAAGAATATCGTCCTCGGCACGAAGACCAGACATGATGTCCAGATCCACCGCACGATAACACTTGCCGTTCTTGTCAAAAATAATTATTTCTGTCTTGTAGAAATAATTAAGAATCTCCTGCGTGGACAGGCCCATTGCCTTTAAAACAACAGTGGCCGGAAGCTTGCGCTTGCGATCTATGCGTGCATGTAAAATATCCTTGTGGTCAAATTCGAAATCAAGCCATGAACCGCGATGGGGAATCATCCTGGCCGAATACAGTATTTTGCCGCTTGAATGGCTTTTTCCCTGATCATGGTCAAAGATAACGCCGGGCGAGCGGTGCAACTGGCTGACAATCACGCGCTCGGTTCCATTGATAATAAACGAGCCTGCCTCGGTCATGAGCGGAATCTCGCCCATGTAGACTTCCTGCTCCTTGATATCGCGGATATTGCGGGTACCGGCTTCCTCATCAACATCATAAACGACGAGTCTTACGGTAATCTTAAGTGGTGCGGCAAAGGTCATTCCGCGCTGACGGCATTCGATGACATCATACTTGGGCTTTTCGAGTGCGTAGCTCTCAAACTCAAGCGAGGCTGTTTTATTGAAGTCCTCGATCGGAAAAACCGATTTGAATACCGCATGCAAGCCGATACTCTCTCTTTTATGTGGAGGAATATCTGCTTGCAGGAATTTGTCGTAAGACTTGCGCTGCAAATCAATAAGGTTGGGGATGTCTACAGGAGTTGATATCTTGGAGAAATCCTTCCTGACCCGATGATTACCCGAAAAAAGCGAGGCCATGCTCACTCCTTTGATTCATCTGGCATTACGCACTCAGCGCAATGCCGTTAACTGCAAGAAAACAACCATGCCGTACCAGTACATCCCCTCCCTTCCGGGAAGGCAGATACGGTTACGGCAGGGAAAACTCAAATACGAAGTTCAAGCTGACTGGTCCGATCACTTGATCTCGACCTTTGCTCCCTCGGCTTCAAGCTTTTTCTTGATCTCGTCCGCTTCCTGCTTGCTGACGCCTTCTTTCAAAGGCTTCGGCGCACCCTCTACGAGATCCTTGGCTTCTTTAAGGCCAAGCCCGGTGATTACGCGGACTTCTTTGATCACATTGATCTTCTTGTCGCCAGTGGCGGCAAGAATGACCGTAAACTCGGTCTTTGCCTCTGCGGTTGGAGCCGCTCCGGCGGCGGGCATTGCAGCCATCGCGACTGGCGCGGCGGCCGAAACACCAAATTTGCCTTCAAGCTCTTTAACAAGCTGTGAAAGCTCGAGGACCGTCATATTCTCGATGAAGGAAATGACATTTTCCTTTGTAGTTGCGGTCTGCATTTTGTTCACCTCATTCGCTGTTTTCCCCGCAGCCGCCTTGCCTGGCTTCTGCATAAGGACTGTCCACTTCTGGGACACCTGTTAACCGGACAGCTTCCCGCCGTCCGGCGTTAAATCCAAAACCCCGTTTTAAACTCCGCCCTTCTTTTTTTCTATCGCAGAGAGGGCATTAAGCAGGCTGCGCGGAACGGCAGCCAGCACTCCAACAAAATTTGTAACCGGCGCATTAAGTGTTCCAAGCAACTTGGCAAGAAGCACTTCCCGCGGCGGCAGCTTGGCAAGTTCTTCAACGCCGGAAGCATCAATCCTCCGTCCCATCATGATGCTGTCCTTGAGGGTAAGTGCCTCGTTGTCTTTCGAAAACTTGTGAATGACTTTTGCCGTTCCTGCAGCATCATTATAACCAAAGGCCACAAGCGTCGGCCCCACCAGGCCATCGAGAACCTCTCTTGCGCCGGAGCCCATGGCTTCTTCTTTGGCGAGCAACCGGGCTACATTGTTTTTGAGCACCCGCACTTCGGTGTTCTGTGCACGAAGCTGCCTGCGAAGATCATCCGCCTGCGTTGCCGTCAAACCCTTGTAGTCGGCAAATACCGCAACCCGGGCTTTTGTGAATTTTTCTTTCAGTTTTCCAGCCAGCTCAGTCTTTTCAGTACGGTTCATGGCCATCCACCTCAGCCCGCTCCGGTTACAGCCATCGCATCCTGCGAGTCGATGGAAATACCCGGGCTCATGGTTGTTGAAACAGTTATGTTCTTCAGATAGGTGCCTTTGCTTGTAGGCGGCTTTGCTTTTATTATTGCAGAAGCCAGTGTGACAAAATTTTCCTGGAGCTTTTGCGATCCAAAGGATTTTTTACCGATCATCACATGAACGATGCCGGTTTTTTCAGTGCGATATTCGATTTTACCCAGTTTTTGCTCCTTGATCGCCTTTACCACATCAAATGTGACTGTTCCCAGTTTTGGATTGGGCATGAGACCGCGCGGGCCAAGAATTTTTCCTACTTTTGATACTGCGGCCATCATGTCCGGTGTCGCAATCATCTTGTCAAACTCAAGCCATCCGCCGCTTATTTTTTCGATCAGATCATCCGCGCCGACGAAATCAGCCCCTGCCGCTTCGGCTTCACGGGCCTTGTCTCCCTTGGCCAGAACCGCCACCCTATACGATTTTCCGATGCCATGCGGAAGCACAAGCGCACCGCGCACCATCTGGTCGGCATGCTTCGGATCAACGCCGAGACTGAACGCTACATCCACAGTCTCATCAAATTTCGCGTAAGCAACCTCAGAAAGAAGCTTGAATGCATCTTCTACAACGTACTTGCGGTCCTTTTCGATTTTTACAGATGCATCTGAATACTTTTTTCCATGCTTGCCTATGCGTTTTTTCTTCATTTCTTCAGACATAAACATACCTCCGTGGTGCAAACGCCGGAAACAGCCGGCTCCCACAAATCAAAATCAATCTGTTACGGTGATCCCGCAGCTCCTCGCAGTGCCTTCGACGGTTCTCATTGCGGCTTCAATTGATCCAGCATTAAGATCCGGCATTTTAATTTTCGCGATTTCCTCGACCTGTTTTTTGGTAACTTTGCCAACCTTGTTGCGATTCGGCTCCCCGCTGCCTTTTTCGATTTTTGCCGCCTTCAAAAGCAAAATAGATGCGGGTGGAGTCTTGGTAATAAATGTAAAAGAACGATCAGAATAAACTGTGATGATCACCGGAATGATCATGCCTTTTTGATCCTGCGTCCTGGCGTTGAATGCCTTGCAGAATTCCATGATATTCACACCACGCTGTCCAAGTGCCGGACCTACGGGCGGAGCTGGATTTGCCTGTCCTCCAGGAATCTGGAGTTTGATCTGACCAACAACTTTCTTAGCCATAAGTGAACATCCTTAACACGGTGCTTTATACTTTTTCAACCTGAATAAAATCTAATTCTACGGGAGTTGAGCGCCCGAAGATGCTTACCAAAACCTTGACCTTGCCTTTGTCAGGATTGACGTCTTCGACAACCCCGTTGAAATTAGAAAACGGGCCATCAATAACACGGACATTTTCGCCTTCCTGAAATGAAATCCTTGGCCTGGGCTTGACCCGCCCCTCTGCAATACGGTTGGTCATTTTCTGGACTTCCGATTCGGGAACCGGCACCGGCTTAATCTTGTCACCAACAAAGCCCGTGATTTTAGGGGTGTTTTTGACAATATGCCAGGATTCCTCATTCAAAAACATCTTCACAAGGATATAGCCCGGAAAAAACCTGCGTTTTGTGGTTTTTTTCTGTCCCTTGACAAGTTCAACCACGTTTTCTTCCGGAACTATTATCTCATCAAAATATGCCTCTTTACGCTGGGTTTTGATCCGGTCTTCAAGGGCTAGCTTGGCTTTGTGTTCATATCCTGAATATGTATGCACAACGTACCAGTTTTTATCGCCGATAACAGGTTTGGCTGGTTGAATCGGGGGTTCGTCCGGCGGAACATCCTGCTCCGGCTCTGTAACAACCGGTTGCTCTGTGACGGGCGCCATTGAGGATTCGGAGGGCAAAACCTGTTGATCCTGTGCGACCGGTTCCTGCTGGACTGGTTGATCCTGCTTGTTTTCTTCAGTCACGGTAAAACTCCCTATGCGTTAAATTATCAGCTGGACAACCTTGGTCCAGACATAATCCAAAAACCCGAGAATAAGCCCTGAAATCATTACCATTATTATGACAATCACTGTTGCCGATGAGGTTTCTTTCTGGGTTGGCCACGTCACCCTTGACAGCTCAACAACAACTTCATTCATAAATCTGTTGACCTGCTCATGCTTGTAAAGAACGGCGAATGTTATAGCGCCGACAACTATCGAGACAATTCTAACGATCAACTCAACATTGCGGATGCGAACCTCGAGATCATATACGCCGGACAGCTTTTGCATGGCCACAAAAAGCACAAAACCCACCAGCGCAGCCGCCATGAGGTAGCTAAAATTGACCCACTTCTGAACATTTTGCTTATCCATAAATACCAACCCGTCAAGTGGCAGGCCAGGAGGGATTCGAACCCACAACCTACGGATTTGGAATCCGCCGCTCTACCATTGGAGCTACTGGCCTAGTAATTAAAAATCATTTTCCTTCTTTATGAACCGTGTGTTTACGACAAAACTTGCAGTATTTTTTCATCTCGAGCTTGTCGGATGTTTTCTGCTTGTTCTTGGAGGTGGAATAATTCCTCCTCTTACACTCGGTACAATCAAGATTGATGGTTACTCTCATGGCACTACCTTTACTGCTTCTTTATGCACACCTGTCTGGCTGCACATCCGTTTCCTGTCATCCGGCCCGTCCCGCATGGCGGGGCGGGCCGAAGCTGAAAAGCGGATTCAATCAAACGTCCCGCGAAGGCGAGGCGTTATTCTACGATTTCGGACACTACGCCCGATCCAACAGTACGACCGCCTTCGCGGATGGCGAAGCGCAGTTCTTTTTCCATCGCAATCGGAGTAATCAACTCAACCTCGATCGAAATATGATCGCCCGGCATCACCATTTCCACGTTTGGCGGAAGCGTGACAACGCCGGTTACGTCTGTCGTGCGAAAGTAGAACTGAGGACGATACCCCTTGAAAAACGGGGTATGACGTCCGCCTTCTTCCTTCGTCAACACGTAGATCTGGCCCTTGAATTTCTTGTGCGGCTTTACGGAACCTGGATGAGCGAGAACCTGTCCACGCTCAACTTCTTCCTTCTTGGTGCCACGCAGAAGACAGCCGATGTTGTCGCCAGCCTCGCCCTGATCGAGCAGCTTGCGGAACATTTCAACACCGGTCACTACTGTCTTTGTCGTAGGACGCAGACCGACGATCTCGACCTCTTCGCCAACCTTTACAATTCCACGCTCAACACGTCCGGTAACCACCGTGCCACGGCCTGAGATCGAAAACACGTCTTCGACCGGCATGAGGAACGGTTTGTCCTTGTCACGTTTTGGCTGTGGAACATAGCTGTCAACGGCTTCTATCAACTTCATGATGGACTGCGCGCCAAGCTCGCCCGGATCACCTTCCATCGCCTTGAGTGCCGAACCCTTGATGATTGGAATATCTTTGCCGGGAAACTCATAAGACGTGAGCAATTCACGCACTTCGAGTTCAACAAGATCAAGAAGTTCCTTGTCGTCGACCATGTCACATTTGTTCATATAAACAACGACAGCCGGAACGCCCACCTGGCGGGCAAGCAGGATGTGCTCACGCGTCTGGGGCATTGGACCATCAGCTGCAGATACGACCAGAATTGCGCCATCCATCTGGGCGGCGCCTGTGATCATGTTCTTGACATAGTCGGCGTGGCCTGGACAGTCGACATGCGCGTAGTGGCGCTTGTCGGACTGATATTCCACGTGACAGGTGTTGATCGTAATGCCGCGCTCTTTTTCCTCGGGCGCATTATCAATCTGATCATACGCCTTTGGCTGAGCGAGGCCTTTTTTGGCCAGCACCATTGTTATAGCCGCCGTGAGCGTCGTCTTGCCATGGTCGACGTGACCGATGGTACCGATGTTCACATGTGGTTTTGTTCTTTCGAATTTCTCTTTTGCCATACCTCTTTGGCCTCCGCTTTCGAGTTGGATTGGAAACCGGAATCCAACGACCGGTTGTTAAACCTGGAGCTCTTGATGGGAATTGAACCCATGACCTCTCCCTTACCAAGGGAGTGCTCTGGCCATCTGAGCTACAAGAGCGCTGCTTCACCACTTTTGGAGCGGGAGAAGGGGCTCGAACCCTCGACCCTCAGCTTGGAAGGCTGATGCTCTAGCCAACTGAGCTACTCCCGCACCTTTTACTTCTGACCGCCTCTCTTCAATTAGATTTATTAAATAAATCTAATTCAAAATACACGGTCCAACCAAAAACCGCGGCCAGTCAAATGGTGGAGAGAGAAGGATTTGAACCTTCGAAGGCGTACGCCGCCAGATTTACAGTCTGGTCCCTTTGACCGCTTGGGTATCTCTCCATTATCAACAAAGCCGCAAACAACTTTTTACGCCGACCTGAGAAACTGGAGCTGGAGAGGGGACTCGAACCCACGACCTGCGGTTTACAAAACCGCTGCTCTACCAGCTGAGCTACTCCAGCCCGGTATCTCACAAAAAGACAAACGAGCCCACAGGCCCTTGCCAGCGTGATTGATGCAAATCATCATTGTTCCAAAGAAAAGTCAATCCTTTGTTTTATGTTGACCAAACCGGATGGGATGTATGAGATTCAACTTATGCCCAAACAGGAAATCCTCGTTGAACAGGTCAGGCCCGAACAGATGCGCGCAAAACCGACAGACATGTCAAAGCTCGGTTTCGGACGCTATTTTTCAGATCATTTTTTTGCAACCGAATTTGACCGCAAACACGGCTGGCACAAGACAAGGATTGAGCCCCAGCGACAGCTCCGCATTGATGCCGCTGCAATATGTCTGCACTACGGACAGGAAGTATTCGAGGGGCTCAAGGCGTACCTTGGCAAAGACAATGGCATATACCTCTTTAGATGGCAGAAAAATGCTGAACGCATGCGTAATTCCTGCAAACGGCTCATGATGGAAAGCGTGGACGAAGAGCTGTTCGGCCAGGCGGTAAAATCACTCGTGCTTCTTGAGCGCGACTGGATTCCAAATGACAAGGACAGCACCCTTTATATACGCCCCACGCTTATCGCCACCGACCCGTATCTTGGCGTGCGCCCCGGAGACGAATATGCCTTTTATATCATCACCGGTCCAGTGGGCGCATATTATCCACAGGGATTCAATCCTGTTGGAATTTGGGTGAGCGAAGAGGATGTGCGCGCCGTTCGGGGAGGCCTGGGAGAAGCCAAAACCGCAGCCAACTACGCGCACTCCCTTTGTGCGCAGAACAAGGCGACAAAGCTCGGCTTTTCGCAGGTTCTCTGGCTGGATGCGATCGAGCACAAATGGGTCGAAGAAGTGGGAACAATGAACATATTTTTCCGCATCGGCGATGAGGTTGTGACACCCCCGCTCGGAGGCACCATCCTTCCAGGGGTCACGCGCGACAGCGTGATACAGATTTGCAAACACTGGGGCATCAAACTTGTTGAACGCAAAATCTCAATTGACGAAGTTGTCGACCACATCCGCGCCGGAGAACTCAAAGAAACTTTCGGCAGTGGCACTGCCGCAGTCATTTCGCCTGTCGGCGTTATCTCTTATAAAGGCGAAAAATATACGATCGGCGGAAATCAAACCGGCGAACTCTCGCAAAAACTTTACAACTACCTTACCCGTTTGCAGCGAGGACATGAGGTTGACCCGTTCGGCTGGGTCGAGCGAATCGACAAACTTGATTTCAATTCTGTAGTAAACGGGAAGTAAACTGTTGACTCAAGCCGCTACGCCGCTTATTTTCAAGATATGAAAAATAAATTTGTTGGCATGGTTGTTGTTTTGTCAGTCGCGGTTTCAATGAGCGCCTGGGGCGCACCAAAACGGGGAGAAGCCAAAAAACCGGCACCGGCAGCGCCGGCTCCCGCCCAAGTTTCGCATTCCCAGTCCCATTATCAGGGCGGCGGATCAAGCGGCATACAGCGCACGGGATTCGGTTTTACAACCTTTTCGCAGATAGGCGTGGGATCACTCAGCGGCCTTGTCGACATCACCGACAAACTGGCGCTGCAGCCGTTTCTTTCCTTCGGCACGACAAGCCCGTTCCAGTTCGGTGTGGGCGCACTCGGCAAATACACGCTGATCGGCAATATGCAAAACGGCTTCCATGGCGGAGCCGGCTTCCATCTGGGCACACTAAACGTTTCTTCAAGCGCAAAATTTTATATCAACATGGTCCTTGTCGCGGGAATTCATTTCATGCTTACTGACAAGATCTCCATCAGCTTTGACGGCGGCCCTCAGTTCCAGATCATCAACAGCTCATTCAACTTCGCCATGTCGCCGTTTTCGGCAATCATGGGAATGAGCGCGCATTACATATTCTGAGCGCAATCCAAGTCCGGTCCCGCAAGCCTTGAAATCATAACCGCCGCCGCCGCAGATACATTGAGCGATGTAACGCCATCGCCGGCGGGCTTGATCGAACAAAGCTGGTCGCAGTTTTCGGCCGTGAGGCGGCGCATGCCGTCTTCTTCGTTGCCAAGCACAAGCAGCCACGGACGGTCGGGCTTGATGGCGGTGTGGGATTCTTTTGCATGCTCGGATGCGCCAAGGACCCAGACACCGGCCTCTTTGGCGTGCTCAAGTGCGCGGACAAGATTGACCTGCATCGTATAGGACACATGTTCGATCCCGCCGGATGCCGCGTCGTAAGCGGCGCTTCCGAGTGGCGCCGAACGGTCCTGTGTGATCACAACACCCTGAACACCAAAAAAAGCCGCTGTCCTGAAAATCGCACCCACATTGTGCGGGTCCTGTACGGTATCAAGCGCAAGCCATAGCCCGTGCCCGCCAGCACGATCCTTTGCATCCTTGAACAGCTCTTCGAGCGCCACGGCGTCGCGCTCCTTTATACGGGCTTCGCCGGCGCCGCTGCGCAGGCCCTCGGCACGCTTTTGTTCGTGGCGCTCATTGCGCTCGCGCCTGTGCTCATCACGCATTTTTGCGCCGCCGGAATCCAGATATGCCGCAATCTTCACGCCCGCACGATGAGCTTCTTCTATTATACTCTTCCACGCGTCTTCGCTCTTTGCACGCGGTGGAAGAAAAATCTCAAAAATATCGCGCGGACGCGTTTGAATGGCCGCCAGAATACTGTGTGGATTGCGGACAATTACGGACATGCCAGATCCTGTAAAATATCCGCCACAGCTTTTGCCGGGTCAGCACTCGCCGTTACGGGCCTTCCCACCACAATGGCATTTGCACCGGCAACCCGGGCTTCCGTGGGCGTCATCACCCGAGCCTGATCATCCAGGGCCGCTCCCTTTGGCCGGATGCCCGGCACGACCGTGTAAAGACCAGGAAAACGCGCGCGCACCGCCTCAAGCTCAAGGGGTGAACAGACTATTCCGTCAGCGCCCCAGAGCGCCGCATTTGACACAAGACCGACAAGGGACTGGGCGGGGCTGGCGGCATGCCCGGTCTGCGCAGTTGTGACTTCAGACCACGCGGCTCCGTCAAAAGACGTAAGAACAGAGACTCCAAGGATGCGGGGCTTGCGTGATCCGCGTTCATTGCAAAAACGGGTGAGTTCCGCCGAAGTTTGCGAAACCATCCTGCGTCCCCCGGCCAGATGAAGCGTAAACATCTCGACACCAAGAAGCGCGGCCTGGAGCGCGGCCTTTTCCACCGTGTTTGGAATGTCGTGGAACTTGAGATCTAAAAACACGCGCTTGCCGCGCCCCGAGACAAGCTCCCGGACGACGTCGGGACCGGCGGCCATGAAAAGACCGGAGCCCACCTTGTAAAGCACCGGAAGACGGTCAAGCTCATCAACCAGGGCGAGCGCATCCTTCAATGCCGGGTGATCAAGCGCGACAATTAGTTCGGTCTTGTCTGGCATCTAGTAATTCCTCGCAACAATGGCGCGCACACAGGATCCCGCACCGCCACCACAAACCATGCAGGGACCATCCTCTTTCAACGGCTCGTAAGCGGCATCCATCGGAAGACAGCGGATGGTTGCCTTCGTGTCATCCTTGATCCTTGCCTCGCACGCGGCGCTCCTGCACCAGGGGGCCATGAAAAAACCTCCCGGTTCGTCGATCCTCTTCTTGAATTCCTCGTACGACTGCACGCCGAAACAGTTGGTGTCCCGAAACATGCGCGCGCGTTCGAGCAGGTCACGCTGCATTGCCGTGAGGGTTTCAACAACGTGCGCCGGAATCCGCTCAAGTGGAATAAACTCTTTTTTTCCGGTGTCGCGCCTCACCACCACCGCCTGGTTTTTTGCCATATCGCGCGGACCGAGCTCGATCCTGAGCGGCGTGCCAAGCAGTTCGTGTTCATGGAACTTCCAGCCCGGCTGTTTGGTATCGTCCTTGTCAACCAGCACGCCGGCATCATACGGAAGCACCGCGGCGGCCGCACGAATATCCGCAGCAAGCCTGTCCGAAACCTCAAGAACACCCTGCTTTGCCGCCTGATCGGCCATGATGGGCACGATCACGACATGTGTCTCGGCAAGTTTGGGCGGAAGCACAAGACCCTTGTCGTCCGAATGGGTCATGATCATCGCACCGATCAGCCGCGTCGACACGCCCCAGCTTGTCTGGTGCACAAGCTTCTGTTTTCCGTCCTTGTCTAGGAAAAGCGTATTGAACGCCTTTGCAAAATTAGTCGAAAGATTATGGCTCGTACCAGACTGCAGGGCCTTTTTGTCCTGCATCATCGCTTCGATCGAATACGTGCGAAGCGCACCCGCGAATTTTTCGCTGTCACTTTTGATGCCGGCGATAACGGGCATCGCAAGCGTCTCCTCGGCAAACTGCGAATAAACGCCAAGCATCAGCCGCGCCTCAGCCTCGGCTTCCTCGTGCGTGGCATGGCAGGTGTGTCCCTCCTGCCATAAGAATTCCGTGGTTCGCAGGAACAAACGCGTACGCATCTCCCACCTGACAACGTTCGCCCACTGGTTGATGAGCAGCGGCAGATCCCTGTAAGACTGCACCCACTTGGCAAACATGCTGTTGATGATGGTCTCTGACGTGGGCCGGACAACAAGTTTTTCTTCGAGAACTTTGGCGCCGGCGTAGGTGACAACCGCGCACTGGGGCGCAAACCCTTCGACATGCTCGGCCTCTTTTTTCAGAAAACTCTCGGGAATGAACAACGGAAAATAAGCATTACGCGTACCGGTGGCCTTGATGCGCCGGTCAAGATCCCGCTGGATGCGCTCCCATATGGAGTAGCCGTTGGGCCTGATGACCATGCAACCCTTGACGGGGCTGTAGTCCGCAAGCTTGGCGTTGAGCACTATGTCCTGGTACCACTGCGAAAAATCCTGCGCCCTTGGTGTGATTTTTTCGGCCATTTTTTACTCCGCCTCTATTCCGAATGATT
>MEQJ01000129.1:7240-16301 GCA_001770165.1 Bdellovibrionales bacterium RIFOXYD1_FULL_53_11 | reverse complement strand
CTGCGCTCGATGCCAAGCACCGCGGCAGCCTTCGTGATATTCCACTCGTTTTCCTTGAGCGTGCGCACAATGAACTCCTTTTCAAACTCCTGCCTCGCGTCACGCAGGTTTTTGGCGGTCACCGACATGTGCTCGTCCCTGGAGCCGCACACCGTTCCTTCGTTGCGAAGTGAACCGGCATCATCGCCGAGATGTTCCAGAAGCGTTGCCGCAAGCACCGGACGGGCGTCCTCGGATTCGGAAGTAAGAATCACAACACGTTCGATGAGATTCCTGAGTTCCCGCACATTGCCGGGCCAGGAATAGGCGGTCAGCACGTTGAGCGCCTCGGGCGTGAGCTCGCGGATGCCTTTGCCATGCGTCAATGCGAATTCCTTGAGAAAATGCCTCGCAAGAAGCATGGTGTCATCCTTGCGCTCCCTGAGCGGGGGTATCGCGAACGGTATTACATTAAGACGATAGAATAAATCCTCGCGGAACGCGCCCCTCTGGATTTCTTGTTTAAGGTCCTTGTTGGTGGCCGCCACTACGCGCACATCGGCTGAAATGGTCTGGGTGCCGCCCACGCGCTCGAACTTCTGCTCCTGCAATATGCGCAGGATCTTGGCCTGCGTGCGCAGCGACATGTCCCCGATCTCGTCGAGGAAGAGCGTACCTCCGTTTGCAAGGTCGAACTTGCCGCGCCGGAGGCCGGTCGCGCCGGTGAACGATCCCTTTTCGTGACCGAAAAGTTCGCTCTCGATCAGCTCCTCTGGAATGGCCGCGCAGTTGACAGCAACAAAAGGCTTGTTGAACCTCGGCGAAAGCGCATGAATGCTCTGTGCGACAAGTTCCTTGCCCGTACCGTTCTCGCCGGCAATAAGCACGGACCCGGTCGTGGGGGCCACTCGTTTTATCAGCTCCCGTATCTGCTGCGTCTGTGCGCTTTCGCCTACGAGCGTGGAGTGTTTTTCAACCTGCCTGCGAAGCGCCTGGTTTTCGCGGGCAAGCTCGTGGACGCAGTGGGCGTTCTGCAGAAGGACCAGAAGACGTTCGAGCGAAAGCGGTTTTTCGACAAAATCAAAAGCACCGAGTTTGGTCGACCGCACCGCTGTTTCGATCGAACCGTGGCCGGACATCATGATCACGGTCTGGTCGGGCCACTCGGCCTTGATCTGCTTAAGAGTGTCAATTCCGTCCATCCCGGGCATCCAGATGTCCAAAAGTACTACATCGACACGGTCGGCGCGGATTTTTTCAATCCCTTCGCGGCCGGAAAGCGCGGTTTTGACGCGGAACCCCTCGTCACCAAGCGCACCCTCAAGCGACTGCAAAATCGACTGCTCATCATCAATTACAAGTACTGAACGCGACATATCACTCGACCTTCTGCTGTTGTACCAGATCCACTTGATGCCTTACGGCCGTTGGAAGCTCAATGGTAAATTGTGTACCCTCGCCGGGCGCGGACTGGATGCGGATGAACCCGTCATGGTCATTAATTATGCGTTTGGCAATGGCAAGCCCCAGCCCGGTGCCACCCTTCTTTGTCGAAAAATACGGTTCGAACACGCGGCCCTTCACGTCCTCGGCCATCCCGGGGCCGCTGTCCTTCATGACAATAACCGCTATCTGAAGATGCTCGTTGTAATGCGTCTCTATCGATATCTGCCGGGGCCTTCCTTGCGGCGTGGACTGCAGGGCGGTTACCGCGTTATCCAGAAGATTGATCGCCACGCGCTTGATCTGGTCGCGGTCGAACTCAAAAACCGGAAGCCGCTGCTCGGGGTGAAATCTGAATCCGATCGAAGTATGCGCCTGTTCATAAAGCGTAAGCGTCTCTTTAAGCGTGTCATTGAGATTGTGCGGGGCGGGGGATGCCTCCGGAAATCTCGCAAAATTTGAGAACTCGTTCACCATTTCCTTGAGTTCATCCGTATGTTTGATGATTGTATCGGTGCACTCCTTCAGAAGAGCGCCCTCCCGCTCACTGTAATGGCTCAGCCTGCGTTGCAGCCGCTGGGCCGAAAGCTTGATCGGCGTCAGGGGATTCTTGATCTCATGCGCAATGCGCCGTGCAACCTCGCGCCAGGCCATCTCGCGCTGTCCCTTGATCAGATGGGTCATGTCATCAATAACAACCACCACGCCCCAAGGCGACGGATCAGACGCATCCACAAGCGGCGTGGCAACGGCGGCAAGCGCGCGAACCTGTTCGCCTGCTCTGAAATTCCATTGCAATACGTTTGGAATATCCTCGGAAGAAACCTGCGCCGGCCGGAAAGACGTCAGCGCCTGCCTCACCACCCGTGACACGGGTTCGGCCTCACCCACAAGCACCTGCTCATACGGCCTTCGGCAGGCCATGCTCTCCGGGACATCCAGAAGCTGCGCCACGGCGCGATTGAACGTCGTGATCTCACCGCTGCTTTCCACAACTATGACGCCGGTACCGACATTGGTAAGCACGGCTTCGAGCTGCATCCGGCGTTTTTCAAGATCCGCAGTTGCCTTTGTGAGACGCGCCCGGTTGTCACGAAGATCGCGGGTCATATTGTTGAAGGATTCAACCAGAACCGCGATTTCGTCGCGTCCGGTGCTCTTGATCAAGACATCAAGGTTTCCGGCGCCGACCTCCTGCGCTCCATGTACAAGCCTTTCGACCGGGTCCGTAAGCTCACGGGCCATATACAAGCCGATCCAGATGGCAACAAAGATGATTACCAGCGTGATCATGAGAAGAATGAGAAAATACGCGGTCTTCATCGGGTATTTGAGCGGATTGGTATCCTTGTAGTCGACAAATACGCTGGCTATCTCGCCGACCTTGTTGACAAGGCTGACTGGAATATACTTGCTCACCACCACAACGCCGCTGATTGAACGGTCCGTTCTGGCCCGGACCGGAACAAGGCAGCGGATCATGTCACCCGAACCGACATGATGAACAACCGAGACCTTCTCGCCATTGAATGCCTGTGTGAGTTTGTCCAGAGGAAGGTGGGGATATTCGACCGGAGGTCCGCCCGCGCGCTGGGCAAGCACGCGTTCGTCGATCGGATCGGAATAATACTCAACCGCATCAAGCGCAAGAAGTTCACGCTGTCCGGCCAGAAATTTTTCTATCCAGGCGGGCGCGGTCACGGGCCTTACGCCAAGGCGCGCCCCGATCTGACGGGAGAGATGCTCGGCAAAATGCATGGCGTTCTCTTCCGCATTCAAATAATATGTATTGGTGATTTCTAGTGAAGCCTGAAGAGTGTTCTGCACCTTGATCGAAAACCACTTGTCAAAACTGGAGTTGATGTACATTGCGGAAATGACGAATAATACGAGCGTTGGAATGATTGAGAATGAAAAAAATGCGATTACCAGTTTGGTTTTAAGACGCGACCCCAGGACGTTGCGCCGCCGCTCGATGAAGAGCTTGCCTATGTTCCTGATGACGAGCCAGAGCAGCACGATCAGGATGACAATATTGAGATTGAGAAGACCGAAGAAGAATATCGAATTCACAAACGGCAATGAACTCGAAAGCTTCGTGAGCCTGAATTCAAGGAAAGTAAGGACTCCGAACAAAATGGCAAGCAGGGCTATGGCAATCCACTCGCGCCGCCGTTTGCGCCGTTCTTTTGTTTCGAGCGGGATCAATCCCGCGTAATCAGGACGCCCGCCATCCATTGGAATTTATCATAGATTAATGCTCTGGTTTTGATCTTTATCCTCGCGGGCCGCATCGAGTCAATAAGGATTCTTACGGCCCGGATTCTCCGCCTGATTGCTTTCTTGACGCAAGCATTTCAAGCATGAGCCTCGCTTCCTGGTAATCAAGCTGTATTTCGAGGGCTTTTTCGAACTCGGTCTTTGCGCGCACCACATCACCACGCTTGTTATAAAGCCTGCCAAGATGAAAGTGCAACTCCGCACTGAACGAAATCCTGCGGTTTGCATCCTCAAGAAGCATAACCGCCTTTTCGATCCAGCCTATCTGCTCATAAGCGGCCACAAGCTTGAGGCAGCTTCGCGCGCTCATCGGGTGCGATTCAACCGCCTTTTTATAATAAATCTGGGCCGTCTCCACGCCCTTCATGCGCATCATGGTGTCGCCCATGCCGACAAGAGCGCCTTCATTGCACATGTCCATCCTGAGAACACGCTCAAAAACGGCCTGGGCCTTTGCATAGCGGCCGTATTCCAGATGTTCGAGCCCTTCGGCGACAAGCACCGTCACTTCCTTGCGATACCGGTAGCTTTGCATCAGCTCGTCAATGCGGGTCTTGAGATCGCCCGCCATGAAGGGCTTGAGAAGATACTTGTCCACATTTGCCTTTGCCGCCTGCAACACCTTCATGCGCTCCATCGACCCCTGGCTCGTTATCATCAAAAACGGGATGTCAACCAGCTCATCATTGGACTTGCAAGCGCGCAGCAGTTCGATACCGCTCATCTCCGGCATCTCCCAGTCCGAAATGATCAGGCCGATGTCGTTCCTGTTCTCTTCGATGTACTTGAGCGCGGATTTTCCGTCAGGAAGCGCCTGGATGTCCTTGAAACCAAGCGCCCGCAGATATTCCACAACGGTCGCACGCGCATCCTCGTCGTCGTCAACAACCACCGCGCGTTTTTGCGGCCCGTGCACGGACATTTCGAGCAACCGTCCGATTTTTTCCTTGAGAAGCTCGCTTCTGAAGGGCTTGATTATGTACGCATTCACAAGATTTTCGGCGGCAAGCACGATTTTTTCCGCCTCCTGCGAAACCGGGCTTGTCATGATGAGAAACGGCATCTCGGCGCGCATCGGATTCATGCGCACCTCCTGCAGAAGCGAAAGCCCGTCCACATTAGGCATGTCCCAGTCCGAAATCACGAAATTTATGGTCTGATCGCGCTCCAGCAGCCTGAGTGCTTCGCGCCCGTCGACCGCCTGGGATATGCGCTCGAATCCCAGCGCCTTCAGATATTCCACCGCCGTGGCGCGCGCTTCGTGATCATCGTCAACAACAAGAAAGTGCAGGGGGACTCCTGATGGTATCGTCATTTTTCCTGTGCCGGCAGCCACACGCAGAATTCCGTGCCCCGTCCGGCCTCCGTTTTCACGGTTATGGAACCGCCGTGATTTTCGACAATTTCGCGCGATATGGCAAGGCCCAGACCGCTGCCGCTGTCGCCTTTTGTAGAAAACGCGTATTCAAAAATTCTGGGAAGAACATCGGCTGCAATGCCGGTTCCGGTGTCGATCACGCGTGCGGCCACACCATCCCTTCCATCGACGCTTTTTGCCTCTTCAATTACGATCCTGAGCGTTCCGCCGCCACGCATGGCGTGCAAAGCGTTGATGAACAGATTCAAAAACACCTGGCCGAAAGAACCTTCATCCAGCTTTACCGTTTTTTGTGTCTTGTATTCCTTGTCAATCCTGACCGAGGCTTTTACAAGTTCGTGATTGATGAGTGAAAGCGCCTCATCCGCCGGCTGCGTGAGCGATACCGCACTGAACTCGCGACCGGTTTTTGCCGTCCTTGAAACGGACTGCAGATTGCGGACGATGGCACTCGCCCTCTCGGTTGCCTGCATGATTATCTTAAGATGCTCCTGCACGCGAAGAGGGTCCTTTTCCATCATGGCAAGATCCGTCTTGCCCATTATCCTCAGCAGGATGTTCCCGAATTCGTGTCCAACACCGCGCGCCACCTGGCCGATCGCCGCCATCCGCTCGGAACGGACGAGCTGCGTGTTCATCGTTTCAATCAGGCGTTTATGATTCCAGGCCGAAAGCATCTGCCGCGCCTTTTGTACGATTTCACCCTGCGTGAACGGCTTGTTAAGATAATCCCAGTGGTCGCTGAATTCTTCGCCGAAAAGCGCCGCGATCTCATCCACGGTGCGATCATGATAAGCGGTAACAATCACGCAGTGGATGTCGCCGTCAATGGCGCGCACCGCCTGTATGGTGGAAAGCCCGTCCATGCCGGCACCGAGTTTTACGTCGAAAAAACCCGCGGCCACCCTGCCCCCGGCCGCCAGCTCGTTGCGGACAAGCTCTACTGCCTGCTCGCCGCTGCTTGCAACGAGCAGCTTGTTTTTTTTATGAGCCGCGGCTCCGACGGGCTGCGATACCTCCCCGCCCGGCTTGCGCCTGGAGCTCTTTCTCGCGTCCTGTCCCGCCGCTCCCCCGCCGGACAGAAAAGCCTCATATCCCCTCAGGGTCTCCTGCTCGTCATCCACAACCAGTATCGTGCGGTTAATTTCCATTCACTTCCTCCCTGGCGGGCAGCCAGATCATGAAGGTCGTGCCCTGTCCCTCCTCGGTTTTCTCGACCTCGATATCGCCGCCAAACGCCCTGACCAGCCTGCGGCTTATGCTGAGTCCGAGACCCGTGCCCTTTTCGAGCGTCTTTGTCGTGAAGCTCGGTTCAAAAATCCTCGGCAGGTTTGTAACCACTATCCCCGAACCATTATCCGATATCCTTATTAGCACCCGGTTATCCTGTTTTGAGGTGGTAATCCTTATTTCTCCGGAGCGCCGCCCGGCGCTTTCGACAGCCTGCATGGCGTTGCGTATGAGGTTTGAAAAAACCTGCATCAACTCATCCTTGTCGGCAACAACTTCAAGCGGCCCGGCTGCATGTTCCGTGACAAGTCTGATCTCTTTTTTTGCAAGAAGATCCGAAACGGCGGCAACCGTGTCGTCCACCGGAAGGCGCAGATCAACCGGCCTGCGCTCCCCGCCCACGCGTGAAAGGGCGCGCATGTTGTTTATCAACTTGGTAATCCGGGCGATTTCACGGCGCAGGAATTCGATGTCCTCTTTTTGCGCTTCGATCCGTCCGCCCTGATCGCCGATTATGGATTGAAGATTTGACAGATCCTCCTCTATCATCGCGCGCCCATCGTCATTTGTGCGCACCAGATCCTTGCTGAGTGATTCCCAGCCGCCCTCGAAATAAGCCTTTTTCCAGCCGGACACTATGTCGCCAAGAAGTGAGACATCAGGCAGCTCGTTTTTTTCAATACGCTCGCGCGCGCGTTCAAGCCTGATGCCCATGTTGTTCAGCGGATTGAGAACCTCGTGAGCGGCGGCCCCCGCCAGCTCGCCAAGCGAGGCAAGCCTTGTGGTGCGGACAAGCGCCTCCTGCGTCTCTGAAACGCGCTGCTTTTCTTTTTCAAGCTCGATGGTGCGCTCCCTCACCTTGTCCTCGAGTTCCGCCTCATGCGTCTTGATCTGCGCATGCTGGCGCTGGATGTCGCCAGCCATGGAGTTGAACGCCGCGGCCAGCCGACCGATTTCGTCATTGGTCGTCGCCTTGACCGGTTCGGAAAAATCCCATTGCGACAGCTTGTCGGTCGCTTGCGAAAGAAGCGCCAGCGGTTTTGTAAAGGTGCCGGCCAGCCATCCCGACACCAGCAGCGCCAGCGTCACGACAAGCGCGCCAAAAAGCGCGGTTTTCACAATCAGCCTCGATGCGGCACGGAACGCCTGTTTTTCCTCTATCTGCGAAATCACATGCAGCCCGGCGCGCCCGACAGCGGCATACGCGCCGATCCAGCGCGTGCCCATCCAGTAGAACTTTTTCATCTCGAAGGCTATCTTGGAATGAACCGCGTCCCGGACTATCTCCACATCGGCAAGCTGCTGGCGGGTTGCCGTTTTTTCGGAATCCGGATGTGCCACTATGCGGCCTTCGTAATCAACAAGATATACTGTGGCAATACCACGGTCGGCGAGCAATCTGAGCAACCCGTCAAGCCTGAGATCAATAACGGCAACTCTGGGGTCATCCTGCCCCTTGAACTGGAGCGAAAGGGCAAGCGTCATCACCGGCGCGCCACCCTTTATAGTGGAATTCCAGGCCAGCATGCCGCTCTGGAGTATCTTCTCAAACGGAACCGGCACCTGCTCCCTGATTTTTTCCACGCTTTCCACGGGCAACCCGTAAAGCTTGAGATATTCAGCACTGCGCACGCGGGACTCGACATCCCAGCCTGGCGCTTCCTTGCCCGGCCTGAAAAGCGTGAACGCAATCAGCTCTTTGTCGGATTCGAATATCTCCTGCGACCAGTCGGCAATCCTGTTTCCCTGGGCAAGAAGTTTTGTCTTGTCGGCAAACCGGAGAAGAAGGGAATCGGCTTCGGCCGCCAAAGTTTTGACGTTGCTTGCATTGAGTTCGTAAACAAGCTGCGCCTTGTCTTCGTTGAGGATTCTGACAGCGAGCAGAAAATAGGCCGCCGATGCGGCAACCACAATGGTGCTCATCAGCAGCAAAAGCTTCAAACGAATTGGATATTTCGCCTTCAAAGCCATAAAATATACTCATGTCCGCTGCAGAGCTGGCTGACAAAAGGGATTACATAAAACGCCTGTTGCCGGGAGTGCTGCTCCTTGCCGTGCTTTCTGCCGAATTTTACTTCCTACTCCGGGACATTCCAATTCTATCACTACATTTTAAACCCGTACACAATACCGGCGCAGATCTCGAAAAAAGCATTGCCGAGCTGGTCGTGCACCGCAATGATGTCAGAGTCCAGGATCCTGGCAACATAATTTGGAATGATGCTGTCCGCGGCCAGCGCCTTTTGCGCCGCCAGAGCCTGATGACTCTTGAAAATTCCTCGGCCGAGATCGCCTTCCTCGACGGTGCCGGCATTGTGCTTGGCGAAAATACGCTGATCCAGATGGAACGCGCATCAAATGATTCGAGTGGACGCACGCTGCTGACACTGCTGCGCGGGAAAATCCGCAAAAAACCGGCCGCAAAACGGTCAGACATTGAAATCAGGGCGGGCAATGCAACCGCCCTGGCCCCCTCCAGCAGTGAAATCACGGTTTCATTCTCGCCTGAAGCCTCGGGACAGGCCCGGGTGACCGTCCACTCGGGACAAACAATGGTGACAAATCCCGGCGGCAGTGTGGTGGCAAAATCGGGAGAGTCCGTGGATATCACGGCGAGCCCGTCACAGGCGCCGCCTGTTCCGGAAAAGGAACTGTTCGAGCTTATGGCGCCGGTGGATGGCGAAACCATCCGGAGTCCGCAAGCGGCTGCGGACGTGGAATTCCGGCTAAAATCCGATACGGCCCGGACCG
>MEQJ01000129.1:6810-7233 GCA_001770165.1 Bdellovibrionales bacterium RIFOXYD1_FULL_53_11 | reverse complement strand
ACATCCGCCGCTCGACAATATCAAGACCTCCATAAGGCTGCCCGCAACACCGGGGGCGGTCACCTGGTACTGGCGCGTGAGGAATCTCGGCACCGGCCAGTCAAGTGCCGTAGCAAGGTTTTCCGTCAAACAATACGAACGGCCCGCTCCGGTTCTTCCGGCACAGGGGTTCCGCGGGGAGCCGGGGGCGAATTTCAGGTTTGTCTGGAAATCCGTGAATGAAGCGGTTTCTTATGATTTGCGCATCATCAAGTCTAAAAACGGGAAAACCGCACATGAAGAGACGGTGACCGCACCTGCCGCGTCTGTCGCGCTCCGGGACAACGGGGATTTTTCATGGCATGTCCGCGCGTCGCTGCCGGGAGGCATCAAGACCGCCTGGAGTACGACATTTGATCTCGTACTCAAGGAAAAATCCGCGCC
>MEQJ01000129.1:0-6803 GCA_001770165.1 Bdellovibrionales bacterium RIFOXYD1_FULL_53_11 | reverse complement strand
TACATTCAATTCTGGACTTCTTTCTTTCAAGCGCCAATGCCGCCGGAAAAACGCAGCTCTACAATATTACGCTGAAATGGTCCGCGGCACCCGGCGCCGCCAGGTACAAGATACAAATAGGAAGACAGTCCGGCTTTGCCAACATCATCACAGAAACAGTTACGGATGCGCCGGCATTCAAATGGCAGTACCGGGTCGGGATGGAAAACTCAAAGGGCCGGGTCTTTTTCAGGGTTGCCTCGATGGATGCGGACGGCAATGCCGGACGGTATTCAAAACCAAAGGCGATCCAGATTCCGGAATATATTTTGAACCCGGAAATCAAAAAAGAAATCTACAGCGCAACCGATGGAACCGCCGCGCCACCTGCCGCCGACATGTTTGAACCGGTTGAAGAACCGGCGCCTGCCAAACCGGTCCCGCCTCCCGCAGTTGTAGCGGCACCCCAACCCGCTCCCGCGCCAGCGCCTGCTCCGGTCTCAAAGACTGAAGCCGTGGCCGAAACCGGCTCGCGCAGATGGCTCTGGAACATCCGCGGCGCCGCGCATGCGGGCATCGGCACCCATAAACAGTCCAGCGAGCCCGGCTCACTGCAATCGGTTTCTCCGGTTTCAATGCATCTTCTCAACAGGTTTTCGGCCCAAGCCTCGGTCCGCAGCGCGCTTGACCGCCGGACCGGCACCGGCTACGGGCGCAAGTACACAATGAACGCGGATGTTACACTTGCAAAGTATAAAAAACCTCCCTCTTCGCTTCTGGTGTTCCAGAAGGACGCCACCGCCTTCAAAATCAGGTTCGTTTTCTCGGGCCACGAATCCCTCGGCACTTCATGGGATTTTTCATTTGGCGGTTCCTTCCTGCGGTCGTTCCGCTGGGGCAAGGCAAGCGCCATGGGTGTTGAGCCCGATGGCGCATATTCGATAGGACCATTTGCCTCTGCTTCGAAACACTGGACGCCGCGCTGGCCGTTTCTGCCCGAAAATGCGGGATTCGCTCTCCGGCTCCCTCTGAGCGGGCTTATTACCAACGGAATGTACGGAGCCGAGGTTTACATGTGGACCGATTGGAAATTGCTGGACATTTACGAACAATCCGTCGGCGCCACCATCCAGTCGGAGTGCTCTTATTCGCGCTGGGCAAGTCCGCCCGGAACGGCAGTTTTTGAATGGAGTTCCTGGGCCGGATTTTTTGTCAGGCTGAACGGCACAATGCACGATATTGTTAAATAGTTTTAACAAATAGCAAACAAAAAGCGTTCTTCACAAAATCTTGATAAATTGGCCTGATTTTATTGGTGTTTTTTAAGCCACTTATTTTGACGAAGGGGCCGGAAATTGGACTTTTTGGCGCAGTGTGTTAAAATTTATTAATAGGAGGTCAGCAATGAAAACGGGCAGCAGAAACACCACGCGCATCATAGGGCAGCTGGCAACGGCATGCCTGGCGCTGGCGTTGTCTGCGGTTTTACCGGGATGTGAATCAGAAGAGCCAACCACGGATATTATTGAAACCGGCGGCGAAACAACAGCCATAGTCAATGCTCCGGCAAACATCAATTACGATCCGTTTGCCGGAATAAATGCGGTTTGCGACCCGTTTTCAGGAAATCCCTCCCAACAAGGGACCGATCTGGATCATGGAATAGTCGGCAAGATCTATTATCTGCCCGCCAACGCCCCTCGTTACACATCCGTGGGTGATTATATAAACAACGGCACATTCGTTGATGCCACCCTCTTCCTGGATGAAATAAACATTGCAACAAGGAAGTTCGATCTGGGTTTTTTCACCGAAGAGGGCATACAGCTTGTAAACCAGAACGGAGAAAAGCTTTACGAATATTTCGCCCTTGATCTCTCCAGCACGATAAAACTTGGCACCGGCGATACGGCGGGCCGCTATCAGTTCGGGCTCCTTGCCGATGACGGGGCGATTCTGGAGCTGGACACCGGAAGCGGTTTCAGAACGGTCGTAAACGATGATGGAACCCATCCTACAAAATTTGCCTGCGCCAGCGAAGCAATCAACATCGGCTCCGAAGCCCGCATCCCCATGCGCCTGTCCTATTATCAGGGTCCGCGCTATCACATTGCACTTGCTGTTCTCTGGAAAAAACTCTCCGACAACCCGGATGATTCAATTCCGTCCGATATCGCGTGTGGAAAATCCGGCAACAATCTCTTTTTTGACTACAATACGGTTCCATCGACCCCACGGCAATACTACCAAGACATGCTGACGCGCGGCTGGAAACCACTCGCAGCCTCGAACTTCCAGCTTCCAGACAGCGTGAGCAGCAACCCCTGCAGCAAGCCGACGCCAACCACCATTCTGGCCGGAGCAACACCGGCAGGGGCTTTGACAAACCAGACAACAATTACTTTTACGCTTGATTCAAACATGAGTGGCTCAACCTTTGTCTGTAGCTTGGACAACGCCGCCGCAACCGAATGCACGTCTCCGGTCGCGTATTCAAATCTTTCAAGCGGCGAACACGTGTTCATGGCCCGCGCAATTTATAACGGACGCATGGACCCGGTCGGCATCACCTACAACTGGACGGTGGACAATGTGGCGCCAACCGCCAGTGCCGTCACAGCCACCACAACCAGCTCCAGCATCACTATAACCTGGACAACAAACGAACCCACGACCACAGCACTTTCGTGGGGCCCTGGCACGACCACTGACATCATTGTCCCCGAAGACACGACATTCACCACCTCGCACTCCATCACGCTGACCGGTCTTATACCGGTGACAATCTACAGTTATATCGTGGGAGGCAGGGATCAGGCCGGAAACGTCCTGTCGTCAGGTCGGCGCTCGGTGCGCACCAGCCCGTAACGGGCGATCAAAAAAGCAACCAGGCAGAACAAACCCCATGACAGACCCGAAGCGGCAGCGGCAATATGATCACGCATTCGCGGCTTCATGCCGTTTGCATCGATGCTTCCGCACATGCAGCCTCCGGCAAGCTTGAAATCCAGATCCTGATACGGAACCACAATGCTGCGCACCCGC
This sequence comes from Bdellovibrionales bacterium RIFOXYD1_FULL_53_11, assembly GCA_001770165.1. Classification (GTDB taxonomy): domain Bacteria; phylum Bdellovibrionota; class UBA1018; order UBA1018; family UBA1018; genus XYD1-FULL-53-11. The sequence continues at coordinate 3,779 of MEQJ01000129.1, read as the reverse complement.
GGAGACACATCATCCGCGCCGCCGGTTTTGATTGTTATCCTGAATTTAAGATACCGGTAGCCCTTGTTGCCCAATGAAAATATGTTTTCAGCAAAATCCGAAAAAGCCGCGCCATCCGCGCTTGCCGCGTATTCAACCGTGACCTGTCCTCCATAGAGCGTTTTTTCAACCGAAGGATTCTGCACGAAAGCGGCATTAACGGTTCCAAGATCATAAGCCTTGCTTTGCACGACATATGTCCTGTTGCCCGGAACCTTGTCGGTATTATAATTTCCGGCTCCAACGGCCCAGGCCGGACGGTCGGCGGAAATGGAATCACCGCGCAGAGCGCCGGCCAGTGCGCCGCCGCCGCCCGCCACTGCCGGATCGGATGATGTTGAAAGGGTTTTCAGCGTCTGAAGCCAGACGTTACCGCCCGCGCCGCCGCCGCCATCACCACCACCACCCACGCCCGCGCCACCCGCGCCGCCGCTTGCCGTAATCGCTCCGACCGAAATATTCCCGGCTGCAACTATCCTGATTGATCCACCGGCAGCGCCGCCGCCACCGCCGGTGCCGCCGCCGCCATCTCCGCCGCCGCCACCGCTGCCGCTGACAAATTTGATCGCAGTATCAAAATCCGCACCCGAAGCCGCAACGGGCGTCCCATCACCGCCACTGCCGTTTGTGTCCGCCGTACCATCTTGTTTTTTTCCGGCCGCACCGGCGCCGGCCGCAACCCCGCCCGCGCCTCCCGCCGCCTGCGTAGTCGCGGCAGCGGCTGCACCCGCGCCGCCGCCGACGCCGGCAGCGCCGACAGAACCGCTTACCAAAATCGCGGGCGTGATATTGACCGTCGTAAGAGATCTGATGACAAGCGGATGCGAGCCGGCAACTGTGATCGCGCCTCCGGTGATATCAATCAATGTAAAGTCATACCCGTTCGGATGAGTGTCGGTATTGAACGCATAGCCGTCCGAAGTTTTGAGTTCTCCGTCGCTTCCGTCACCAAAAGAGATTGGTCGTGCAACTTCGGTGTTTGCAACACGTGCCGCCTCGGCCACGCGGTCTTCGATATTCCAAAAACCGCTCGTGGCGCCATAGTCCAGCATCGCAATACCCGAAAAATCCTCCGCCAGTTTTCCTTCCGGAAGGCCGAGGGACGGGCGCGCCGAGGTGATCGCTGCAAGCGCGCCGAATGCAGCCATAAGTGCGGCTCTTCTGATTCCATGTTTTGGCGCTGTGTTTTTCATCCGTCCATCCGCCCGGTGGGCAAATAAAGATTAGAATTTTGTACAGCCGCTGTCAAACCCGGGGAAAACGATGCATGAAAATTTTCCACTAAATTGTTTTTCTTTCCTTGATCTCAAGCCCAATCGGAGTAACATCGAAGTTGTGGTTGTAGTAAAGAAGTAAAACTCAAGGAGAATAAAATGAAAAAGAAGACAAGCAAAAGAAAGACGACAACGAAGAAAAAGCGCACGAGAAAGTGCTGCAAGCATTAATTTTTTTTAATGCTAATATAAAAAAACAGGCGACCCGGTCGGGCCGCCTGTTTTTTTTTGTAAAACAATATTACGCGCTAAAAATCCACCTGCATCACAACTCCAAAAAAATAACCGCTGAACTCGGCGTCAACCGGCGCGCTTTGTCCTGGGGCCAACATGGTAACCGTGTTCCGGTTCAAATATCTGTAACCACCCCTGATCTTTGCCGAAAATGGCTCATAAAAATACCACTGGAATGAAACATCCGCCGTTCCATAGGGAATATAAAAATCCTTCGCGGCGTAGGGAAGAACTCCGGTTACTGTCCTTGCAACCTGTACATCCGTATAATGGATGCCCGCATTCATTTCCGTATTAAAGGCGGCACCACCGCCAATTGAAACATTCAGCAGCCAGGGCCTGTAATCCAACGCCCGCACTTCCAGAACAAGCGCCACGATATTTCCTTTGGCGTCATAAGTATTGGTTTCGTTGTGCACAAGAAGCATCTTGTCGAATTTGAAATATTCATATTGGGCAAACAGCGTAAACCGGCTGTTGAAGACATAGCCCATGCCGCCGCCGAACGTGGGGAGCGGGAACGATTCCCCCTTGCCGCCCGGATGCTTCTGCAGGGACGATGGTTTTATGAACGATAAATTGTAGTGGATGTAAAATGAAAATCTCTTCCGGGGCAGGCTTTCGCGGATTACCGGCTCTATCATTATTATCCCGGCTTTTTTCAGGTCCCTGTCTGCCGTATCGGGATCAACATCTTCGGCGCGCATCCAGCCGAACAACGGCCTTTCTCCGCTCTTGACCGGAATGGCGACACGATACCATCCGTTTTTGTGCCGGTCACTCATCCTGACCGCATCACCCTTGCCAAACCTGTAAACAACCGCACTGCCCGCCACCGGCTGTTCGTGCACTCCACCATTGTCGGAACTGACGCGGCCATCCTGTGCGGCAGGACATTCGCGGGATACTAAACACAGCACAACCAGCGCAATCATGCCCACGCGGACCAAGGATCCCATCACCATGATTCTACGGCATTGCCAGGGTGCGGGCAATCTCGACCGGAAACGACGGGCCGCCGAAAATCCAGCCCGTATAAACCTGCACAAGATCGGCACCTACAAGAATGCGCGCCCGCGCTTCCTCTGGATTCATGATTCCGCCGACGGATATTATCGTCCTGCCGGTCGCGGCCCTTGCCTCAAGAAGCGCGCTGCGGGCTTTTTCCGAAAGAGGCTCCCCGCTCCAACCGCCCGAAAGCTCTTCCCCTCTTTTGGTCATATACGCACCGGCAAGCGTATTGGTCAGCACCCAGCCGTCAACCCCCCAGGGCTCCACGGTTTTGATCAGTCTCTCCAGCTCCCCGGTTCCCGCAAGCTCCGGCGCAAGCTTGAGCAGAACCGGCGGACGGTTCCACCATGTGGATACAATTCCGCCAACGCCTTCGATTATGGGCTTCAGGGCTTCGGGCTCCTGCAGCGCACGCAATCCTGGCGTGTTGGGAGAGCTGACATTGATGACAAAAAAATCGGCCAGCCCCTCGAAACATCTTGCCGCAGCCATGTAATCCCCGGCCGCGGCTTCAAGCGGCGTATCCTTGTTCTTGCCGATATTCACGCCGACCCTGAACCCGGCGGGCAATCCGCCTCTGGCCCTGCGAAGCCGCTCCGACACGACAACAGCGCCATCATTATTGAAGCCCATCTTGTTGAATATTGCGTTGCGTTCCACGTCCCTGAAAAGTCTGGGGCGCGGATTTCCGGATTGCGGACGCGGCGTCACGGTTCCGATTTCCGCAAATCCAAAACCGAGCGCCGGAAGCGCCCGGACAATCCTGGCATCCTTGTCAAACCCGCCCGCAAGTCCGACGCGCGAAATAAAATCCATTCCAAGCGCCCGGTGCGCGGACCACCCGGAAACCAGCGGCACCCCGCTGGCAAGCCTCAAAGGAAGATCTGAAACGGCCGAACATATCCGGATTGCGCGCAGGGCCCGCTGATGCGCCTTTTCGGCATCAGTCAGAAAAAATATTTTGCGCGCAAACCGCCAGATTGCACGCCTCAGTCCCGCCATGACTTCACCAGCCTCCCGACATCAGTGACTCATATATGCGCCTGTAACTCGGATAGCGCGGAAGCCCCCGGGCCTGGCAATCGCTTTCATTATAATGGCGGCAGCCGGAGACCGTACATCCGAGCGCGGCAAACTCCGTAAAATATCCGCCAAGCGTTTCGGGCCTTACACCGGCCAGGCCGAATTCACGGACTCCCGGTGTATCGATCCATTTTGCGC
>MEQJ01000128.1:76154-78009 GCA_001770165.1 Bdellovibrionales bacterium RIFOXYD1_FULL_53_11 | reverse complement strand
TATTCGGTGCCCATAACAAGATGTCCGAGCAGCCGTCCGTCGCTCGTGTAATCCGTCACCCGCTCATAACTCAGTTCCCAGAGTTTTCCGATGTCATGCAAAAGCCCTCCCGCGATGAGCAGGTCACGGTTGACGCGGCCCTTGTAATTGGCCGCTGCGGCATCGAGCATACCCAGCATCGAAACCACATGCTCAAGCAGCCCGCCGCGGTAAGCATGATGAAAACTTTTTGCGGCCGGCGCACGCTTCATGCGATCGGCCACGTCATGGTCATCCCGGAACACGGCTTCGCAAAGCTGCCGGTAATGCGGGTCCTTGATAGACGAGACAAATTCCAACAACCGCGCATAAAGCGGACCCGGGTCCACCGGGCTTTCGGCAATGAAGTGCTTGACCTCGACCTCATCTTCGCGGAGCACCTGGATTTTGGAAATCACGATCTGCTTGCGCCCCTGATAGAGCTGGCAGCGGCCGTCGATCCACACAAAAGCATCCCGCACTGCCTGGCCCACGTGGCGACTCACGTCGTCCCATATCCGGGCCTCGACTTCGCCCGTGTTGTCCATGAGCACAAGATTCATGAACGGCTTTCCGTTCTTGTCCGTCGACACCGCGCTGAATTTTATCAGAAACGCCGTCGACACGGGTTCTTTTTCCTTGAGATCCTTTATAAACTGCTTTTTTTCATAGCTCATGCGGGTGAGGGTAACACCTGTAAATAACTTGTTTCAACTAGGTTATTTGTTAATACTTGAACCAAGCCGGAGGCCACATGTACCAGATTTTCCTCATCCTGACCGCGCTCTTCCTTGCTCCTTCTGCATTTTCGTCAACACACCACCCCACAATCCCCGCCCTTACCACCGGCGTCGGCGAAGCCGTGGGCCTCTCACCCTTCTGGGACTGGCGCACGATCAAAACCGAACATTTCAGGATCACCTTTCCGTCCAATCTGCGTGATGCCGCCCGCAAATTCGCCGTACATCTTGAGGATGCAAACCGGTTTCTGACAAAGTGGCTCAGATGGCAGCCCCGGCTGCGCACACAGGTGCTCGTGATCGACAACTCCGACTCCGCAAACGGGATGGCCTCGCCCATCGGACGCTTCGGACTGGTGCTGTGGGCCACTCCGCCGGACAACTGGACAGCCATACATTATTACGAAGACTGGATGCGGATGCTCGCCTTCCACGAATACACCCATCTTGTAAGCATGGACAACACGAGCGGCGCGGTGTGGGAGGGCTTGCGCTACGCGATCGGCGACATTTTGCTGCCCAACGCCGCCTGGCCGCTGTGGATGCTCGAAGGGCTGGCCATCTATGCCGAAACGCGCTTCAGCCGGAGCGGCCGCGGAAGAAGTCCGTATTACGAAATGATCCTCAGGGCACAGGTCGAGGAAAACAAGCTGGACACCTCGTCAGCCGCGACACTCGACATGCTGGATTCGGCAAATCCCAACTATCCCGCGGGCTCGACGCCGTATTTTTACGGCTACCAGCTGCTTAACCGCGCGGCGGGCGAATACGGGAAAAACGCCATTACCAAAACCGAGACCGCCGATGGACATGACCAGCTTGGCAGCGGAGACGACGTACTTGGCGTGATGACCGACCGCTCGGGCGCGCGCGTGCCGTTTTTCATAAACGGAAATATCGAAAACATCACCGGCAAGGACTGGTATGCCTTCTGGGACGAGTGGGTCGCCGAAACACGCTCCCGCGCCGCCAGGGATCTCGAACGCATCAAGTCGCAGCCCCTCACCCCGCTCTCGCGGATAACCGCGAAGGATTACGAATCCCTTGGACCCGCCGTCTCGCCAGACGGCAAGTGGCTGGCATACACGGCCTCTTCA
>MEQJ01000128.1:67410-76136 GCA_001770165.1 Bdellovibrionales bacterium RIFOXYD1_FULL_53_11 | reverse complement strand
CTTGTGCTCAAAAATCTCAAGACAGGCGAACAAAAGCGGATCTGCGACAAAACCATGTCCGGCCAGCTGGCCTTCACGCCCGATTCCCGCAAGCTCGTTTTCAGCACGCTCCGGCAGGCATCACAGTACTACACCTTCAGCGTGCTCGGGATGATTGATGTGGAGTCCGGCGCTCTTGACTGGATCGACGGCTCCGAACGAACCAAAGACCCCGACGTTTCGGGCGACGGAAGGCATATCGCGTTTTCTTTTTCGGAAAAATCATCGGCAGGCATTGCAATCGCCCCCCTCGGCAATTCCTCCGGGCCCGCCCTCGGACCGATCCGTAAAATATTTGAAGCCTCCGGCGGCGACCGCGCCTCCGCTCCGCGCTTTTCACCCGACGGAAAAAGGCTTGTTTTCTCGCTTCACCGCAACGGTTCCAATTCCGAGGACCTGATGGAGGTTCCGGTGGAAGGCGGCGCCGCGCGCGCGCTGGTGCGCGACGGGGCATACAACCGGTTTCCGGCATTTGGCCGCGAGGGACAGCTCTTTTTTGTCTCGGACGCCTCGAGCGTCGACAACGTCTACCGTCTGGATGCTTCCGGTCCCAGGCAGGTCACCAATGTTACAACCGGCATCTGGATGCCGGCCTTCGGCGAGGGCACCATGTACGCCAGCGTGTTCGGCGCTCATGGCTGGGATATCGCAAAAACGGATGCACCGGCACTGGCGCCGGTCCGTTCCGGCGCGGTCAGGATCGATCCGCCGCCCGCCCCGAAAATAGATCCGGCGCCCGTTTCAAGCGTGGAAAAAATCCCCGCCGACGAAAGCTACAGCATCTTTCCGAGCATCTGGCCGCGCCAGTGGATGCCGTACCTGCAGGCAACGCCGGGCGGATATTATTTCGGCGGCACAACCATGGGCTTTGATGCGGTGGACCGGCACCGTTACCTTCTCGGGCTTGCCTACGAAACAAACACGCGGTCATTTGACTGGCTGGCGACCTATCACAACCGCCAGGCGGGCCCCACGCTTGCGCTCACCGCATACCAGTCCCTCAACAGCGCGACTTATGTAACGCCGGGCTACTCGGTGTTTTCATACCAGCGCAAGCATGCTTACATCGCCTCCATCGGTTTTCCGTTCCGCACCACCTATTCGGTGCTGACCCCGGAGCTTTCCTTTGCCGTCGCGCGCACGTATGAATACAGCCCCGGCTCCCGGTCGTCCGCCGGAGCCTCAAGACACATCCCGCAGGCGGATTTCACGCTTTCCTATTCCGACGCCGAAAGTTCGCGCCTTGCCATCACGTCCGAAAGAGGCCGACAGCTCACAGCCGGCGCGCGCGTCTATGCCGAAAGCGGAAAATATTCATACAAGGGTCTTTTTACGGGCACCCAATACATCAGGCTGTTCAATCATGCCGTGCTGGCCACGACAATCAAGGCTTCGTGGGCGGCCCCGGCCTTTTCATATCTTGAATCAAACGTCCTGGTAACCAGCCAGAAAAACAATTTGATAAACGGCATCTACGGCTCTGACTCACTCGATTATCTGACGCTGCGCGGATACCAGGGTTATACATTTCTGGCCCGTTCGACTTATCTGCCCGCGGCGGAGTTCAAGATGCCCCTCGTGCGCATCCACCGTGGCATCGGCACCTTTCCGGTGTTTTTTGAAAACATCTACGCGCTCGCCTTTGGAGAAGCCGCCTGGTTTCCGCGCGGCGCCAGCAGCACCGTTCTGCCCGCCGCCGGCGCGGGCGTCAGGATGACAAGCACCGTTTTCAACTATGTGCCGGTGATTCTTGCGTGCGAATACCACTTCGGCTTCAACAGATCCTTCGGCGGCAGGGGCGAGGTGTTTGCCTCAGTGAATCTGGGAGCGATAAGCCTGTGAAGCGCTTCGAACTCCACCGGCACATGGATGCATCCCTCAGGCCCTCGACGCTTCTTGAACTTGCCATAAAGCACGGCCTTGCGTCCGGAAGCGAAGGCCTTGCGGCATTCAAAAGCCGCTTCATGCTCACAAAGCCGCTCTCAGGACTCCTTGAGGTTCTGTCGAAGTTCGAGCTTTTTCAAAAAGTGCTCGACAGCCCGGAAACGCTTGAGCGCATCGCACGCGAAGCGGTTGAAGACTGCGCCGCCGAAGGTATCGCGGGGGCGGAACTCAGGTTCTCACCGAGCTTTACCTGCGGCATGAACGGACTGGACTGGACGGAGGCCCTTGACGCGTTCGAGCGCGGTCTGCGGGCGGGACTTGCGGCCGCGCCCAAAAACATGCGCGCGGGCTTCATCTGCATTGCAAGCCGCGAGTTCGGGCCCGACAAGGTGGCCGAGACCGTGGAATTTTTCATGCGCCACCGGAGCCGTTTCATCGGTCTTGACCTTGCCGGTGACGAAGAAGCCTGGCCGTGCCGGGTTTTTGAGCGCACGTTCAAGCCGGCGCGCGATGCCGGAGCGAACATCACAATCCACTCGGGCGAAGCCTCGGGACCCGCGAATATCTGGGAAGCGATCGAATGTCTTGGCGCACGCCGCATCGGGCACGGCATCAACTGTGTACGCGACCCCAAGCTCATGCGTCATCTCGCGGACCACCGCATCTGTCTTGAGATCTGTCCCACGAGCAACTGGATCACGCAGTCCGTACCCACGCTCGCCGCGCATCCGCTGCCCGCCATTTTGCGCGCTGGCATTCCAGTCTGCATCAACACCGACGATCCCGGCATCTTTGACAATACCCTTGATCACGAAATCAGCGTTTGCCGCGAGCACATGGGGATGACCGACGCCGAGATAACGGAGTGTTTCCGGCATGCGGAAGAACACACGATGCTGTTATGACGCGCCGGGCATCAAAAAGTATGCGGGATACTATTTGTACAGCAAAAACGCCTTGCGCGTCTCGATCCATTCGGATTCTTCGGCCTGGAGAACCTTGTCGAAACGCTCCACGGTGGCGGCCATGTCGTCCACCCAGGCGCGAAGGCCCTGCCCGCCGTTAATGATGTCGATTGCAAGACGCTCGGACTCGTACTCGTAGTGGAAGGAACGCCAGATATTGTAGTTGGGCCAGAGCGTGCGCACGGCTTTCAAAAAAAGCGCCACGATCCTGTAGGGCTTGAACTCCTGGTGCCGGTACGCGCCGTCGTCCGTATGGATCTGGAAGCCGTTGCACATTTTTCCACTGTGTTTATTGAATGTAGGCTCGAAAAAGCAGGGCCTCACCCTGCACCCGCGCATCCAGTCGGCGCCGTTTGCATGCATCCAGCCAAGCACCGCCTTCATGTCGAGATCCGGAGCGCCGACGACTTCCAGGGGATGCGTGGTGCCGCGTCCTTCCGAAAAATGCGTGCCCTCGACCAGCACCGTGCCCGGATAGCATCTTGTCATAAACGGCGTCGTGGCGTTGGGGCTTGGATTGACCCACGCCAGCTCGCCCCTGGGCCAGCCAAAGCCGGGCGGTTCATCCGGCCGGTATCCTTCCATGGTGACGACTTCGAGATCGACATCAATTTTGTGCAGCGTCTTGAACCAAAGCGCCGTTTCGCCAAGCGTAAGCCCGTGCCGCATCGGAAGCGGCCCGGAGCCCACAAAACTTTCCCAGCCTTTTTGCAGGATAAACCCTTCTACCGGGCGGCCCGCGGGATTGGGGCGGTCAAGGATCCACACCGACTTGCCCGCCTTTGCGCATTCCTGCATCACGTAAAGAAGGGTTGTCATGAACGTATAAACACGACAGCCGATGTCCTGAAGATCTATCATGATGACATCAAATGAATCCATCATGTGCTGCGTGGGCTTTCGCACCCTGCCGTACAAACTATAAACCGGAATCTGATGAAGGGGATCGAGATAATCCTCGCTCTCGATCATGTTGTCCTGCTTTTCACCGCGCATGCCGTGCTGGGGCCCGAACGCGGACGAGAGCTTCATCGACCCGCAGCCTGCGATCACGTCTATCGAGTGGAGCATGTCCTTGTTGAGCGAAGCGGGATGGGCAAGAAGCGCAACGCGCCTGCCGGCAAGTCCGGCCTGCAACCCCTGGTCCGCCATCAGCTTGTCAATGCCAAGCAGCATATGCCTTCAGAATAACCTTTTTTTAAAATCTTTGCGCTTGCTTCTTTTGGCTGGGCGCGTTACCCGTCGGGGCAACACAGGGACGAAAGGGGATTCACATGAAAAAGTCCGTTATTGTTATATGTTCATTTATTGCGGCTTCACTGCTTGCAGGATGCAATTCCTACAATACACCCGAAGGCGTGCTGAACATGGCCATGAAAGCCCTCAAGAAGAACAACCACAAGATGTTCTTCAAGACGCTTGCTGGCGATGCAAAACTACTTTATGGCGACCAGGAGGGCTTTGACAATCTTCGCGCCGAGCTCCAGAAAAAGAAACTTGTTCCGTTTCCGAAGGATCTGCTCGGCACCCGCCTCGAAGACGCCTGCACCGTCAAGCAATTCAACGTCACGGTGGACGACGTTTCCAGAGACAAGGCACGCCTCATCCACGTGGCCATCACCTGCCGCCAGTGCCTGCCGGCGCGTCACGCCGTTGAAGTGGGCGATGACGAATATGTCCGCTGCCATATTGAAGACATCAAACTTTAACCCGGGCTGTTCAAAATTGTCAAAAACGTCCCGAATTCTATCAGTTTTACTGACCGCGCACCGGCGCGCCGTCTTTTTGCCTCTTGAATTAATCTCGAAACTCAATCGACGCATGTTCGCGCAATAGACGCGATGGTCGAAGGTCAAAAGATCACCCCGGCACTCCTCCCGAATTGAACTCGGCCTCGAACTCCGCGATCGTTTGCAAAATCAGCTGCCAGTCGGGGATTCTTCCGAAAAACATCTTATTCATCAGAACAAAATCTTTTTCCAGATCCCCCAAAATTCGTGGAAGTGGCGACAGCTTAAGCGTTCCCTTGCGAGCCGTGGCGTAATTCGCCCAACCGGAGGAAAAATACACGCTCTTGTGAGTAGCTACCCGCTCAAGAAGCGCGACATCGCTCAGCGCCTTAGCCTTGATCGCCGAATTCAAGAGACAGAAGAAATCATAAAAATGGCGCGATATGCGCGGCGGAAGAGCTTTTTCTGCTGGTAAATGCGCGTACTGGTGAAGAATCGTAGCTTTTTCCCAGAAAGTTCTCTCGGCATTGAGCACTCGCACACGAACTGTCGGCTCAGTAACCTTCTCCTTGATGGCTTCCTTGACGTAACTCTGAATCGCGTGCTCGCTCACCGGCCAGTGCTCGGATCTCGCGCCCATCTCAATCTTCACGAACGGCCGGATGTAACCGTCCTTGGGCGAAAGGCTCGGATAATCGAACAATAGCGTCTGGCCGTCGGGGTCTTTCTCATCGACGATAAGATTCCACCCCTTGTCGGTTCCAAGCTCTCTCGCAATCGAATCCCGCATAATCGCGAGCAACTTTTCTTGAACATACTTCGCGCACGCGTCTCCGAGAGCATCGACGGCTGCCCGCACCTTCTTTTTTGATAGAGCTTTTTCAGGGTCTTTCTCGTGATCGAATCCCAGAAAATCCTTTTCGATCGAAACGTCAATGTCTTCGGAGAAACGTTCGATAATGCGGTAGACCTTGGACAAAGACGTGCCACCCTTGAATGTCAGGTGCGACTTCAGTTCTGGAATCGAGAAAAGCCGATCTAAGGTCCACACAACCCAGAAATCTTTTTCAATGATCGGAAATGGAATACCAGTCTCGGTCTCGGCTTCAGCAAAAAAAACACGACGCTCTTCTGGGGCTTGCCGGTGAATCTGGCTCATAGTTCTTTCTCCATCAGATCAATAAGTAGGATACGAATCCAGCGAGGAGCATATTTGATGTTTCTCTCAAACTTTTTGCGTGTTGTTCCCTTCAGGGCTTTCTTGGCCGATTCGAGCATGTGCTTATCAATGTGCTCCTCGCCCATGAATTTGAAAGCCTGAATCACAAGCGCTTCCATTGATCCCGCCGCAAACATGTTTTTTACGGTAGTTTTTCTGAACGTGATTTCAAGCTTCTTAATTCGGACTTTTCCCGTGGGGCCGTCAGTTAGATAAACTACTCGCCCTGGAACTTGGTCTGAAAGGTGGAGAAGATTTGCCGCGTACGCTCCAGAGACTTGGAGCTTGGCTCCATTTCTTTCCGCAACCGCCTTTGCTACGGCGTCGACCGATGGCGATACGATCCCAAGAGTCTTGTGTATTCTGGGATAATCGTAGATCCCTTGAGCCACACGGCGGATCACTCCTTCTTTTTGTAGCCGAGAAAGGGCTGTCCGTACCCCTGTGTAACTACCGAGATCATCGAAGTGCTGAGGGGTGAAAACCCACCCTCTTCCATGACCTCGAATCTTACTTATAACTGCTTTTACAATATGTTGTGGCATATATTGTTTCCTAGTATGCCACAAGTTTAGCATGCATTTGTGGCATAAATCTACCGATATTGTGACGATTTACGTATTAGTTTGCCACAAAAGTAGCTTATTTTTGTGACAGACACGAACCGAACAACCAATTATACTTCAATATCTACCGGGCCTTACATCAGACAGCAAATTGCCCTTGGCGCCGAACAAAGGGCCCCCGGACTACATAGTCGGCCCCATAACCCACGCCCCACAGGTCCCCTTCCCGACGAGCGACACCAAGTGACTGTAACGATTCTGGCTTGGCTCGGGTGCGGGCTGCACAGCAGCGCCGGTTCATTTGAGCGAAGCTCCTGCCACTTGGCCGCAAGGCCCGTGGCCGGATTGGAACCATTTTGGATTATATTCAAAGGTTTGATGATATTGAATTAAAGAACGATTTGGAAAAGTTTACTAAACTATTCCGGAAATACGGCGCTAAAACCGCCAAAGAATTAAAATTGGCCAAAGACAAGAAGCGTTAATTACCTTTTTGTTTTGCACAAAAATTTTAATAGGTCATCACGGCTCTTAACAAAAGCTTCACTCTTACTTTCAGCGCTGAAACCGACGCCACTGGTCGGAATTGCCGTGAACCGTGGCGGGAGACCGTGGCGCGGGAAGGTAAATTCCAAGGCATCTGCCGGGCTGTCCGCGTTGCTTGCGGACATTCGCGATCGTCGCCGCGATCATCCCCCTCGCTGAGATACATACAAAAAAAGCAGTTTAAACAATTTGCAAATGTTTCCATTTGAAATCGTACGATCAGGCGATTGTCAGATATCTCAACGCCCTTGACGAAAAAGCTGGAAAAATGCCACCAAAACCTTCAGCCAGGGCCTTTGGCATAAAACCAGCCGATGAGTTTCCGGCCAGTTGGTTGGAATAATTATGGTGACAGCTCTTGATACGGTGCGGCTAGATCTATAGTGTTCCGTTTGTGAGTGGATGGTTGTCTTACAAAAAGTTTGTTTTGACCTTTGTTTTTGCGTGTTTTTTTGCAAACACTGCTTTTGCTGAAGGTTATAGGGGGCCATTCCGGCGAACCACAAAGTTGATTTCATAGTCATGCGAAAGGGTTTGCCCTGGATGGCGATTGAAGTAAAAACATCACAGCAACCGCTAGATAATAACCTAAAATATCTATTACAACGAGTAAACATACCACATGTATTTCAAATACACCTAAAAGGTAAAGACGACTGGATGCATGAAAAAATTGGACACTCAAATATCCGGATCATGCCAGCATGGAGATTTTTAGGAAATCTTGTATAAACTGGACATTTTTCAAACCATTTCCTTTTTGTGGTGGGGTATTTCGTGGCCAACAGTTAAGCTTGCGTCATAACTTAATCGGAAAACTAAGTTTCAGATAGTTGGTGCTTACTGCCCAACTATTCGGAACTGCGACCACTACTCGATCCTTCTCCGGCGAGATCGCCGGGGGTTTCCAATCTGAATAGACTAAATAAGCTGCATACTTCCGGAAAGACCCTGTACAAAGCTCCCAATACCGGAACAGCTATAGACCAATGCCAGTCAGTTGTCTTCGCAACTTGATCCGTAATGGTTAAATCCGCAGTACCAAATACCGAGTACCTGTAAGCAGATTGGATATAGGTACTCAGATCCCAAAGGGTTCCCCTCAGCCCCTCAAATTGCAGAAGATTAATCCCAAGAACAAAAGCAAAGAGAATAGGAAATTCTAACAACATCTTATAGTCGCTGAATCCGCACAGGGGATCGGAAACCGGCCCTCAAGAAGCGTCCCGCTTGCGGGACTTCACCCCTCGAAGCCCCGCAAGCGGGGCGAGCGGAGTACTGGCATGTCATTCTGCCAAAAACCAAATTACGCGGCGCAATCAAGATTGTGGTGAGAAATCCGGGCTAAGGCTGATCCAGTTTGAATGAAAATCGGGCCGCGTGGCGCCATGCCGGGCGGCCCAATATCTTTTACTACCGTCACGATGCCCGGTAACCGCGCAGAGATTGATCAACGTTCCGGGCCTTACCGTTGTTTCGAATACAAAGGATATTTTTGATTTTCCGGCGACGAACTCCCTGACCACCGGCGCACCGGCAAACGCATCCTCGCGCATTCCCTTGCGGTAGGAGTCAAATTCATAGATGTTCCAGTCGCCGCCCGGAGCGACATTGATTTCACGATACGGCCCGCCCTCGCTCGCGCCGGTAAAAAATTCAAAACAGGTGTGTTCCCAGAGCCCGTCCCGGCGGGACGGGGCGCTCGCGGCCGGTCGGCCGGGTAATACTATTGCTCCGGCGTCACCTTGAACGGTGAACGATACTGTGGATATGCCGC
>MEQJ01000128.1:49700-67397 GCA_001770165.1 Bdellovibrionales bacterium RIFOXYD1_FULL_53_11 | reverse complement strand
CGGTCATCATATATGCGCGATCCGGCCTTCACGGCTCCAAATACGTGAACTCCTGCTTGCGAAAATTCCGCAGCACCCACTTCTTGCCTTCATGGCTGACAACATAGTTTGGCAACACCGGGATCTTGCCGCCGCCACCCGGCGAATCAATGACATAATAAGGAATGGCAAGCCCGCTCGTCCAGCCGCGAAGCGCTTCCATTATCTCAAGGCCCTTCTCGACCGGCGTCCTGAAATGACTGATCCCCTGGGCCATGTCACACTGAAAAATATAATACGGCCGCACGCGCATCAGGAGCAACCGGTGATTCAGCTCTTTTACAAGCGCCGGATCATCGTTCACGCCCTTCAATAAAACCATCTGGTTGTTCAGCGAACAGCCCGCATCCGTAATCCGCGCGCACGCATCAAAAGCCTCGCGCGTACACTCTTTGGGATGGTTGAAGTGGGTGTTGAAATAAACCGGATGGTATTTGCGGAAAATTTTTACCAGCCTGTCGGTAATTCTTTGCGGCATCGTGACCGGCACACGCGAACCGATGCGCAATATCTCGATATGTTTTATGGCGCGGAGGCGGGCAAGAATGTATTCCACGCGGTCATCGCTGCTACAAAGCGGATCGCCGCCCGAAATCACGATGTCGCGCACCTCTTTGTGGGCCGCGATGTAGCGGAGACCGTCTTCAAGCTGCTTGTCCACGGCATAACTGCCGGAATCGGCGACCTTGCGCTTGCGCGTGCAATGGCGGCAGAACATCGCGCACACATGGGATGTGTAAAAAAGCACCCTGTCCGGATACCTGTGCGTAAGCCCCGGTACCGGCATGTCCCGCTCCTCGGCAAGCGGGTCCTCGAGATCCGTGGGCAGGATGTGCAGCTCCCCCTCGTGCGGAACCGACTGGCGGCGCACCGGGCACTCCGGATCCGCTTTGTCCATAAGCGACGCGTAATACGGGGTTATGGCCATCTTGAAAAGCTCATTGGACCTGTGAAACGCATCGCGCTCAGCGGCCGTGACGCTTACCACCCGCTCAAGATCCTCAAGTGACCTTACGCAATGCGCGAGCTGCCATTTCCAGTCGTTCCATTTTTTATCTGAAATCTTCTTCCAAAGCCCGGGCCTGGCAGGAGCATACGGAAAAGAATCGCGGATCTTACGTGTCATCTTCGGTATTTTGTAGGACATGATTCCCTTGTGCCAGAAACGGGCATAAAAATAAATTAAAGTTTTTCCGGCAAAGCACCGATGGTTTTTATTAACAGGGGCATCAAAAAACCCCGGGGAGGTTTACCGCCATGTCGCATCGCGACGCCCTGATGACGCAATGAGACGAGACATTCTTATAGAATCTTATAAAATCTATTGTGAAAATTCCGGTTCCGGCTAAACTGTCGAAATACTGGGGGGGATGAATGGAAGCTAAAACACTCGCAAGATTCAAAAAAATTCTTCTTGAAGAGAAACAGCGTCTTTTGAATAACTCAAAAAATGCGCTGAAACACGAACTGGCACTGTCGCCCGACGACCTGCCCGACGAGACTGATCTTGCCGCAAGCGAGATCAACCAGAATCTCGTCTTCAGGCTCCGCGACCGCGAGCGCCAGATGCTCTCCAAGATCGACCAGGCGCTGGCAAGAATAGACGACGGGACGTTCGGCCTCTGCGAAGACTGCGAAGAACCGATCGAGCCCAAGCGGCTCGAGGCGCGGCCCGTATCAACCCTTTGCATCGCCTGCAAGGAGCGGCAGGAACACCGCGAAAAGATCTACGCCTGAAAACCTCTATATAGGCATATAGGCTCCTGCCTCCAGACAGAAGCCTTGAAAAAAAACCCAAAACCGGCCCGCTAGCGGACCGGTTTTTTTTTGACATACCATAATGTTACGGCATTTCCTGGCGCGGCACGAAAACCACATACCCGGAAGAAAATGCCTAAAGCCATCACTACAAAACTCCGAACCAATCAGTAGAGCTAATTAACGGAGGCCGGGGAATGGTAACAAACTACGACGGAGAGCAGATCGAAATACCCGAAAAGCTCCCGCTTTTGCCAGTAAGGGACATAGTTGTTTTCCCTTATATGATCATACCGCTGTTTGTCGGAAGGGATTCTTCAATAAAAAGCGTTGAAGAAGCTCTTGCGCGCTCGGACAGGCTGATCCTGTTGTCATCACAAAAAGACATCAGCGACGAACATCCTTCTCCGGACGCCATTTACAAAACCGGCACGGTTTCAATGATCATGCGCATGCGGAAACTGCCTGACGGGCGCATCAAGATCCTTACACAGGGTCTCTGCAAGGCAAGCATAAAGGACTTCACGCAGACACAGCCGTATTATGAAGTAAAAATAGAAAAAATCCCGGAACAGGGCCTGGAAACCGGAACCGAATCCGAAGCGGTGATGCGCAATGTGCGCGAACAACTTGAAAAAGTGATCGCGCTCGGAAAGGCGCTTTCACCGGACATCTTGATGGTGCTCGAAGACATCCATGATCCCGGCCGGCTGGCAGATCTCGTAGCCTCCAACCTCGGACTCAAAGTTGCCGACGCGCAGGAGATCCTCGAATTGAATGATCCCCTGCAACGGCTGCGCAAGGTGAACGAAATCCTGGCCAAGGAGGTCGAGGTCCTCGGACTGCAGGCAAAGATCCGCTCGCAGGCCAAGGACGAGATGACCAAGTCCCAGCGCGAATATTATCTGCGCGAACAGATCCGCGCCATCAAAAGCGAACTTGGCGACAACGACACCAAGGGCGAGGAAATCGGCGAACTCCGGGACAAGGTCAATGCCAGCAAGATGCCGCCCGAAGTCGAGCAGGAAGCGCTCAAGCAGGTGGGCCGCCTTGAACGCATGCATCCGGACGCGTCCGAAGCCTCGATGCTCCGGACGTACGTCGACTGGCTGGTGGACACACCCTGGAGCAAATGCACCGTGGACAATCTTGATCTCACGCGCGCCAAACAGGTGCTCGACGAGGATCATTACAATCTCCAGAAGGTGAAGGAACGCGTCCTTGAATATCTGGCGGTGCGCAAGCTCAAGGAAAAGATGAAGGGACCGATCCTCTGCTTCTCCGGCCCCCCGGGCGTGGGCAAAACATCGCTTGGCCGCTCGATCGCCCGCTCGATGTGCCGCGAATTCGTGCGCATATCCCTTGGCGGCGTGAAAGACGAGGCCGAAATACGCGGTCACCGCCGCACCTATGTGGGCGCCCTGCCGGGCAGGATCATACAGGGACTCAAACAGGTGGGCACCAACAATCCGGTGTTCGTCCTCGACGAAATCGACAAGCTCGGAAGCGACTTCCGCGGAGACCCGTCGGCGGCGCTCCTTGAAGTTCTCGACCCCGAACAGAACTTCTCGTTCCGCGACCATTATCTGAACGTACCGTACGATCTTTCAAACGTGCTCTTCATCGCGACCTGCAACATGCTCGACACCATACCCTCGGCCCTCAAGGACCGCATGGAAGTGATCCAGCTTGCGGGATACACCGAAGAGGAAAAATATTTCATCGCCCGCAAATTCCTGGTTCCCAAGCAGATGGGCGAAAACGGCCTCAAGGAACAGAACATCGTATTCGGGGACGACTGCATCAAGGCCGTCATCTCGCAGTACACGCGTGAAGCGGGGCTGCGCAACCTTGAGCGCAACATCGCGACCCTCTGCCGCAAGACCGCACGCCTTGTTGCCGAGGGCAAAACCGAACGCACGCACATTGACGGCAATCTCACGCTCAAATTCCTGGGGCCGGCGCCGTTTCTCCGCGAGGACGAGCAGGACAAGGACGAAGTCGGCATAGCCACGGGGCTTGCCTGGACGGCCTTTGGCGGCGAAATCATGTATGTCGAGACCAACTACATGAAGGGCAAGGGTTCGATCCTTCTCACCGGGCACCTTGGTGATGTCATGAAGGAATCAGCGCATGCCGCAATCGGATTCATACGCTCGCGCGCGAAGGATCTCGGCATCAACGAGGACTATTTTTCCAAATACGACATCCATATACACTTTCCGCAGGGCGCCGTTCCGAAAGACGGCCCTTCCGCGGGAATCACCATGGCAACCGCGATCATCTCCCGCCTGACGGGCGTACCGGTGCGCCGTGATGTCGCGATGACTGGAGAAATAACGCTCATGGGCCGCGTACTGCCCATAGGCGGGCTCAAGGAAAAAGCACTGGCCGCCATGAGACACGGCATCAAGACGATCATCATACCGGACAAGAACAAGAAGGATCTTGACGATATTCCCGAAGAATACCGCGAGAAACTCACGTTCATCCCGGTGAAATCAATTGACGACGTCCTGGAAATCGCGCTGGTCGGAAAAATCGACAAGGAAAAAGCCAAGCGCCGGACCCGCAAGCACGCGGGCAGCGATGACGGCGAAGGCCTGGACAAGGCAGCCTGAAGCATTAAGATACTTTTGTGACCGGGATAGAATCAATATCTTGCATTTTGCTGCTGGCGGTTTCCGCCTTCATGTCATCATCGGAGATCGCGCTCTTCAGCCTTTCGCGCTTCCAGCTAAGACTGCTCCGCGAACGGTTCCGGCACGCGCACCGCAAAATCAAGCGGCTGCTCGCCGATCCGGCGGGACTGCTGATCACGATCCTGATCATAAATGAGATAGTGAACATCACCCTTTCAAGCCTCATCACCTCTGCCATCTCCCGCAACTGGAACGACTGGCAGGACGCAATAAAAAGCCTGCGGCTGCAAGGCCTCCTGTCGGCTCCTGACTGGGCGCTGCAAACGCTGGCGGGAATCGTCGTCACTACGCCCATCGTGCTTTTTTTTGGAGAAATCACGCCAAAGGCCGTCGCAGTGCGCGCAAACAACATTGTCGCTCCGATGAATGTGGGAATCCTGTCACTGGTTTATGATCTGATGAAGCCGGTCCGTCTGGTGCTCAACACGCTGGTGGCATACGCGGCCAGAAAAGCCGGGCGCGACCGGCCGGGCCCGGACATCCACACCAGCATCCGCGAAGACGAGTTTCTGTCACTTGTTGAAGAAGGCCACAAGGAGGGCACGATAGGCCAGAGCGAACTCGAGCTGATCCGCAATGTATTTGAAATGGACGACCGGACCGTACTGGAAGCGCACACCCCGCTCGGAAAGCTCTACATGCTGCCGCCGGACACAACGCTCAAAAACGCCATAGCCGCGATGCGCGGCAAGCGCTATTCGCGCATCCCGGTTCTCGGCCCCGGGCGCAGGAACATAACAGGCATCCTGTATTCAAAGGACTTCATGCTGGCCCAACTTTCTCCGGAAGTGCTTGAGCAGCCCGTATCCGCGCTCATGCGGAAGCCCTTCACGGTACCGCACACCATGATGCTCAATGCGCTGTTCAGGAAAATGAAGCAGCATAAGACACACATGGCGGTAGTCGAAAAATCCCCCGGCGAAACCCTCGGCATCATCACCCTGAATGATGTGATAGAAACGCTATTTGAGGATGTCATACCCGAACCCGAGGAGGGCCCCCCCGTCCCGGCGGCACAAAAGACAACGGGAGGGCGACCGGCATGAAACTCTCGGCGCTCACGCTTCTTGCGACGGTTCCGCCCCTGCTCGTGATCGAGGGCTTTTTTGCCGGCAGCGAAATCGCGCTGCTTTCGGCCGACAAGCTCAAACTCAAGTCGGATGCGCGCCGGGGCTCGAAGCGCGCCCGGATCGCGCTTGAACTGGCAAACCATCCGGAGCGGATTTTTGCGACCACCTTGCTCATGACCTGTCTTTGCATGATCGGGATCTCGGCACTCACCACGCTTTTTGTGATCTCGCGCCTGGGCGGCCATGCCGATCTGGCCGCGGTCGCCATTGCATCACCGCTGGTGGTTGTTTTCGGGGAGCTGATACCAAAAACCATATACCGGATGAACGCCGACAGGCTCGCGCCCTGGATTGCGGCCCCGGTAAACATCACCTACTGGATATTTTATCCGTTCACCAGAATCATCTCCGCCTATACGTCAAGACTCGGTTCGCTGCTCGGCCCGATAGGCGAGATGATCGCCGGAAAAAAACGCGATATGCGTGAGGAACTCCAGCAGCTTCTGGGACAGGCCAAACGCGACAGCGACATCCATCCCGCCGAAAAGCGGATGATCAAAAGAATCTTTGACTTCAAGGACACGGAAGCAAAACATGCCCTCATCCCGCTCATTCGCGTGGATGCCATGGAAGACACCGCTACGGTGGCCGCGGCGCTTGAAAAATTCCGCATGCACCGGCATTCGCGCATGCCGGTGTTTTCCGGCCGCATTGACAACATAATCGGCGTCATAGAGCTTGCGGACCTTTTCGGCCTTACCGACATGTCACAGCCCATCCACAGCTACATAAGCCCGGCGCACTATGCTGCCGAGACCCAGACGCTCGAAGACCTTCTGACCGATATGCGGAGGGAGAACGACGAGATGGTCGTGGTGGTTGACGAGTACGGCGGCGCGATCGGCATCCTCACGTTCGAGGATATTGTCGAGGAGATCGTCGGCGAAATAAGCGACGAATACGATGCCGAAACCGCATCCTTCAAACCGGCGGGAGAGAGCGCCTGGCTTGTCCAGGCCCGCATGGAAATCAAGCAGATCAACGAGCAGCTCCAGCTCGAACTTCCGGAGGGTGACTACGAGACATTGGGCGGATTTTTGCTGCAACAGTTCGGACGGATCCCGGAACCGGGCTATGAACTCTACTATGACACAGCGGCGGGATCGATCAAGTTCGTGATCCGCAAGGCGGGAGAACGGGCCATAGAATCGGTATTCGTTGAAATAACACCAAAAAAACCGAATGACTGATGGCTGCTTTACATCGCGACTGACAAGGCGTTACAATTTCATTGGAAGGGCCGGAAACAATGGGACGAAAAATCCTCGTCGTTGATGACGTTGAATTTGTCAGAAAAACCTTGATGGAAATCCTGCGCTCGGCACACTACCAGATCGTCGGCGAAGCCGCTGACGGATCCGAAGCCGTCGAGATGTTCAAGAACCTTTCTCCGGACCTTGTCACAATGGACGTGGTGATGCCCAGGGTAAGCGGCATTGATGCGGCAAAAAAAATCCTCCGCGCCGACAAGGATGCGCGCATAGTGATGATCACGGCCATGGGCCAGGAAAGCCTCATAATGGAAGCCATCAATGCGGGGGTCAAGGATTACATCCTCAAACCTTTTAACGCAGCCGATGTGCTGAAAACCATCGAACGGGCCATGATCGGCGAGGATCGCGGAAGCAAGAACCCGTTCAAGGATACAAAGGCCTGAGAAGCATGACTGAAAGCGCGATCATTTTTGAGAGATCCCTTCCGGAAGGTTTTGGTTTTTACAATTTGGGAGAGGTCCGTGAACTGCCGCTGGACGGACCGGCGGCACCTGAACCCGGCGGCGAAGCCGCCGAGAGGGATGCCTTTGTTTTCAGGCTGAGCGGAGAGCTCAGCGGTTTTGTGGCCGTGGCATTTGACTGCGGGCTTGACCCGTCGGCATGCTCCGAAATCGGCAACATAATCGCGGGAAAATTTGCCTCAAACCTCAGGTCCCGGCACGGCATTGAAGTCATGATTTCGCCGCCCATCAAAACAAGTTCGAGACAGGCCGAAGCCGCCGCGGCAATACTCAAGCATGACTCGATAACGCGAAAAAAATATTGCCATTTTCACAATGGAACAATAATCCGCATGGACGCTCTTGTTGCCGCCACGCCCGCAAGGAGTTCAAGGGATGCTTAGCCTCGCAAAATCACTGCTCAAGCTTGCTTTTTCCGGCGCCATCGTGCTTGTTCTCGGGAGCACCATTTCGTGGAACGAAAAAACAGCCGCTGACAGGATAAAAGAAAAGGTGACCGGAAGCGGAAAACCCGCTGGCATCATCGAAAAAACAAAAACCATGGCAACGGAGATTTATACAAAATACCGCCCGGGAACTGAAAAGATAAAAGAAACCGTCAAGGCCAAAATCCAGAAGGTAACCGCAAAAGCACAAAACAAAACCAGGGATGAATCTGAGGATTCCGCCGCGGATGACAATAAACTGTCAGCCGGCGAAAAGCGCGCCTTGCGCTCATTGATCAAACAGAGCGCGGACTGATCCAGCGCCCTGTTTGCGACTTTTCCAGCAATAAATCCTGTTTATCTTGCGGAAGCAGCCGTTCCGGGCCTGCTTGGGGGCGCCACCAGCGACCTGGACGCGGTGTCTTTGCGGGCCTGCTGAAGGGCACAGACAAAACTGCCTGCCGGGGTTTGCGATAACCGCTGCACTCCGGGCTTGCGGGCCTCGTCGGCCAACGCGCCGGGTGCGAAGGAAATTATAAGGGCTGCCAGAACCAATATGCGCTTTTTCATATCTACTCCTCTTGTAGTTCTCAACTTCAGCTCCACGGACCGCAGTCGTTGCGACCATAAGAACCGTCTTGTGAAGTTAAGTTGCAACGGGGGTGCCAAACAGCCACAACAGAAAAACCTTTAAATACAGGTTGTTACAAACGAGCCATGGTATCTGCTCTGGCAGGGGCGTAACACATGTAAAAAGACTGTACACTGAGATTATTGAAGGGAGCAGTCCCTGCATGAGAACGAACCGCAAAGTTTCGAAAAATTAAACTTACTGGCCTGTCCTTCGGGGGATAAGCCTTAAAGTTTAATTTTTCGAAACTTTGCGGATTATCCTCCACCTTCCATTATTGTCTGGGTGGCGGTTTTTGCTCCTCTGTCGAACCCGCTGTTCCTGTCTGATTGCCGCCGGCAGACACCTGCTGGCCCCGTACGGCCTTGGCTCTTTGCGCAGCCAGAGGGCAGGCAAAACTACTCTGGATTCCGGTTGTTTTTGTTTCACCCTCGGCAAAAGCCACGCCCGAGAACAACGAAACCACCAGCAAAATATAAAACATCTTTTTCATAACTCCCCCCTGGTGAATCCAGACATTATACTACCCCATCCGTCTTACCGGGTCAAAACGACAAACTCACGCCCGCCGGCTGGATGATATCCAGCAGATTCTGGAACGCACTGGTTACCTGCAGCGCCACTTTGCGTCCGGAAGCACTCTCGACTTTTTTGATTTCGCCGCTGTTCGTGTAAGACACCTTGATCGTCCCGAGCGACGGATCACTGATCTCCACCGGCTTGGAATGCTCGTTGTACTTGAAATCAATACGGCGCTTGTTTTGATCAACAAGGCTCTTGATCCTGCCATTGGCGTCATAAAACAGTTTTACGGCGCTGCCTGCGGAATTTTTGGCAAACTGGAGATTGCCCTTGGCATCGTACTGGAATTGGGACCACTTTGCCTGTGCCTTTGCGCCGGGAGCGTAGATAACCACCTTTGAAACCTTGCCGGCCTTGTCGTCGTAGGCAAGCTCGGTAACCTCAAGCGGCGAAGCCTTGCGCGTCACATGCCCCTTGGCGTCATACTGGAACGTCGTTTCCTCTCCACCCTTTTTGATCGAAAGCGGAAGACCGTTTGATTCGCTGTAAACCGTCTCGGTCTTTTCTCCATCAAGGACAGACACGAGTTTTTGCGTCCACTCATCCCCGTCGGCGCGGGTTTTGATGTGATACTCATATTTGCTTGAAGAGATGGTCTTGCCGTCCGGCCCCTTGACATCAAGCGCAACAGAGCTGACGCCGGGCCCGTGTTTTTCATAGGTGTAATCGGTTACAGTTCCGTCACGCGCCTTGTCCTTTTTGACCATATAGCCCTTTTCCGGGCCGTAATAAGTTATGTTTTCGGTGGTTTTGTCCGCATACCCGATCTGGGTCAAATTATCGATTTTGTCATAACTATATGTATAGACGTTATTGTCGACATCTTTGCTGTAAACAAGCTGTTTGAGGGCGTTGTATTTGTATGAAGCCTCCTTGCCGTTTTCACCCTGGATTTTGGCAACCAGCCCCTGCGTGTTGAAAGTGAAAAATATCTTGCGGTTGAAATTGTCCACCACCTTCTGCAACTTGCCATCCTTGCCATAAGTAAAATCAATGAAGTTGTTGTTCTTGTCGCTGATCCTTGCAATTTTTCCGCTGTCATTGAATTTCTCGATCCGACCGTTGTCAAACTGGCGCACATAACCATCCTGGAAGCGCGTAATGAACTGGTAGTTGAATTTCACCGAATAGAGCTTCGTGCCGACCAGAAGCTGTCTGGGCTTTATCCGGCCCTGTGAGCGGAATTTTTCCCATTCGTCATTACGGAAAGTCGCATCGCCCTTGAGTTTTTGCTTGTAAGCGGCAAGCTGCGACGCCGAGCCGGCAACTCCGGACTTTTGCGCCACTGCGGCAAGACTGTCTACTGCCTTGTCCAGCTCCTGCGCGTTGAACTGGGCGGGGGTGAAACGGTTTTCGGCGCCGCCGCCATACTCATGCACGACAACACTGCCGTCAGCCGATACGTTCAGAAAAACCTCGTATTCGCTGCCCCAGTTGTTTCCAAAAATACCCTTGTAGGGAGTCATGGAATTGTATGCGCGCTCGATCTTGGGCTCGAATCCGCCCGGATAGATGATATCAATGAAATTAAGGAAAAAATTGCCGTTCTTGAGACTGACGTTGGCACCCGCGACCGGTACCATCACAACAAACGCAAGCAAAACAATAACACCGCGCACAAACCCCTTCCATGACTTCATAAGCTCATCCCTCCACTTGGACAAACTATATCATGACAAAAAAAGCCATAACTTCAACCATAATCATCAAACATCAATTTTGATAATTTTCATGATCACAAAAAACCCGACAACTTCGAGCATTATGATCGCAAGAATCATGAGCATTCCGATCGGAGTCGTGAAAAGCGGCCGCATGAACTCGGGATCGGACTGGTAAAACACCGCCCCGAGGATCGGGGGGATGGCCATGACAAACATGCCCTGGTAAAATCCCTGTGCCGTCATCGCGGCAATTTTTTTCTCAACCTTGATGCGTTCGCGGATGGTAATCACTATCGTATCAAAGGTCTCCGCAAGATTTCCGCCGGTCTCCTTGAGTATGTTGATGGAAGTGACAAACATCTCGACATCATCAGCCTTGATGCGTTTGGAAAGGTTGTTGAACGATTCTTCCAGCGAAACACCGAGTTTGTTCTCGCTGAGCACCAGACCTAGTTCCTGCTTGAGCGGATTCTCCATTTCCTGCGCCGCCAGCCCTATCGCCTGCGCGATCGAGAGCCCCGACTTGAGACCGTTTGACATGAGATTCAATCCATCGACCATCTGCAGAACGAACTTGTCGACTCTCTTTTTGTACATGTAATCGACAACGGGCTTGGGGGCTTTCCAGCCGATGACCGTTGCCATGGCGCCAAACACCAGCCCGTACAACACGTTCGGCAGAAACAGCAGGAACACGATCGAACCCATTCCAAAACTGAGCACAAAAAGCCCGATCAGTATCTTGTGCGGCGGCACTTCGATGAACATGCCGGCAAGTTTTTCTACAATGTAATCGCGCGTGCCCAGCGACTGGAACCGGAGCCAGTCAAGAAAGCGCTTGTTGTAGTGATACGAGACCGTGAACATCGCAATCGCGAGGGCCACAAGTCCCAGAACCTTCAGCAGCATCCCGCCCCTCCGCCCCTCGCGGGGCTGTTATTTGGCCGCAAACAGTCCGCGCGAGATCTTCATGCCCTTGGCCTCCATCTCCTCCACGAACTTCGGGATGAAACCGGTGGGCACATACCGCCCCACGATCCTGCGTTTCTTGTCGAGCCCTTCCTGCTTGAACACGAAAATATCCTGCAGGCTTATCACCTCGCCCTGCATGCCCGTAACCTCTGTGACATAAGTGATCTTGCGCGATCCGTCCGACAGCCGGCTCTGCTGTATGATGAGATTGACCGCCGAAGCGATGTTCTCCTTGATGGCCTTGGCCGGCAACCCGAGCCCGGACATCATGACAAGTGTTTCAAGACGCGACAGGCACTCGCGCGGATTGTTGGAATGCAGCGTGGTAAGCGAACCCGAGTGACCGGTATTCATGGCCTGGAGCATGTCCAGCGCCTCGCCACCGCGGCACTCGCCGACCACAATGCGGTCGGGCCGCATTCTGAGGCAGCATCTGATCAGGTCGCGGATTGAAACCTCGCCCTCGCCCTCGATGTTCTTGGGGCGCGTCTCAAGCCTGACCACATGTTCCTGGCCGAGCTGGAGTTCGGCGGAATCCTCGACCGTGATTATGCGCTCGCTGGCCGGAATGAAATTGGAAAGGACGTTCAGGAGCGTGGTCTTGCCGGAACCGGTGCCGCCGGACACGACAATATTGAGTTTTGCCTCGACACAACACCTCATAAAATCCGCAATTTCGGGGGTCATGGAACCGAATGCAACGAGATCCTGCACCATTATCCTTTTTTTCGGGAATTTCCGGATCGTGATCGTGGGACCCCGGAGCGCGAGCGGCGGAATGATCACATGCACGCGCGACCCGTCGGCAAGGCGCGCGTCCACATACGGAACCTTCTCGTCCACGCGGCGTCCGAGAGGCGTCACGATGCGCTCGATCACATTCATCATCTGCTGCTCACTCGAAAAAACTGTTTTCGCAAGCTGCGGCTTGCCCGCCTTTTCTATGTAGATCTGGTCGCGCGCGTTGACCATTATTTCCGTGACATTGTCGTCAGCCAGAAGATCCTCAAGCGGCCCGAGACCCAGCGCCTCGTCCAAGACTTCCTTGAGCATCTGGGATTTGAGTTCGCGCGTGGTAAGCAACGAGCCGGTATCCTCGGTGCCAAGAATGTCAAGAATCGCCTTCTGGGTCTTTTCGCGCAATATGGCCTTTTGCCGCGGATCTTTTGTATCGGTTCCGGTTTTCTTGAGATCCATCTGTTCGACCAGCGCCTTGTGAAGCCGGAGCTTCATCGCCGTCCACGGATCAAGCGGAGCGCTGATGCTGCGGGCATGGTTGCCACCGGCATCCTTGGCGGCGTCCACGCCGACGGCGGACGCTGCGGCGGCCTGGACTTTGGAGGCAACACCCGTCGGCTTTTTGAGCTTCGCCAGCGCATCAAGAAGATTCACCTGCTGGATTTTTCTGACAATATCGTGATAAGCGCGCGCGAGCGGCGTGCCGGGCGCCGACACGCAGACCGGAATCCCCTTTGCAAGCGCACTGTCACAGCTTGCCGTATCATCCGGGAGCGCGGCAAACACCTGTCGTCCGAGATTCCGCTGGATGATCTGCGGAGTGATGATGCTGGCCTGCTGATACCTGTTTATGATGATCTGGACCATCTCCTGCGGAAAAAGGAGTTCCTGGATCTTGGCCAAAATGCGCTTGGTCTGGTTTACCACGATCACGTCAGCCGCCGTAACGGCAAAAATGGCCGTGGAATATTCAAGCGCCTTCATTGCATGGGGCTCCATGCCGTTGCCGCAATCGACAATCACAAGATTGAAGATATTGGTCACGGCTTTGAAGAATTTTCCGAGCCCTTCAAGATCGATGTCACGCGCCATGATCGCGTCGCGCGGCGCCCCTATGAAACTGTAACCCGCCTGGGCATTGGCCAGAAAAGGACCAAGGGTCTTGGGATCGATCACTCCGCCCTGTATGCGGCTTATATCAACGATGTTCTTGGCGGGATTGAGGCCGAGTATGATGTTCTGGTCGCCAAGGCTTGAAAGATCCAGGTCAACAATGAGCGGCCGCTGCTTGAACTCGTGCAGATAGGCGATGGCGAGATTGGCCGCGAAAACGCTCTTGCCAACCCCCCCCTTGCCTCCGACCACTGAAATTATATGACCTGCCATGAATCACTTTACCTTGACCTTGAAGTTCTTTTTCAGATCTTCGGTGCCCTCTGAAGGATTTTCGATGATCTGTGGCGTAATGAAAATCACGAACTGCGACTTCTTTTTCCGGTACGCCTTGGACCTGAGCAAACTGAAAAGCGGCTTCGTGTTTCCGTCAAAGCTGCCCGACTGCGGATCGTCCTTGTTGAAATCGGTTCCGATATCGCTGGAGGTCACCGCGGCGAGCGCGGCGCTTTCGTTGTTCTTGACATAGAGTTTGCTCTTCACGCGATGATTGGCGACAATCGGCGGCGCACCCGCGGCAGGCGCCCGGCCGGTGAGATTGACCTGGTTGAGATCGACATCAAGCTGGATGTCCTCGCTCTGCCCGACGATTGCGGGCGTAACCGCAATGGAGAGCCCCACGCTCTTGCTGCTGGAGGTGGGCTGCCCGTTCTTGTCCATCATCACGAACGGAAATTCGGTCTGCTCGTTGAGTTCGACCGGCTGCCGGTCGCGCCCGATGACCGTGCCGGTCTTGAGAATGCGCGCAAAACCCGAATTCTGCGCGCTCATCAGCCTCGGAATCAGGCTGGAAATGGTCGCGCTGAACGACACGCCGGTCGGCGGCGTACTCGTAGTCGTCACCCCGCCCTGCGTGGTGGTGGTCGCACCGGTCTCGCCGGACATCGTCTGGCCGATCGTGATCTGCGGATCGGAAGTGAAGCCGGGCTGCCATTTGAACCCGAACATCTTGTTGTAATCTTTTGCCAGCTCGACAAAATGGACCGTTATGCGAACGAGTTTTTCCTGCTTTTTCTTGGGCGGCTCGTTGATGACGATATGGTTCTGCACGAGGGCGCGCTGCACCGCCTGCGCCCCGGCATCCTTGCTCACGAGCTGGTTGCCCGGCCGCACCTCCGGAAGATACAATTTTGCGACCTCATAGGCGCGCTTGGCCTGGTCGTAGCTTTCAGTGGTGCCTTCCAGAAAGATCATGCCGTTCACCACGCGGGTTTTGACGTTCGGGGCAAAGGCATTGACGTCTTCCTGTATCTTGCGGGCAAGCGCCACGAGCGCAAGCTGCGACATGGTTGTAAGGTTGAGCACCGTATCCACGTATGACTTGTCGGTTATGACCGAAAGCAGCCTGCCATAGTCGTAGGGAACAAGCACTTCGCCGTCTACAACGACCTTCTGGCCGACAACCCGGATATCGATGCCCTCTACGTCCTTCAAAAGATCCCGGATCTCGCCCGCGACCCGCAGGAGATTCGAGCCCGTAACCCGGACATTGAAGATGACGCTTATCGTGCCTTCTTCGTTGCGCACGGTTACCGTTGTCTCGCCGGCCTTGAGCGGCTTGAACACCACCTGCTTGCGCTGTCCGCCCACATTGATGATCTGGAACGCGACAATCTGCGGATTCCCGATTGCGATATGTTTTTCGCCCTGTATTTCAAAATCAAGATCTACAACCTTGTCCTCGCCCGTGGTGAGCAAAAGCTTCCGCCTGTCCGCCACGCCCTCGGTCTTGTCGTGCGTGAGTTTGGAACGGCGGTATTTGTCCCCGCCCTTTCCCTCGGCGGCGGAAGAAATCTGCGCCATCATCGCGGCCACCGCGACGACGAGCACGATCTTTTTACTGGCGCAAGCCATGTTCATCATCCCATCTCCTGGCTATCTCCTGGCCGCCGGAAGCCTTTGCAGCCTTGCCGCATCGGCGCCAAGGACATCCCCGAGCGCTGTTGCCCCCACCGCCACCCGGTCCGAATCATCGTTATTGCGGAGCGAAAGCGAAATCTCGCCGTTTGTGAGCACCAGCGCAATCATCTGCGCCTGTGCCGGTTCGACTTCGATTGTAACGGACGAAAAGTTGAAATCCTCGGCAAGCGACCTGACCTTGTTGCGCCCCGAAGGATCCGCCTCCATCACCCTCGCCACGTTGTTGCTCACGCTCTTTCCGACCGAAAGCACCACGACATCCTGCAGAATCGTCTTGGCGATCTTGTTTTCCTTGCCGCCCCCGAGGTCTATTATCGCGACAAGATCGACGCGGTCACCCGGTTTTACGAGCTTGGAGACGCCGGTGATTTCAGAAACCGGAATGGGCACGGCGCGGCGGCCGGGCGTGATCTGCGGCGCGAGCCCGGTCCGGATGCCCGGCTCCGTTAATTTATTGTACGTGATCTGCTCGCCTTTCTTGATCGGCACCATGGCGATCGAACCCGAAAGCGCATTCATGCTTGAAACCGCGCCCGGATCATTGATTTTTGAACCGAAACTCACCGCGGCCGGCTCGACAAAACTCTTAGGGATGAGTTCGAGCCTGAGCATGGTCTGGTCGATCGTGTCATGCTCTTTTATGTCTTTCGAGGCTTTGATGACCACGACTTCGGTGCCGTATTTTTCTTTTGCCGTATCCTCGATGCTTGAAACATAGCTTTGCACGAAAAACACGGCGATCACGGCCATAACGAGCGACAGGGTAAGTGCTTTGTTATTCATCGAGCGGACTCCTGCAAAAAAGGAACGCCTTCGGGTCGAAGGGGTCCCGTAAAGTCAATGAGGTGGGGGCAACAAAACCCTTGCCCGCGCTGATCACATGGCTCGGCGTGCAAAGCGCGACCGTTGTCCGCACGCGCACAAACCCGCGCTCGGCGGGTTCCTCCTTGGGCTGCCCCGGCGAGCCGGCCTTGAGTTTGTTTCGCGCTATCATGTGGACCGAAGCCTCCGGGATGTATTCGCCCGCAACGTCTTCGTCGCCCTCGGGTGAATTGTCCGAAATCCCGACCACCATCCGGTTGTATCCTTTTTCGACAAACTGCGACTGGATCAGGTTCCTGCTGCCCCGGTACGGATAAACCGGGCTGTTATAGGAGATATGCAGCGCCTGCGCGCGC
The DNA here is from genome assembly GCA_001770165.1 of Bdellovibrionales bacterium RIFOXYD1_FULL_53_11. Classification (GTDB taxonomy): domain Bacteria; phylum Bdellovibrionota; class UBA1018; order UBA1018; family UBA1018; genus XYD1-FULL-53-11. The sequence continues at coordinate 50,750 of MEQJ01000128.1, read as the reverse complement.
GCATACTGCTGATTGACGATGGATATCTGGATGGCGGTGTTGACCTTGAAAAGCACAACAGTAAGCGCGACAATCGCCGGCAGCAGAAGCAGGAATTCCACGATGCTCTGTCCTGACTCGCCATCCCGGTTGTCGAGGCCTGTTCTAGCAGCCATTGTCCCAGATCCCGTTCATGCCGCCCATAATCCCCTTGCACTCGTCGTGCGCCGGCTCGCGGCCAAGCCAGCTTTCGGATGTAAGCGTCAAGGAGTTGACGTCCTTGCCGCCCTTTTTCCTTCCGGCGAGCGGGAGCAGAAAAAGCCTGCTCCTGAAAGTATATCGGACTCCTGTCTGCCAACTTAAATCCATATCAGTATCATTGCTTTCGGTGACAAAGCCCTTGACCTCATCCCCCCCTTCGCCCTTGGCCACGGCCGGAAGCCTGTCCAGGCCGGACATCTGCTCGCTTTTCTTCAGCATCTGGCTGATCACCTGCATGGCCCTGTCCTTCTGGTCCTGCTGCGCGGGACCGGCCGAAAGATACGCCCGCGCCGACATGAAGGTCGCGTAATGCACATAATTGCCCCAGGCAAAAATCAATGAAAGTTGTATAAAAAACATCATGAAACCCATGAGTAATATGAGCGTAAGCGCAAATTCGACGGATGCCTGGCCGCCCTGGCGGCGCTTTTTATCCCGTCCCGGGCGTTTCATCAGCCACCACCCTTTTTCGGGCTGATGAAGATCCTGAAATTGGTGTCGCCGCCGTTCATGCGCGGATGGTATTGGGCCCCCCCCTCGTCGGGGCCCTTGGCTTTTACATGACCGTACCGGTAGGCGGCGGTAAAATCCTTTTTGACGAAGTCCGAAAACTTGTCCTGGAGGTTGAAGCCGTCGAGCGTCTTCATCGCCGCCGCAAACGCGGCCACAAGGATGGCCAGCATGAGCACGTATTCGAGCACTGCCTGGCCTTTTTCGTCGCGCCTCACCATGGCCGCACCCCCAGCCATGATAGGGGGTCTGCAAAAACAACAAGCGCCGCCGCGGCGGCAATCGAGACCCCGAACGGCA
>MEQJ01000128.1:31524-49687 GCA_001770165.1 Bdellovibrionales bacterium RIFOXYD1_FULL_53_11 | reverse complement strand
CTCCCTTGCGACAAGCGTCTGGACAAACCACCAAAGCCTGCGGGCAAACGACACGATCCTGCCGGTAAAAACAAGCGCCACAAGTGCGATTGCGCCGCCGATGAACACGGCGAGCAGCCCGGTTTCGAGCGCGAACCTTGTGCCGCCAAGCGCGCCAAGCGCCATCAAAAGTTTGACATCGCCTCCGCCCATGTGACCCAGCCAGAACATCCAGCCATATGCCGCGAGCCCTGCCAGAGCGCCAAGAAGCGAGTCAAAAAAGAGCGCACTCCCGCCCATGATCGCAGAAAGAACAAGGCCGGCGATGATACACGGAAACGTCAGCCAGTTGAAGATGCGTCCGCTTGCAATATCCGTAACGGCACCCGCTGCCGCCACGAAAACCGCCGCATATGCAAGCAGCTCAGTTCTTCCAGATATCAATGGGCGCTCTCCCCGTTCTGAGGTCTTTTTCGAGCTGGCCCCCGAGGCGCAGGATTCCTTTGTCAATGGCCTGGATTATTCCTCTCATCAAAGCGGCGGCACCGACCACGCAAATGGAAAGGAGAAGAATATATTCGGTGATGGCTTGTCCGCCTTCGTCAAAAACAAGATTTCGTATTGATGCAGTCCCCCGACCTGGTTTCATCCCCGGATCACCCCGTAAGCCGCCCGCCGGTTCCTCCCTCAAGAAGCCGGCAGCAGAAAACAAATCCTGATCAGCCGTCGCTTGTAATTCCGTCCATCTGCGTACCGACCTTGTCGACCATGCCTGTGATTTTCCCGATGATCTGCGTTTTGAACTTAAGCGCGATCATGACCACAACAGACAGAATCAGAATATACTCGGTCGTCGACTGACCCCGTTCGTCACGAAGCAAATTTTTTATGAACCCCTTCATAAAACACACTCCCTTCCTCTTTTCTTTTCGGCAAACTGAACAAGGAGGTTTACCCTCCTTGACCCCTGACTTATATTATTGAATTATTGACTAAAAAAGTCAAGTAAGCAGGGCGCTGTTTTTTTTAGAAAATAGCCAGCAAATACGCAATGTTATCGCAAAGATTAATTTCTTTTAGCTTTTCAACCACTTGGTTTGCTGATTGCTCTGGCGTGAGCTTTTGATGCTCCACCATTATAACGCGATCCAGCGCGTCCGTGCTTATCCCGTCCGTAGAAAGCACCAGCCAGTCACCCCGGTGCAGCTTGTATTCAAATATTTCGGGTTCAAGATCATCCGCTATGCCAAGCGCCATCATGGGCACACCACCCTCATTGCCACCGCCCGGGTGCGAGGAATCCAGAAGCCTGCCGTAGGTGCGCGGCACGACCAGCTCGGGCATGATTCTGCCGTCCCTCAGCATCCAGGCCCGGCACCCGCCCACATTGGCCAGGGCAAGCAGCGTGCCGTCAATATAGCCGGCAAGCACCGAAGCCCCGCCCTTTTCATGAATATTCCTACCTTTATTGTAGGCATTTACCTTCCGGTTGGCATGAATCAGCGCATTGAACAAGACATTGCCGGCCAGCGAAAAATAGGAGCGGAGCACGAAGGGCAGCGTTGCCTCAAGATCACCGGCCTCTTTTTCCAGAAACCCCTTGACGGAATCGCATGCAATCCGTGCGGCCTCGCATCCCGAGGGCGCCCCCCCAAAACCGTCAGCGACAATAAACACGCCCTTTTCGCGCGCCGCAAGCGCGACATCCTCCTGGACCGGCCGGGTGCCGGACGCCGAATACGAAACCATCGCCCTTATCCGCATCGCCGCCTCACTCACCTCCGCCCCCCCACTCATTCATCTTGAGATATTGGCCGAACTTGCGTTTTGCGCGTTCGTAATAAATATCATCCTCAGGGGTCGTATCCATGACCTCCTTGAATTTTTTCCGTGCCGTCTTGAAATCACTGTAGCTTTCCGCAAGAACGGCTTCCGTATACAGCACCTTTGCCTTGCCGTGCAAAACGCCCCGGATGCGCGCCATTCCCGCATGACCCGCCGGATGCGGAGGATCAAGGACCGTCGCCCTCTTGAACTGCTGGAACGCTTTTGCAAACTCGCCGGCCTCCTCCAGCTTTTTGGCCTCATCAAGCACCGGATCGCGCCTGTTCTTTACATACAACCGGCATGAACGCGTCGCAGAATCGGCCCGCGCAAGAATTTTCTTGTCGCTTGGCCCGAGTTCCCGGACCTTTGCATAAGCCGCGAAGGCCGGATGACACCTGCCCTTCTTGCGAAGCGCGTCACCTTCGGCAAGAAAATCCCGCGCCCTGGTGTTTATCTCCTGCATCACCTGCCGTTGCTGCTCTTCAATGCGCCTCTTTTCCTCGTATTCCTCGATTTCCTTTTTCCAAAGGGCGATCTGGCTGTTTTCCGGATCGAGCGCCAGCACCTGGCCGAACAGCTCCCTGGCCTGGTCGTATTTCTTTCCTTTCATCAGATCTCCGGTTTCGGAAACCATCTGCACGACTCTTGACTTGATGCGCTCCTCCTCCTCACGGCGCTTCTTTTCTTCCTCTATCGCCTCGATCTTGCGCTTCCCTTCTATCGCATAGCGCTCGATCTCCTTCGCGTTCTTGTATTCCGGAATCAGCGAAAAAATCTTCCTGATCTCATATAATGCCTTGTCGTATTCACGGTTCTTGTAATGCTCAAAGCCAAGATTGTGCTGCGTTTCCACAAAACGCTTCTGCTCCGCCGACAGCGAAGCAAACGAAAGCGGCACCTTCATTCCGGTGGTCGCGGTTGCTCCCGGCTTCTTGGCCTGTCCGGCCTTCTGCACCGGCGGATCTTCGTCAAGCACCAGAAAATAGAACAGGGCTCCAACAACGAAAACCACCATCACCTTCTGTTTGGGCGGAAGGGTCTTGAAGTTTTTGATGTATTTATCGATCAGGCTCTGCTTCTTTTTTGTGCTGCCGATCCCCGGCAGTCCGGTGATGGCCGATGCCGTGTTTGCATCGGTAACGCCCGGCACGGCTCCGGGACTTCCGGGCATCGCGCCGTCAGCGGCCTGGCCGCCCATATCCAGCACCATCGGAGATGCCTCCGCGGACAACGCCTGCCCGCCAAAAGCAGGTTCCTCCTCGTCCACCACCGGCATGAACCCGGCGGCCTGCGCCTCAAAATCGCCGCTCAGCGCCTTGAACGCAAACTCTGAATCTCCGATCCTGATCACATCATCGTTCGAAAGCTCGCAGTCCTTCACCTTGTTGCCGTTGACATAAGTGCCGTTTATCGACCCGAGATCCCGAAGGATAAAACTTGATCCGGCCTTGAGGATGAGTGCGTGCTTGCGCGATGACTTCTTGTCCGAAAGGATAATGTCACAGATTTTCCCGCGACCGATGCTTGTTTCGGCATTCTTCAGCTCGTATTGCACATGATTTGCGACGCCAGGCTGAAATACAAGCTTTACAGTGAGGCTCGGATCCTGCGTAATCTTTGTCTTTCCGTCCTCGTCAACCGCCGCCGGGGATTCCTGCACGCCTTCGTCCGGCTGCTGATCAGCCGCACCCGAGGGCAGCTCCATTTCCACGCCTGCGCTGTTTTCCTCCTGCGCCGGTTCCGTGGAAGGCTGTAATTCCTCCATAACGGGTGCATCAGCCGCCCCGGAAGGGCTCTCTGCTTCAACCGGCGCGGGCGCCTCTGGCGCCTCTTCAGCTGCCGCCTTTTGCATCGAAAGCCGCATCAGATACGGACCGATCGAAATCACATCCCCGTCTTTCAATAATGCCTGTGAACATTCTGCGCCGTTCACCACCAGCGGAGCAAATTCACTCTTCTTCTCCACCTGCACGCCGCCGGAAGCGGGCGTAAACACGGCATGCTGCCTCGACACCGCCCGGTCATCAAGGCGGATCACGCAGCCATCCGCCCGGCCGAGCAACGCCTCGCTCTCGATCGGCTGCGACTTGATCGTCTCGCCGTTTTTCAGGATGGTAAGTATGGCGCGCGCGGAGGACATCAGGCGTCACCTCCAGCCATTATTTTGGAGATCTTGTCGAGCTGGTCCCTCGCTTCGATGAACGACGGATTTGTCTGGTCGCGGTACAAAAGCCTCATGATCGACTCATAATGGGCCTTCGAGGTCTTCAGTTTTCCCGACATCAAATCTTTTTTTGCCCGGTCCTGATGGAGCTTGACCTCGTCCTTGATGCCCTTGTCACAATTTTCAAGATAGAGCATGGCGAGCCGGTGTCCGGGGTCCATCTGCAGGACCGTCTCAAAATTAACCTTCGCCCTCAGATAATTGCGTTCCCGGTACTCCCTAAACCCGGCGCGGAAGAACATCTCTGCGGGCTTTGCCACGGCGGATGAAACCGCATCAGGCAGGAACGAGGCGAGGTCGCGGGCATCCTTTTTATCATCCTTCGGTCCGGCACCCGGTTTTTTCTGCGGACCATCATCTCCAAGCAGCAAAAAGGCCGCGACAAGCCCGACCAGCGCGAGCTGGACCTTGCGATTCTTCAAAATGTTTTTTGCGTCAAACCCCGAAGCCGCCTTCCCGGGAGCACCGGCGACCGCGACGCCGCCAATCCTTGCGAGATCAAGCACGCTTTTTCGCTGCGCCTCGAAAGCGGAGCGCTCCGCTCCGATCTCCGCCAGGCTTTTCGGGGGTGCCACCAGCATCATGGTTGCATTGTCGGACGCCATGAACTCAAGGGTTGTCTCCCCCATTGAAACGGTATCTCCGGTCTTGAGGAATCCACCCGCCGTTTTTTTGCCGTTATGCAAAATACCATTCGCGCTGCCCGCGTCACGCACTTCCCAGCCGCCCGCGCCAAGCGCAAACTCGGCATGCTTGCGAGATGCCTTGAGATCGAGAATCACGGCGTCATTTTCCTCGCCGCGTCCTATCGTCGCGCTCGTGCCCACCAGCACAAACACCGCTCCCGCGTCAGGACCGCTCACGACCTTGAGCCTGGCCTGCTCACCCTTCTGGCGGGGCACTCTGGTGTTTTTGAATCTGATCGCGCTTCCCATTACTTCTTCAGCCCTCCACCTTTACAATCGTCATTACATACCCCTTGGCGTTCATTCCTGGAGCGCCAAGACCTCCGACATGGATCTTGTACGAAACGCCCGAAAAATCGAAATCCTCCGAAATACTCGCTCCCGCAGGCGCACGATCCGAGATATCATTGGCGAGCTGTGCAAACGCCTGGTCCCTTGCCTGCGAGGACAGCTCCTGCCCGATCGCATTGTCCGCGCGTATGCCGGTTATCTCCTCGAACATCGCATTGAGATAGATCATCTTCTTTTCCGCATCACACATCGCAATCCCGAATCTGGCGACCTCCCCCACCATTTTCACCGGCCCCAGAAAATCCTCGGCATTCATGCCGGACAGCCCGCCTCCGGATGCCGGGGACGATATCCCGCCGCTCTTCGGCACGCGCTGCAGGGTTGAATTGATTATATCCCAGAGCTGGTCGAGCTCCTCCATCCTGAACTCGTGCGTGACCTGGCCTATCTCGCCTTTAAGCACTTTGTCGATGTCGTCGTTGAGCACCTCGAACGGCTTGAGCGTCAGGCGGAACATAACGAACATGATGAGCCCGGCAAGAAGGCCGGTGAGGATCAGCACTTCAGAATATACCATTCCGATTTCGCCGAATCCCATGGTCGAAAGCGTTGAGTCCAGCGCCACAATCGCCATGCCGGCGGTAACATTCTTCCCGGCCTGCTGGCTCAGCACCTTTACCGGCTCGATTGCAATCACCGTCGAGGAATCAACCTCGTGCATGATCCCCGTTTCCCTGCCCTTGCGGAACAGGTCGCGCGCCTTTATTGCGACCGCGGCCTCGGGCCCGCCTGTAAAATACTGGTTCATCCTCTGCGCAGGCGCGATGATCCGGCCATCCATATCCGCAAGCACGGCAAGGCGCACGCCCTCCTCGCGCTCTATGCTGCCGATATCCGTTTTTGTCTCAGCTCCTGCCGCTATGGCGGCGGCATTGCGCTCCACGATTTCCCGCGCCATGAAAAGCGCGCGGCGCCCGACTTCTTTTACGAGCATCTCGCGGTTGGAGCTGACGAGCGGGCTCACGGTCAAAAAAAGATTGCCGACAACAAACGCGCCGAAGAGCGTGGCGCAGACGATTTTCCACTCCTGCTTCATCGTAAAGCCGTAGAAAAACGGCATCACGAATTTTTCAAAGTACCATATGACCTTGCCCTTTAAATCCGATGGCACGCGGTCCTGCGCCTGCGCAGAAACATTGAGATTGATCGAACCGGTCATGCCGACCGGATGCGCGACGCTCTGCGCGGCCGACGCAATGCCCTGCAGCTGGAGCGTCTGCGGCTGCCCTGCGGCGACCGCCTGCCGCTGCTGCGGCTTTGACAGCTCAAGGACAAATTCGCCGATGCTGATCCTGTCGCCGGGCTTTATGACTTTTTGTTTTGCAAGAGCTCCGTTCACGAAGGTGCCGTTGGAGCTGCCGAGATCCTTGACGGCAATGCCCGCAGAATCCACCAGTAACGCACAATGCCGCTTCGAAACCTTGGATGACTGAAGCACGATCGTGTTGCCGCCCTGGCGGCCGAGCGAGGTTTCGCCGTCCTGGAGCTGGTACGACGTTCCCCTGCCGGGTCCTGCCACAATTGTCAGCTTGTACATAGCTCGTCCCCTGCAATCAGTGCGGAGCGCGCGACAGTCCCTTCGGGCAATTCAAGGGTGTCGGTCGCTTTCCAGTCGCTGAGGGGAAGAGCCTTCCACGGTTTCACGCTCGCATGAACCGAGGTGACCATGTATCTGACGTTGTCATTGTCTGTGTTCAAAACCTTGACAAAAACAACGTCTATCGGAAACTTCATGAACCACATGTGAATGCTGCTGCACTTTGGCAGCAACAATCCACCGTCTGGCTCAAGCCGCCTTCCGATAAGTCCCCTTAGGCGATCAATAAAACACTCCGCCACATGACACTTATCGGCTATAACAGCTTGATTTTTGAGGGCTTGAACCCTTATCCTGCGCATTTCGCGGCCCATGGCATATATTCATTATACTGCCGTATAACTCCGCGTTTTTGTCGAAAAAAATGAACCCGCCCCATGACTCAGTGCATATAGATTTCTTGAATAATCATTAAGACACATTGCGTCACCGCTCATTGTTGAGGGTACATCATCCCCAGGATAAATGGCCCGAAAATCATTATGAAAACCGCCGGCAGGATGAACAGCACCACCGGCAATATGACTTTTTGTGAAGCTGCGGCGCCCGCCTTTTCGGCCGCGAGCATGCGCTGAACGCGTATCTGCTCTGACTGCTGGCGCAGGATTTTTCCGATCGAAGCGCCCATCTGGTCGGCGGAGATCAGAATGGCCACAAAAGAATTCACCTCGCTCATTCCAATACGAACGCCCATCTCCCTTAGTGCTTCCGAGCGTGAAGATCCGACTTTAATCTCCTTCAATACCTGTGAAAACTCCTCGACCAGGGGGCTTGACGCTGCTTTTTCAACCACCTTGCCGATTGCGCCCACGAAATCAAGCCCCGCTTCGGTGGAGAGCGCAAGCAGATCGACAATGAACGGCATGGCGCGAAGGATCTTTTTTTGCCGCGCCCTTATGCGCGAACCAACCCATAAATCGGGATAAAACCAGCCCACCGCCCCCGACCCGATAATGACATACCAGGCGATGTCCAGAAAACCGCCGGCCTTGAGCACGCCGCAGACAAGCGGAAAAAATATGATCATGAACAGCTTGAAAGAGATGAACTCATCGGGCGAAAGTTCGTCTTTAAGACCGCCGGTCACCAGCTTGCGCTTGAATTTGAGACGCATCTTGTCCCAGAACGGCTTGCCGCGGATCATCGGCACCACATACTGCGTGAAGAAGGGACGGGTGAGCTTGACGAGCGGATTCGTAGTCTGCCGGCTCTTCATGTCCTCGAGATTTTCCTGCGCCGCCCGGGATTCCTGCTCCTGCAGCAGCATGCGGGCAATGATGAACACGGCCACGGCCACCAGGCCGTAACCCACATAAATCACGATCGTGCTGTCGCCGAGGATGTTCATTCCTGCTCTTCTCCGAGTAACTTGTCGGCAGAATCAATAAAAACAAAAGGTTAAAAGCTGTCCCCTCAGCCCGGGCAACTGTTTGTTTTCACGGGAGGGATTTGATTATCTCCATTAAAAACTCCTGATTGTCTTAATGGGGTCAGGCCGCTTCTTCCAGCGTTTTGATGGTGACCGGCATGTCGAGCGCCAGGGCCACCTTGAGTAAAAAATCCATGCTGACTTCACTGACCTGACCGGATTCCATTCTGGCTATGGTGGGCTGCTGGCTGCCAATCAGCCCGGCGACATCGGCTTGCGACAATCCTTTTTTCGTGCGGTTGGCGCGAAGCTTTTCTATAAGCCGTTTTTTCTGGCGGATCAGCTCCATGTCCAGATCGCTCAAGCCGAGGCCACGGCCGAAGTCCCGGGAGGTCTTGAATCTTTCTGTTTTTGTTTTCATAATCCAATGCTCCTGATTCTCAGTCTCAAAAGATCTGAGGTCCTGCGATCAAGTTCCTGCTTCTTTTTTTGCGTAGCATGCAGGACATAAATCGCGTCTTCAATCCGGACTACATAAAACACCCTGAATTCGCCGCTCCGGCCGGACAGCCTTAATTCATGAAGTCCTTTGGCTATGGATGGCAGCGGTCTTGAAATCGGCATTGACAGGTTTTTTCCGGCCATCAAATCGTCAAACAGGGCAAAGACGTCCTCGATAATGTCCTTGGGAGCGTCTTTAAGCTCCCGTTTTGCCTGTTTGAGTACTACAAGCTCCATATTTAAGGATATAACAGAATCGTTATGCCATGTCAAGCCGCCTCGTTGAGGCGCAAGAGGATTTCGGAATATTCACACAGAATCAGTACGCCATAACGATTCTCTGCATACACGGTGAAATTTTCAACACTTCTTTTGCCCAGTCCAAAAGCGACTGCGTCTTGCCGGAATACTCGATCCTGTCATCTAAAGCCATGAGGTTGAAGGCCTTGCACTCCTCTTCAGGAACATAATTGCAATGCCCAAGCGCAAGCTCGGCAAGCACTCGAAGCTTCATCGGAGGCCGCACGAGCGCCGTCCACCCGTCCATTGTCTTCCTGAACGTCTCGCGGAATTTTGGATACAACAACCTGCTTTCCAGCCCCCAGCGCTTTGGCAGCGAAGCGCGCGGATCACTCGAAACACTCCCCGACAGGAGTGCCGAAGAAACCGCGCCAAGCGAAAATCTTTTTCCGGAATACACGGTAAAACCGTGGTCCTCCATATTATACAGCCAGTCCCGCCGCGACTTTTCCAGCCCATCCTCGGCTTCAAAACGCCCCCTTAAGTTCTGAAGAATGAGCAGCATCTTGAGCATCTTCATGTCGCGCTCGGGCGTACTCCAGTTTTCATACAGATAACTGCCGGGCCTGCAGCTGGAGCCGGCCCCGTCGCACGCCTTGAATCCCTCTTCAACAAGTGCCGCCCGCCTGTACACCAGTTTGGAATATTGCTCAAACCCCTGGTCGTATACACGCCTCAGCTTGAAATCCGGATTGATCGCCCGGGCAACGCTGAGTGAAAATATTTCTCCCGGCGGGACAAAACCCTTCTCAAACTGCTCGCGCGAATACCAGGGCATCTCCTTGGCGCTCTTCGGCTGCCATTTGCCGCCCCGAAGGACCGGCCACCGCGTTCTCATGAAACCGCCCTGGCCGTATTTGGGCTGGTCAATATCCCAATAGGACCCGAAAAACACCTTTCTCACTATTCTTGGGGAGGTTGATTCAATGGTCCAGACCGGCATCCCCGACCCGAGTCCAAACATATCCGACGTATCAACCGCCGCTACAAGTCTTGAATGATTGTCCGTGTCCGTCTGATACATGATGAACGCACCCGGCAAAACGCTCTCGCGATTGATTGCAATCGGATAACTGTCCTTCATGAGGGTGATCACGCCGGAATTTTCAAGCAGATAGTCAAGCGCGGCCAGAAACAGCGCATCCTTGTTCCACTCCTCGTGCGTCGGAAGTTTTTTCCATTTTTCCTTGAATGAATCCTGGGTAAAGTAAACCCTGGAGCCATGCAGGAAATTTCCGGCAGGAAGGCCGTTGATCCTCGAAAAAATCCAGCGCGCGGCAATCACCAGATCAGCGCAATTGGTGGCGATATTGTGGTCCGTGAAAAAATCGGTATTGATCGTGGACTGGACCCACCCGGCGTAACGCTTTTCCCACTCTTCATTCCAGTCGCCGCGCACCTTCCAGAGGTATCGGCCGCTGAGCTCGGTTGTCACGACGGCTGCATCATTTTGCCCGGCATCCCGCATCAGAAGCTCAACGCCCGCCACGCCATCGGCAAGTGCCATGAGCGCTTCTTCTGAAGCCGCGGCAAAATAACCGGTCCGCTCCTGCAGCTTTCCCGGCGCAACCGAAAAAATCTCCAGCTGCCAGAGCCCGTCCTCGTGATGGGCGATCATGTATATTTTTTCACCCCCGGAACCCCTGCCATGCCACTCCAAGCCGGAAGCCAAAGCCCCGGCGCAGGCAAAAAACGCAGCCAAAACCACCGATAATATCTTGATCATTGATGCCCCGCCTTGGCATATCCCTATGCCCGGCGCGTCAAAAAATCCAGCTTTTTTAAGGGCGCAAAAAGCAAACATGATACAATGGTAGTGATGACCAAAAACCTGAAAGCCCTCTGGGCAACGCTGCGCGCAGTCTTCCTCGATACCGGTAAACACATGCTTGAAGCCCAGCTTCCACTGGTGGCCTCAAGTCTTGCATACACGACCATACTCTCGATCATTCCGCTTCTGGCCGTGAGTTTTGCCATATTCCAGGCCTTTGGCGGACTTGAGAAAATTTACGAAATGATAGAACCCATGATCCTGGAAAATCTGGCCGAAAGCGCCGGCAAGGACGCCATGAATTCGATCCGCCGTTTCATCGGCAACGCCCACGGCGGAGCAATGGGGGCAGGCGGCCTGATAGGCCTCGTGATCACCAGCATGAGCATGCTGTCGAGCGCCGAAAAAGCCATCAACCGCGTCTGGCGGGCCGAGATCAAGCGCACCCTCTTTCAGCGGATCGCCGCCTACTGGCTTTTCATCACCCTCGGACCGATCGCCCTTTCGGTCGCGCTCGGCACCGCCACATCCTCCGATATTCCACTCTCAAAAGTCCTTCCCTCCGGCACCATCGGCTTTGTTTTCGGAATACTGATCTTCACAATAATTTACAAATTCGTGCCAAACCGCAAAGTACAGATCCTTCCCGCGCTGATCGCGGGCACCGCGACCACCATCACCTGGTATCTGGCAAAGGCCGGCTACAGCCTGTACACGCACAAGGTTGTCACCTACCATAAACTCTACGGAAGTCTCGGCGCAATTCCGATCATGCTTTTCTGGATATATATCATCTGGCTGGTAATTCTAGCGGGCGCGGCCTTTTCCGCGGCACTGCAAAAAAGGGCGGACAGATTCACATGAAACACCTCACTCTTGTCGTGACAGCAGCAACGTTTCTGGTCAGCGCCGCGCTCGCGGCCCCCCCCGTAAAAAAACCGGGCGCCAAAGCGGCGGCAAAACCTCCGGCCAAAACCGCTGCGGCGGCACCAGATGCCGGGAGAAGCGGTCTTTTCTGGGATGCGTGGTACACCATCACGGTCAACAAGACGATCCATTATTCTTATTACAATGAAAAACTCGGCCTCAAGGACGGCAAGATCCTTTACCAGTCAAAATCATGGAAACAGGAAGAAGGCTATATCAATGAAGAACAGATCGGCGCAATGTCCTCCAATGCCCCCGACCTCATACCGATGTTTTTCAACTTCCATTCAACCTACCGTTCAACCGAGACCAGCATCGACGGCAATGTAAAGGACGGAAAGTTTTTGACCGTGAAGGTCCGCAAGGGCAACACGGACCTCCCGCTGATCAAGAAGACAATTCCATCCAACACCATATTCTCGGTTTTTTTTCCGATATGGCTCAGGAGCAAGCTTGCCTCCCTGAAGCCGAATCAGACCACCGGTTTCAACACCATTCTTGAGGACAACATCGAGGCGAACTTCGGCACCATCCCCGGCGTGGTCAGGCTTGAACTTCCAGACCAGACCGCGCTCAGACTCAAAACCGAAAAACTCTCTGTAAACTACAAGGATCTTCGCACCACCTGGTATGTCGAAAAAACCGGCAAGCCGCTGATGATCGAAATCCCGGCACAAAAAACACTGATAGAACTCGTGCCCATGGAAACAGCCCAGTCGTTTCTTGACGACTGATGTTTTTTTATCTTGTAATTTCCCGGCTTTCTGCAAAAAGAACTTCGTGCTTAAAAGAACGGCAATCATCATTTTACTGGCCGCCATGGTCTTCACCGCGAGCCGTGCCATCGTGCGCGGCCTGCCAGGCGACCCGCTCGACACGCTTACCGCCGAAACAGGATCACCCCTGGCCCGGGAGGAGTTGGCGCACGAACTCGGACTCGACAAGCCTTTTTTCCAGTCACTGGCAGCTGACGCAATCCATGCCATACGCGGTGATTTCGGCAGATCAATACTTACCCGCCAAAGCGTTGCACCACAGATCATCGGCGCCCTTTCCCGCACCCTGGCGCTTACGATGCTCGCGCTTGCCATCGGACTCGGCATCAGCATCATGCTCGGACTGGCCGCGGCCGGCTGGCCCGGACCGGCGCGCGCGCGGCTCGATTCGATCTGCACCGCCTTTGGCGCTCTCACGGCGGCCCTGCCCACTCCCTGGCTCGGACCAATGCTTATTTACACCCTTTCAGTCTGGCTTCCGGTATTTCCGGTCGGCGACAGCATAGTTCTTCCGGCCATAACCCTGGCCATTGGATTCTCCGGCTTCTGGTCCCGGCTCATCAGGGAACGAGTCCGCGAAACGCTGGCCTTTGGCGCCGCCTCCGGCGCACGGGCCCGCGGACTGCATGAGTTGCGGGTGGTGTTCAAATACGGTCTCATGCCGTCGGCCGGCGCGCTTGGCGCGTATCTTGGCACCCAGATCGGCGCGCTCATGGCGGGCGCTTTCATTACCGAAACGGTTTTTGACTGGCCGGGGATGGGACTTCTTCTTATTGAGGCCGTATTGAAACGCGACTATCCCGTGGTCGAAGCGGCGGTATTTGTCGCCGGTTCCCTTTCCCTCATCGGCACCGCGCTTGGCGACTGGACGCAATCGCGCATGGACCCGAGACTTCGCGACAGCGGGGGCAGTGGATGAAAAAATCCTGGCCGTTCAGCTCCGTACTTCCGCTTTCATGGCTTCTGCTCTGGGGAGCCGCCTCCCTGTCGCTTCTATGGAGTGACCCGTCGCATGTGCTCGAACGCTCCCTCCGGGGCCCCGACCTTCTGCATCTCATGGGCTTCGACGCCTTTGGAAGAAATCTGCTTGCAACCGTCTTGCGCGCCTCGGCGGTAAGCTGTTTGTTTGCAATTACCGCCACCATCGTCTCATGTGCCGCCGGGATAACCGCGGGGGCCCTGCTGGCAATGTCGCCAAAATGGGCAAGGTTTTTTCTGCTTCGCACGCTCGAGCTGCTGCTCGCATTTCCATCCCTGCTGCTCGCGCTGGCAATCGCGGCCGTGTCGGGGCCCGGCTGGGGCACGCTGATGGTCGCGCTGATGATCGGATCAGTGCCGGCATTCACCCGCCTTTCCTATGCCCGGACGCTTGAACTCCTTAGCGAAGAATACATCCTTGCCGCGCGCGGCCTCGGAGCCGGGCCGCTCAGGATTTTTTTACGGCATCTTGCGCCCGCCCTGCTATCTCTTTGCAGCATAAAAGCGCCCAATCTTTTTGCACACGCCCTCATGGCCGAAGCCACGCTTTCCTTTATAGGCGCGGGCGCCCCTGCGGGCCGTGACAGCTGGGGCACGCTGCTTGCGCAGGGCAAGGATTATCTTGTCGAAGCCCCGCACATCGCTTTCGGCGCCGGAGTGCCGCTTGTGCTGACGGTGCTTGCGCTGCAGCTTCTGTCCGAGAAGCTGTCAAGAAAAAGGTAGGGTTTCATCATGCAAGGACCCATGTCGCATTGCACCCTCTGCCCCCGCCGCTGCGGCGCGAACCGTGTGCAAGGACATACGGGCTACTGCCGCTCGGGCATCCTTCCAGCGGTGCCGTCCGCATGCGTCCATCACGGCGAAGAACCCGTACTCTCCGGCTCGCGCGGCGCCGGAACCATATTTTTCGCCGGCTGCAATTTGAAATGCATTTACTGCCAGAACCACCAGATAAGCCAGGATACCGACCCCGCAAAATCAGAAATCACTCCCGAGGCGCTTGTCGGCAGAATCCTGTGGCTGCAGGGCAAGGGCTGTCACAATATCGAGTTTGTCACTCCATCGCATTTCACATCACAAATGGCTGATGCCGTGATCGAAGCGCGCAGGCAGGGCCTCAAGCTCCCGGTGGCATACAACACGAGCGCCTACGACTGCGTCGACACGCTTCAGGCGCTTGAAGATGTGGTCGACATCTATCTGCCGGACATCAAATATTCTTTTGATTCTGCGGCCGCCCGGCTTTCGGACGCTCCGGACTATGTTTCAGTGAGCCGCCGCGCGATACGCGAGATGTGGCGGCAAAAAGGCCGGCTTGTTCTTGACGCCGATGGAGTGGCCACGCGCGGCGTGCTGGTGCGGCATCTGGCGCTGCCAGGAGACCCGGGCGGCACACGCGAGTGTATCAGGTTTCTGGCCGAGGAAATTTCGTGCGACATCTCCGTAAGCCTCATGAGCCAGTACTACCCGGCGCACAGGGTTGCCAGGACCGGAGGCAGCGATTGTGCGATGTTCCAGGAGCTATACAGGCCGCTTCTTGCAAAAGAGCAGGAAAGCGCCCGTGCCGCTCTTGATGAATTTGGAATAGTAAACGGATTCGTGCAGGACCGGTCTTCGGAAAAACATTTCAGGCCGGATTTTTACAGGTCCACGCCCGCCTTTACCCCTGCCTCCGCACCGGGTATAATCCAAGGTGATGTCACTCGATGAGGCAAAAAAACGGGTCGGAGAGCTTTTAATCACAGGATTTGAAGGACTTGAGCTGGCTGAAGAAACAGCCTCCTTCCTTTCACAGGCCCGCATCGGAGGAGTGATCCTGTTTGCGCAGAACTATGACAGTCCGGCACAGGTGGCCGATCTCACAAACCACATACAGGAGTGCCGCGCCGATCTGCCGCTCTGGATAAGCGTGGATCATGAAGGCGGCAG
Organism: Bdellovibrionales bacterium RIFOXYD1_FULL_53_11; assembly: GCA_001770165.1. Taxonomy (GTDB): domain Bacteria; phylum Bdellovibrionota; class UBA1018; order UBA1018; family UBA1018; genus XYD1-FULL-53-11. Next base: position 34,472 of record MEQJ01000128.1, on the reverse strand, counting down.
GGTGCAGAGGTTCAAAAAACCATTTACGAAGATTCCGGACGCCTCGGCCATTGGCGCCAGCGGCTCACCTAAAATCGCTTTTGACATCGGAGAACTCATTGGAAAAGAGCTGCGTGCCGTTGGTGTAAATGTAAATTTCTGCCCCGTAGCCGATATCAACACCAATCCCCGCAATCCGGTAATCGGCCCCCGGTCGTATGGCCAAAGCGAAGAGATTGTTTCAAAAATGGTCTCGGCTGTTGCGCGCGGGCATCTCACGCAGGGCGTACAGCCGTGCATAAAACATTTTCCGGGCCACGGCGACACCAATACCGATTCGCACTTCGCGCTTCCCAAGGTCGAGATTCCGCTCGAAAAGCTCCGCTCCCGCGAGCTCAAGCCGTTCTTGAAAGCCTTCAAGTCTCGCGTTTCAATGGTGATGACCGCGCATATCATCAATCGCGAGATCGATGCCGAATATCCCGCGACGCTTTCCCATAAAACAATAGAGGGGATTTTGCGCAAGGAGCTGCGTTATTCAAAAATGGTCATAAGCGACGACATGGAGATGAAGGCGATTGTGGATCACTTCGGCGCCGAGGAAGCTCCCGTGCTTGCAATAAACGCGGGTTGCGATGCCTTGATCTACAGGACTGAAAAAGCCTCGCGCCACGCATACGAAGCGCTCGTCAAAGCGCTTGATTCGGGCGAACTCCATCCCTCGATCGTAATCAAGGCCACGGACCGCTCGCGCGCCCTCAAGCGCGAGGTTCTCCTGCCCTGGCACCGGGTTGAAACCGCGGCCCTGTCTAATCTGATCGGCACCAAAGAACATGCAGAAATTGCCGGAAAGGTTGTGGCCGGCGCATGACCCGCAGACTGGCCGCACTGTTGCTTGTGTTCGCGCTTTCTACGGGACTCCTGCCCCGCAGCGCACATGCAATATCACGCTTTTATTTCGACATGGCCGGCGGGCTTTCGTGGATCAAGGGGCCCAATACATTTTTTTCGAGCGAGGTCCCCAGCAATATCGGAATCGGCACGCTTTTCCTGCTGGGATTCGGCGCCAATGTGTTTCCGATGCCTTCGCCCTTTTATATCCAGTTCGGCTACCAGGCCAGGATGAGCAATGGTTCGCAGGGCACCATGAGCTATTCCATCATCGGCAACTATCTGACCGTAAGATTCGAGTTGCAAAGATACTTCCTCACAACCGGAGCGTCATTATTTACTTTAAAGCGCAACCTGCCGGGCTCTGGCCTTACCGGATACTCAAAGGCGTCCGGAGCGATCGGCATCATGGTCGAAGCCGGCTATATCTGGCCGATCACCCCGGCGGTGGACATCATGGCCGCTGCAGGCGGGCAGATCTACACCACAGGCGGGGTGATGGGGCCGCGGCCCATATACGATCTGGCAATGCTTATGCGGTTTTATATCGGCGCCCCGCGGAGTTTCGGAAAAACCCGCAGCTATTACGGACAGGACGGCGATTTTGACGGCTGGCGCTATCCCTACGGCTGGCCCAAAAAATAAATGGCGGTTATGCCGCTGCTTCGCCGCTGCCGCCGCCGCCGCTGCCGGAGCCGTCAATGGCGCGCGTGATCTTGCGCTTGTCCAGGCCGTATTTTTCGACCTTCATTATAAGACCGGCGCGCGAAATGCCCAGCTCCTTTGCAAGACGGCTCTTGTTCCAGCCGGTGCGCCGGAGCCCCTCGCGGATCATCGTTTTTTCAAGTTCTTCAAGCGCGTCCTTGAGTTTGCCGGCAACACGCACGCCCTGCACCTTGGCATTGTCGCCGTGCTCGCGTATGCGCTGCGAGAGCAGATCGGCGGCAATTCTCACCTCGTCGCCGGAAAGGACGATCAGGCGTTCAATCTCGTTTTCAAGCTCGCGGATGTTGCCGGGCCACGGATAGTCAAAAATCCTCTCCAGCGCCCGCTTGGCGAGCGCCTTCATCGGCAGGCTTTTTTCCTTGCAGCCGCGCGCAAGAAAATGATCCACAAGCACCGGGATATCCTCTTTGCGGTCCCTCAGCGGCGGCACCACGACATTGATGACGTTGATCCTGTAATAAAGATCTTCGCGGAACGTGCCGGTCTCGATCATCTCCTTGAGGTCCTTGTTCGTGGCGGCCACGACGCGGACATCAACCTTGCGCTGCTCGGTTCCGCCAACGGGCGTGAGCGTTCCTTCCTGTATGACACGCAGGAGCTTGACCTGCATCGTTGGTGACATGTCGCCGATTTCATCCAGAAACAGCGTGCCCTTGTCGGCTGTTTCAAACAGGCCCTTTTTGTCCTTGATCGCTCCCGTGAACGATCCCTTCACATGGCCGAAGAGTTCGCTGTCGAGAAGATTTTCATTGAACGCCGAGCAGTTGACGGTCACAAACTGCGAGTCTTTGCGTGGCGAGTTATAATGAATGGCGCGCGCGATGAGTTCCTTGCCTGTACCGTTCTCGCCCTGGACGAGCACGGTTGATTCGGAAGACTTGATCTTGTCGAGAAGCGAGTACAGCTCCTGCATGGGTTTTGACTTGCCGATCATCGAGTTGTAGCTGTAGCGGCTGCCGAGCTGGTTGTTCAGGGCGTTGATCCGCTCTTCGCGTTTTGAAATCTCGGTATGAAACGTAACAATTTCCTGAGACACGAGGTCAACGAGTTCAAAAAGGTATTTTTTTTCGCCTTCGGTGAGGGTTTTCATCCTCGCCATAGCGTTGTCAAACGCCTCGCCGTCGAGTCCGAGGGCCTCTACGGCGGCGCGGGCACTCTTTTGCGCTTCGGCAGTTACCGGCTTTTCAAGATACGAATAGGCAAACACGCTGCCAAGGTACTCGTTTTCGATCGAGATGCGCGAAGCGATCATGTGTTCCACGCCGGCGGGTCCTTCAAAAACGATACGAGGCTTGTCACCGGCATATACTTTTTCGCTTGCGGCCGAAAAAGCCTTGAGTACCAGCTCTCTC
>MEQJ01000128.1:23887-31511 GCA_001770165.1 Bdellovibrionales bacterium RIFOXYD1_FULL_53_11 | reverse complement strand
TCGACGAAAAATATTTCCGTCGCGAACCACTGCGCAAGCACTTCCTCAAGTTTACGGATGACGTGAATGTGTTTGAGTTCTTCCCAATTGATCATGGCGGTGCCTCTCTCTGTCTTACTTGTCGGCACCAGCTGTCAAAAAGTTAAACGGAAGGTGTCCGCCAACTTTTCGGAAAGTGTCCGCCAACTTTTGGTATATGCGAAGCGTTAAGTGCTTGATATTTCAGAACCCGAGATTCTCGCCTATCAAAAAAATCTCAAAACGCCCCTTCTCGGGCCGGGTTACCACCATGTTCTTGCGACAAATCCTCTCCGGACTGTCACAGTCGGAACACATTCCGCTGGCCACACACGGCGTTTTGCGTCCGAGCCTTTGTGCGTTCATCGGCGCCGCCACGGTGCGTATGCGCTCAAACCCGGCCGCTTCGTCCGGCACAATCTTGTTAATGCCCGCCAGCACGAAAACCTTTTCGGGCCCAAAAGACATGGCTGCTACCCGGTTGCCCGCACCATCGATATTAACCAGCTTGCCATCCTCCGTAATGGCGTTCGAACCCGTCAAATAGTACTGCGCCTCCAACGAGGCCATACGGTCCTCGCGCGACTTGTAATCCCTGAAGGGCAGCCCCTCCTTTTGCATGCGCTCGATGAGTCCGAGCGCATCCACCGTGGCCGACCCGCCACGACTTATGCTTCGCGCCGCACGAAGTTTGTCCATTATGCCATCCGCCGCGGCCCGCGCCGTATCAAAATAATGAACCTCAAACCGGTTCTTCTTAAGATTCTCGATTGCCCGCTGTATTGAAGGTGTCATATAGATACGACTATAGCGTCAAAAAGGGAGTTTTCACCATGACAACGATCAAAAAAGTAAAATGGAAACCGGGCACAATGATCTATCCGATTCCGGTTGCAATGGTAAGCTGCGGCACCTCCGTCAAAGACGCCAACATAATAACAATAGCTTGGACCGGCACAATGTCGAGCAATCCGCCCTATTGCTATATCGGGGTGCGGAAATCGCGGTATTCATATGACATCATCCGCAAAACCGGCGAGTTTGTGATCAATCTCACTTCGACAAAACTCGTGCGCGCTGCCGACTGGTGCGGCGTTAAATCAGGGCGGGACCATGCAAAATTCAAGGAAATGAAACTCACCCCTACGCCCTCATCCGCTGTCGCAGCCCCCATGATCCTTGAATCACCCATCAGCATCGAATGCCGCGTGAAACAAATGCTCGAACTCGGATCTCATGACGTATTCATAGCAGAGGTCCTGGCCATTCATGCGGACGAACGATATCTTGATAAAAAAACCGGCGCCCTTCATCTTTCAAAAGCCGGACTAGTAGCCTATTCTCACGGGCAGTATTACGAACTGGGCAGGAACCTCGGCAAATTCGGTTTTTCAGTGAAAAAAAAGAAATAATAGCTGACATGCTTGATAAAGGTAAAATCTACCTTATCACCCTTATCGCTCCGCTCAAAATTTCAAACACCGCAGTATCCGCATCCGGAGGCTCCGGCAAATCACCATCGGCCTCAAGCATGGGGTGTCTGAGCCGCTCACGCGCTCCGGGCAACAATTTCACTTCAACACGCCCGCCGCGCGCACCATGTGCGCGAAGCACGCCATTCCACTCGCCGCTTTTCATCCTGGGCATGGTAAGGAGCGTCTCCATGACTCCGCGGGGCTCGAACAAAAGAACATCAAACAAACCGTCATCAAGCCGGGCCGAACGGGACCAGCGCGCGCCGCCGGCATTATACCAGCCATTGAGAACAAACGCCGAAAACACAGGACCACTGTACAATTCGCGACCATCAACGCTGATCGCCATGCCGACCGGTTTGTACGCAGCCAGCGAGACAAGAGTCTGCGCGATATAAGCAGTCCCGCCACAACCAAGCGGAGTGCGGGCAATCCACCCCTTTTTACCAAGCACACGGTCAACAACCAAACCGCCGTATCCAAGGCTTGTGATGTTTATAAAAACTGATTTTTTGTTATTCCGCCCGGACGCACTCATCGTAATCAGCCCGGCATCCACGGGTTTTACCACTCCGTTTTTCAGAAGCTCAAGCCCCCGCTCCCATGCCGAACGGCCAGGAAGCATTGATCCTTCCGTTAGTGATCTGAAAAAATCATTCCCGCGCCCGATCGGCAGGACACCAAGCACCGCATCGCTTTTCACAAGCCGCACGCCTTCACCCGAAATATCCACAAATCCCTGTGCGGCATCAGAAACAGTGCCATCCCCTCCGCAGACAATTATCCGCCTGGTGCCGTCACGAAGCGCCGAACGGATCAACATGGATGCGCGTTCGGTCCCTGATACAGGCTTCAAATCATATTCTGCAGCAAGTGCCGCCTTGATTTCCTTGTGGCGCAACTTCCAGCCCCCATCCCCCGAACCCGAGAGAGGATTATAAAGAACCAGCGTCGAAGCAGTTCCTCCGCTTGCATTCAACACGGCCTCTTCTTCACCGCCCGCGTAAACCACCGGAACTCCGTCAAGCGCACGCAACAGATGTTCACGACAGCCAGTGCTGAAACAAAGCACGCCATCCGCCCGCTTCATGTCACGCTCCCAGATCATGCGCGCCATCCTCAGCGCATCGGAAGGAAAAAGTCTCGCGTACGTCGGCGACTCACCGCCACAGTCAATCGTGTCAATGCCATGTGCGGCTGGCACCACAAGTTCGATTCCCGAAGCCATGAGCCGCGCGACAAAATCATCAACAGTCGCACGCCGCCCGAGCCTCCTTGAAAGCCAAACCGATTCATGCAAAAGCCAGCGTCGCCCCTGCAGTTTGCGGATCAACGACTTCGGGGGGCCCTCCAGAAGCTTTTGTTCACATTCCAGAGCGCATTTTTTTGCATAAATGTCATCCCCGCCCAAGCCGACGGCACGCGACCAGGGGTGTTGTTTGCGCGCTTCAAACAACAAATCCGCGACCTGTACCTTGTATAAACAATACTCGGTACAGCGACCGCAGCCGGTACAGGCATAAAGCGGCCATTTTTCGCCGTCGGTCCGCGATCTGACCGGCCAGCGCCCGTGTTTGTATAAAAGCGCAACTTTGTTTGAAGGCGTAAGAGCATCATTGGCGCTTGCAACCGCAACCGGACAGGCGAACCGGCACATTTCGGGACAGAACATGCACGCAGAAACGCCGGATGTGCCCCCCGGAAATCTGAGCAGCGTAACGCCCAGCAGGCGCTTAACCGCCCATTTTGCCGGGATTGAGATGGTTTTCAGGGTCAAACCCATTTTTTACCTTCAAAAATATTTTCATCCAATCCGCGCGTTCGCGCATTATCCATTCCCGCCGGAGCCGGCCCACCCCATGATGATGACTGAGCGTGGCGCCTGCGCCCTCGGCCGCACGCATGACATCGGACCAGATGCTGTCGTACCTTGCCGGCACATCCGGCGTCAGGCCCGCATGTGCCACGATCGAAAAATAAATGTTTGCACCCGCATGATAAAAGTGACTGAGATGCGCAAGCACTATCCCAAAACCGATGTTCACGTTTTTTACCGCCTCATACACCGCCTGCAATTTGTCCCAGGTGGCAGCCACCTCAAACGTATCAAGAATCATCCTGCCATGGCTCATGATGAGCTGCTGCTTGTATGAAATATCGTAGCGGTGCTCCCACCAGTGCTGCGCCAGCTGATCTCCAATCCGGCGCGCACCAGCAAGCGGCGCCATGCGCAACAGCTCACCCGCCCCGGCATCTGTAACCGCCGCCCCTCCCTCGAATTGAGCCACGATGGCGGCTCCGCCTCCAAAACCGCTTTCCTTCAAAACAGCGCGGCTGAGCGTCAGCGAGGTTTCCAGGGGATCGTAAATCCTAAGTGCCGCCGGCCTGAGACCGGCTTGCAAGGCCATGCGGGCAAATTCCATGGCAGTGCGGATATCGGGAGTTTCAAACGAAAGCCCCACACGTTTTTCAGGCAGCGGATGCACCAGCACGCACGCAGCCGAGAAAAAACAAAGCGTCCCCTCGGTGCCAAGAAGAAGCTGTGTCCAATCCGCCCCCATCGCGCTTCGTGGCGCGCGTGCAGTCTCCGCAACCGTACCGTCGGCAAATACACATTCAAGCGATAAGACCATGTCTTCTATTTTGCCGTATTTTGTCGAAAGTTGCCCTGCTGAGCGGGTGGCCAGCCATCCTCCAAGCGAACTACAATAAAGCGACGAGGGAAAATGCCCGAGCGTAAGCCCCTCCTGGTTGAGATGGCGCTCCAGGTTCTCCCCGATGATCCCCGCCTCCACCCAGGCGGTCATTGATTTACGGTCTATTGAACGCACACAGTTCATTCGCTTGAGGTCCACCACCACTCTTGGCCTCGGCTCACCCGCGTCAGCCGTAGTGGCCCCGCACACCCCGGAACCGGCACCATAAGGATAAAGAGCGCAATCCATTCGAACCGCCCACCTGGCAACGTCAGAAATCTGAGCCGCATTTTCCGGCCAGAGGACAAGATCCATCGCCGGTTCCGGATCGGGACCCTGCTCGCGTATTTCGATCATTTTACGGGGCCATAGATCCTGTGAATACGCCCTCAGCACATGGGAATCGGAACTCGCTACAATCCCATCCGGCAAGGAATGCCTTATTTTTTCAAACCGTTGATTGCCGGCGTTCATTGTCATAAAACCCACACCAGATGGATAAGTACATTTTCTTTGACAACGCCTCAACGACAAAATGCTGCCCCGCCGCGCTTGAGTGTGTCCGCCGTTTTGCGTGTGACGAGTACGCAAATCCGTCGTCCTCCCACAAACCCGGGCGCGAAGCCGCACGCGCCATCTCGAAAGCCCGGGAATTTTTTGCAGATCATTTCAATGTCGAGCCAAAGCAGGTGATTTTCACCGCAAGCGGCAGCGAGTCGGATAATCTTGCAATCTACGGCTCGGCGCTTGGCGACAAATCCGATGCAAGGCAAACAATAACCGTTTTGACAACAACAACCGAACATCCGGCTGTCCGCAAAACCGCCGCGTCACTTGCCAAGTTCGGCGTGAATCATATTACAGTACCCGTATCCAGCGGCAGTATTGACGAAACAGCCTTGATGCAATGCTGCGATGTAAATAAAAATCTTGTTTGCAGCATCCACCAAGTCAATAACATCACCGGAGCCCTTTACGATGTCGAAACGCTTGCCGGAAAAGTAAAATCCCGTGCGAAGGGCCGGGCGGTTTTCCACACTGATGCGGTTCAGGCATTCGGAAAAATCAGATCGCCCTCATGGCCCTCGGCGGTTGACATGCTTTCTATCTCATCCCATAAACTCCACGGACCCAAGGGAATCGGGGCATTGATCGTTCTGAATTCCAGGATTCTTGAACAGGGATTGAGACCCCTTGTCTGGGGCGGCGGCCAGGAGGGGGGCTGGCGTTCCGGCACGCAAAGTCCAGGTCTTGTTGCAGGGTTTCATGCGGCGGCGCTCGAAGCGATTCAAAACATGCAGTCCCGGACCGCGACATTCCAGAAACTCCGCGAACAACTTTTCTTCAACCTCGAAGCAACCGGAACCCTCCGGCATCTCAGAACAAACAGCCCTGACACCGCTGTACCCTATATCATCAATCTCAGCGCGCCGGGCATCCCGGCAGGGCCTTTTGCCAGAATGATCGAAGAACACGGCGTAATCGTCGCAACCGGCTCGGCCTGTGAGTCCGGCAAGGTGTCTTCTGACCCCGTCCTGGACGCAATGGGACTTGAGCCGGCAATCAGCTCGTCCGCAATACGCATAAGTTTCTCGCATCTCAATACCGCCGGGGAGATCGACCGGCTCTCCGATGCCATCAAACAGTCCCTTGAAACACTTTCTTCTTCATTGCCTGGAAGGCGGCAGCGGTGAGCCGGCGGGTATTTCTGCTCCGTTATCACGAAATCGCCCTCAAGGGCGCCAACCGCAAATGGTTTGAAAACCGTCTTGCCATCAATGCCCGCAAACTTCTTGAACGCGAACTCGGAAAAAACCACGAAGCGCATGACCTGATAATGGAACAACTCCGCGGGCGCATTGTAATCCGCGCAGATTTCACCGACGCCGAAACAACAGCTGCCGTGACGGCCCTGAAAAGGTTGTTCGGCATGTCAAGCTTCAGTGAAATGATTCCCGTAAAGACCGATCTTGCGCTAATCACTTCTGCCGCCAAACGCGAAGCACTCCGCTGGTTTGACGCCCATGGTACGCCCCGCACTTTCCGCGTGTTTACACGCAGAAGCGACAAGGCGCTCCCTCTCACCTCCATGGAAATAGACAGGGAAGTCGGCGGCAGAATCAAACTGGAGCACCCGTCCCTGACCGTGGATCTTGACAACCCGGATTTCACACTCGGCATCGAGCTCCGCGATGGCGAGTCCTTCATCTGGACCCAAAAGCATCCCGGACCCGGAGGATTGCCGGTCGGCACTTCCGGCCATCTTTTGTGCCTGTTGTCGGGCGGCATTGATTCGCCTGTTGCGGCCATCATGGCCCTCAAGCGCGGCGCAACAGTCAGTTTTGTTCATTTTGACGGTCAGCCCTTTACCGGTCCGGAAGCCACAGACAAAGTACAAGAGCTCGCCAAAGCCATAAACAGGTTCCAGCCGAATCCGCAACCGGTCCATGTCGTCCCCTTCGGACGCATCCAGGAAAAAATCGCCAGCGTCACCAATCCCCGCATGCGTACGCTGCTTTACAGGCGCATGATGATGAGAATCGCATCCCGCATCGCATGGCGTGAAAAGGCGCGATGTCTCTTAACCGGAGAGAGTCTTGGCCAGGTTGCCAGTCAGACACTCGATAATATCATTGCGGTTGATGAAGCCGCCGGGGTTCCGGTTCTTAGACCGCTGCTTGCCTTTGACAAGGATGAGATTATTGAGCGGGCAGAAAAATTCGGCACTTTTGCTATTTCAATCCAGCCTGCCACGGACTGCTGCACCCTGTTTGCCGACAAGCATCCCTCAATCAACTCAAATCTTGATTCACTGCTGGAGCAGGAAAAACTTTTTCCTTTTGACGCAATGGTCAGCGAAGCCCTACACTCTACTTTGTGAGCCAGCCCGACACCAGCAACCAAGCGGAAGATATCGTCCGGCAAACCGTCGACCGTTATGGCGACCTGCTTTTTGACCTGTGCGCAACAGTGCTCTGGAGCCAGTCCAATGCCCGCGCTGCCATCCGCGTGATAATCCGGGAAATCAAGAAAAGCCGTCCCGCCAATAAATATGTGCTCAATGAACGGGCATGGGTCTTTCATATTGCCTATAAGCATCTTATGAAAATGGCCAAAAAACTCGGCAGACGTCTCACCCCCTCCGAGCAGATCATGCTCGATGCGGGTCTCCCGCCAGAAGCCAGGCTTTCCAGATTCGATTCATACTTTCACCGTCTTCCAGCCGAATCGCAGGCCCTGCTTCTCATGAAGGACAAATACGGTTTTGACTTCAAGGAAATCGCGGCCATCATGTCCTGTCCGCTGGACAGTGTCAGGCTCCAGCGGCAGCAGGCGCTTGGAGCGCTGGCCGGACTAATCTGGAGCAACAAATGAATTGCAGCGATATTTTCAAACATTCGCCCGGAATTCTTGACGGCACCATCGAACCCGACA
>MEQJ01000128.1:0-23876 GCA_001770165.1 Bdellovibrionales bacterium RIFOXYD1_FULL_53_11 | reverse complement strand
GTTGCCGACACGCCAAGAACAAGCATGCCGGATGACATCAAAAAAACGCCGCTTTCGTTCTCCATTCCCAAGGAAGGATGGCAACTGAGCCGGTCAAGATGGGAGCGCGCACCCTGGTTTCTGCGCACCGGCGTTGAAGGAATCGGCATCGCACTTGCCGTAATGATCGTCGTAGCGATGGTTCCCAGGCTGAGATCCATTTACGAACACAACATGGAAAAAAGACTTGATGCTTTCAACCTGGAAAACATGCTGCCCGGTGAAGCCGGTCAGTCAACGGCGACAATCCCGCTCGGGCGCGGAAAATCCGCAGAAGGTGAATCACAATCGGATGAATTCCAGGATGAATATACCGCTGAAGACAATACCACGCAGGATGAATATGACCAGGCCACCGGCCCCGACATCAGGGTGGGGGAATCGGAAATCTGGCGCTTCATCCTGAGAACCGACAGCCCTCACGAGGTCAGAACAAAAGTTGTTCAAACACTTTCCAGCCTTGGAATACCAAAGGACACAGCGCGGCTGGGCGGGACCGAAGCTCCTGGTGGCATCCAGTTTGATCTCGTGGTTTCCAAACACATTGTTTCAGGGCTGAAAAACCATCTCCAGAAAATGTCTGGCAATACGTCGCACAGCCAGAATCAGCAACAGGATAAAAACAGTTCAAGTGAAAAATTCACCTGGTACAAGAACAAATCCCGCAAACCCCTGCCTCATGGCAAGGTACGCATAGTGATCTGGCTCTCGCAAACCTGAAAAACCAGGCAATCTCAGCTGCTGCTGCCACCAGTTTTGCTGCCGCCGCCGCCAGCTGACGGGGCCTTGCGGCCCGCCCCACCGGTCTTGGCCTGGTGTTGCTTGCCGGCTTGCGCATTAATTTTTGACTTGGACGAAAACAATCGCCGGAACTTGTTGAACGTATCCTTGGGACCGGGGGCCTGCGCATCAGGGTGCCCGCCTTCGGCCGCGTCTTTTCCGGCTTTTTTATCGTCCTTGCGCTTTCGCTTGCGATCTATAAGAGGATGATCAACCATCTCTATGAGGGCCATCTCTGCCGAATCCCCCCAGCGACGGTCCGACATGCGAAGCACGCGTGTATAACCGCCGGCACGGGTCTTGTACCGGTCAGCAAGAGTCGTAAAGAGCTTTTTTACAACATCATCACACCGTGTTCTGTCAAAGGCCAGACGACGTGCGTGATGAGTCCCTGTCTTGCCAAGAGTAACCAGACGGTCAATCACCCGCCGGACCTCTTTTGCCTTTTGCACGGTTGTTATGACCCGCTCCTTGTCTATGACCGAGTTGGCCAGATTACGGAACATCGCCAGCCTATGCGAAGTATTGCGACCGAACTTGCGGCCATCTACACCATGTCTCATAAATCACTCCCTGAAGGCATTAATCCTCGATGTCATCGCCTTCGTCATCATCCTCTGCCCCGCCATCCTTCTGGCGATCGCTCATGATCTTGTTTTCGTCCACATCCGAATCAGCCGGTTTCGGCGGCTGCGTCGGCGGAACAAAACCATCGAGCTTCATCCCAAGGTTGAGACCCATCTCCACCAGGATATCCTTGATCTCGTTCAAGGACTTGCGACCGAAATTCTTGGTCTTGAGCATTTCGGCTTCAGTCTTCTGAACAAGCTCGTAGATGTATTTGATGTTGGCATTCTGCAGACAATTTGCCGAACGGACAGAAAGCTCCAGTTCTTCAACCGAACGATAGAGATTCGGATTGAACTGCGCAGGACCCTCTTCCTTGGTCTGAACCACCGGCTCCGGCTCCTCTTCAAAGTTGAGAAACACTGAAAGCTGGTCTTTCAAGATTTTTGAGCCAAGCGAAACCGCGTCCTCCGGCTGGATGGAACCGTCCGTCCAAACCTCAAATGTAAGCTTGTCGTAGTCGGTTCTCTGTCCGACGCGGCTTTGTGTAACGCTGTAATTAACCCGCTTGATGGGCGAGAAAAAACTGTCCACCGGAATCCAGCCGATCGGCATGTCTTCCGTCTTGTTGTTCTCAGCCGGAACATATCCGCGGCCGCGATTGACCTTGATTTCAGCGCGGAATTTTCCGCCCTTGCCAAGAGTGGCGACCGTCTGCTGCGGATTGAGAACGTGGATGTTCTCCGGACAAACAATATCCGCCGCAGTAATCGTGCATGGCCCGGTCTTGTCGATTGCCACCATAACGCTCTCGGCGTGCATCTTGAAACGCACTTCCTTGAGATTAAGAATGATCTCAGCCACATCTTCGGTCACGTCATGCATGGGGGTGAACTCATGAAGTACGCCCTCAATCTTGATCGCAGTCACCGAAGCTCCCTGAAGCGACGAAAGAAGCACGCGCCTCAGTGAATTGCCAAGAGTAAGCCCGAAACCGCGTTCAAGCGGTTTGGCTACAAACTTGCCATAAATCACCGAAAGTGAATCCTTGTCGACGTCAAGCGCCTTTGGTTTGATCAGATCCCGCCAGTTTTTTTCCAACATTGCATATCTCCTGCCGCTGCCTCGCCGGTCTTCCATGCTCCGGCCATGCGGAAGCTTACAGTTAAACAAGGGGTCACGGGAGCCCGCCGGCATCATGCCAGGCCTGACGTCATATTGACGCCAGTGCTCCTGCCCCGCCTCACAAAATCACTTCGAATACAACTCTACAACAAGCCTTTCTTCCATTGGCGCCGTCAGATCGTCACGCGATGGAAGATCCCTGATCCTCGACTTGAAAGATGCAGAGTCAAGCTCCAGCCACTGCGGAATTTCCCTGCGCTTGACGGCCTCGAGCGCAGCGGCAATTTTAACCTTGCTGCGACTCTTGTCACGCACTTCTACAACATCACCTTTTTTTACTAAAAATGATGGAATATCCACACGCTTTCCGTTCACGTTGAAGTGCCCGTGTTTTACGAGCTGCCGCGCCTCAGTGCGCGAATTGGCAAACCCGCTCCTGTAGGTTACGTTATCAAGCCTTCGCTCAAGCATTGTAAGAAGATTAGAGCCGGTAATGCCCTTCATCTGCTCGGCCTTTTCAAACAGATTGCGGAACTGCCGTTCAAGCAGCCCATACATCCTCTTTATCTTCTGTTTCTCTCGAAGCTGAAGACCGTACTCTGAAAACTTGATCCTGCCCTGTCCGTGCTGGCCTGGCGGATAACCCCTGCGCTCGAAGGCGCATTTATCCGTGTAACAACGATCACCCTTCATGAAGAGTTTCTGATTTTCCCTGCGGCAGATCCTGCACACCGAACCCTGCTTGCGCGCCATGGTCAGACCCTCCTTCTTTTCGGAGGACGACAGCCGTTGTGCGGAATGGGCGTCACATCCTCTATGTAAGAAATCCTGAGCCCTGCGGCCGAAAGCGCCCTGAGCGCGGACTCACGGCCCGCGCCGGGACCGCTAACAAAAACCTGTACCGAACGCATTCCATTTTCAACCGCCTTGCGCGCAGAATCCTCGGCGGCAACCTGGGCCGCAAACGGCGTGTTTTTCCGCGATCCGCGGAACCCCTTGCCGCCGGCGCTGGACCAGCAAATCGCGTTTCCAACCTGGTCCGTAAATGTCACAACCGTATTATTAAATGATGAAAGTATATAAACATTGCCATTGGCAACATTCTTCTTGCCCTTCTTCACTTTTTTAACGGCAGCGGCATCGCCGGCCTTGGCTGCATCATCAGGGGCGGCCGCTGGTGCGGCGGCCTTCTTTGATTCTTTTTCTGTTTTTGGTGTTTCCTGTTTTTCCTGTTCTGACATATTACATCCAGCCTTACTTCATCGCCTTGATGGATTTCTTGCCCGCAATTGCAATAGCCCTGCCCTTGCGCGTACGAGCGTTGGAATGCGTTCGCTGTCCCCTGACGGGAAGACCCTTGCGATGCCGGCTGCCGCGGTAACAGCCAAGATCCACAAGACGCTTTATGTTCATGCTGACGTCGCGCCTCAGATCGCCTTCCACTTTATGTTTATGGTCGATGATTTCACGGATTTTCGCCACTTCGGTCTCATCGAGCGATTCTGATTTCCTGTTGAGATCAATATTGACCTCGTTCAGGATCCTTCTGGAAGTGGAGCGCCCGATCCCATAGATATATGTGAGCGCAACTTCAATCCTCTTGTTTCGCGGCAGATCTACACCTGCAATGCGTGCCACTTGCTACCTTCCTTTCACTAACCCTGGCGCTGTTTGTGGCGCGGATTATCACAAATAACCCTGACCACGCCCTTGCGCTTGATGATTTTACATTTATCGCAAATCTTTTTAACGGAAGCCCGGACCTTCATCTTTTTTTCCTCTTCCGGCCCCAGATCATTTCACGCGGTAGGTAATCCTGCCACGAGTCAGATCATAAGGCGACATTTCTACCGTCACTTTGTCCCCGGGCAGAATCTTGATGTAATGCATCCGCATCTTGCCCGAAATATGTGCCAGTATCTTGTGACCGTTCGGCAGTTCAACCTTGAACATCGCGTTTGGAAGCGGCTCAAGAACCACTCCCTCAACCTGAATCGCATCTTCCTTGCTCATCCCGTATTTACCTGACAGTCAAAATCTCCGGACCATCCGGAGTTATGGCAACCGTATGCTCAAAATGAGCAGAAAGCGAATGATCCTCAGTGACGGCCGTCCAGCCGTCATCAAGGACTTTCACTTTGTGATTGCCCGCGTTGATCATTGGCTCAATCGCAAGCACCATACCTGCCTTGAGCTTCTGGCCTTTTCCTTTGACACCTACATTCGGAACCTGAGGTTCCTCATGAAGCGCCCTGCCAATACCATGACCGACGAATTCCCTTACCACGCTATAACCTAAGCCTTCAACATAATTCTGAATGGCATAGCCTATATCAAGGAGGTGATTACCCTCCCGACACTCGGAAATGCCCTTATACAGGCTTTCATTGGTTGCCTCCATGAGTTTTCGGGCCCCCTCAGATATCGTGCCAATACCGACAGTGCAGGCCGCATCACCGTACCATCCGTCCTGAATAACCCCGAAATCAAGGCCCACAATGTCGCCGTTACATAATGTCCGTTTATGGCTTGGAATACCGTGTATGATCTCATCATTGACCGAAATACAAACACAAGCCGGAAAGCTGTTGTATCCCTTGAAAGCCGGAACCACTTTCAGTTCTTTACACCGTTTTTCGGCAAATTTATTGATTTCTCCAGTGGTTATGCCCGGAGCGGACAAGCGAGCCATCTCATCAAGAATCAGCGCCACGGTCCGGCACGCAGCACGCATTTTTTCGATCTCATGTTCTGACTTGAGGATTATCATCCAGGCTCCCAAGCGCCGCCAAAGGCGCCTATGATAAAGCCTTTATGAGCGATTCATAAACAGTATCGGGTTGCACGGACGCATCCAGCTCGCGCAATTTGCCCTGTTTGCGATAGTAGCCAACCAGCGGGGCCGTCTGCTGATGGTAGACCTCCAAACGCTTTGAAATCACCGCTGTCTTGTCATCATCCCGTTGAACAAGCATTTCGCCACATTTGTCACAAATGCCATCTCTTGACGGTCTGGTGAATTCTACATGATACATGGAACCGCACTTCAGACAGGTCCTGCGCCCCGAAAGCCTGCGCACCAATTCATTGTCTTTTACGTCGAAAAGGACCACGCGTTCCACTTTACGCCCCTGCTCAAGCAACATTTTATCCAAAGCTTCGGCCTGCGGTATCGTTCTTGGAAAACCATCGAGCATGAAACCGCTCTGGCAGTCGCCGGATTCTATCCGCTCGGAAATCAACCCGATGACAACCGAATCAGGAACAAGCTGCCCCTTGTCCATGAAAGACTTCGCTTCAAGCCCCAGACTTGTACCGTTGCTGATCGCGCTCCTAAGCATGTCGCCCGTCGAAAGCTGCGGCCATCCGCGCTCGCCGACAAGTCTCTTCGCCTGCGTTCCCTTGCCGGAGCCTGGAGGCCCCAGAAATATCATGATCATCAGCTGCCGTACCTTCCCTTGAGACGCGTGTGTTTCATGAAGCCTTCATAATTGCGCGTGAGAAGGAATGTTTCAATCTGTGCAACCGTATCAAGTGCCACGCCGACAAGAATCAGGACGCTTGTGCCACCGAAATAAAACGGGACATTGAGATTCTGCGTAAGAAGCGAAGGTAACACGCAAATAAGCGAAATATAAACGGCGCCTCCAAGTGTAACCCTCGAAAGTACGAAATCAATATACTGCGCTGTCGGCGGCCCCGGACGTATGCCCGGAATGAATCCGCCGTATTTTTTCAGATTTTCTGCCACATCGTCGGTCTTGAATGTAACTGCCGTATAAAAATAGCAGAAAAACACGATGAGACCGACAAAAATCATCTCATACAAAAGCGCGCCCGGCGTAAGCTGAGCGGCAAATTGCTGAACAATTTTTGAAGGAAAAAATGTTGCAAAAGTGGCTGGAAACATGATGAGCGACGAAGCGAATATGGGCGGAATTACGCCCGAAGTATTGACCTTGAGCGGAAGATGAGTGTTCTGCCCGCCATACACCTTCCGGCCCACGATACGCTTTGCATATTGAACCGGAATTTTTCTGGATCCCCGTTCGACGAAAATAATCACAAAAAAGGTAACAATTACGATGGCAAGAACAATAAGCAGCTTGAAAAAACTGAACTCACCGGATCTATAAAGACCCATCGTGCTTCCGATTCCGCTCGGAATCCTCGCGGCAATACCCGCAAAAATCAAAAGCGAAATGCCATTGCCGATTCCGCGTTCGCTCATCTGCTCGCCGACCCACATCAAAAATATGGTGCCCGCAGTAAGCGTGATCGCGGTCATGATCTTGAACCCCATGCCGGGGTGCAAAACCACCGGCGGGTTGCTGTACTGCTCCAGACCTGCCGCGATGCCGTATCCCTGGATAAGGCAAAGAAGCACGGTTCCATATCGCGTGTATTGCGTGATTTTCTTGCGACCCTGGTCGCCTTCCTTCTGAAGATCATGCAAATAAGGCCATACAACCGTAAGCAACTGAAAAATGATCGAGCTGCTGATGTATGGCATCACGCCAAGCGCAAAAATACTGAACCGCTCCAGTGCTCCACCACTGAAGAGGTTGAACCAGCCGAAAATAGTCCCTTTCATGCTGGCAAATACCTGGGTCAAAGCCGCGCCGTCAACTCCCGGCGTCGGAATGTGCACTCCAACGCGGTAAACCGCAAGCATGAGAAGCGTGAAGATGATACGCTTGCGAAGTTCCGCTATCTTAACCAGTCCTGCTAAGCCTGACATCTGAGTGTGGCCCCCTTGTAGAATTTCAAAAAATTATTTTGCGGCCTGTTTTTCCGCTTTTTTTTCAGTTTTTTTCGCGCGCTTGAACCTGGGCGGCCTGATGATCTCGACCTTGCCTCCGGCTGCTTCAATTTTTTTCACGGCCGAAGCACTGACCCTGTGTGCTTTCACAATAAGCGCCTTCTTGGTCTCCCCGCCTCCAAGAACGGAAAGTTTTTCGTGGCGTCCCTTGATGAATCCGCCTTTTTCAAGCGCATCAAGCGTGACTTCTCCGCCCTTGGAAAAATCAAAGGTATCGAGATCGCCAATATTGACTATTGCGGTAATCCTGCGGGCAAAATTATTGAAGCCGCGCTTTGGCACCCGCCGGTAAAGCGGCATCTGGCCGCCTTCAAATCCCGGACGGACGCTGCCGCCGCTTCTTGCGAGTTGGCCCTTGTCGCCCTTGCCAGACGTCACTCCGTGTCCGGAACCTGAACCGCGCCCCAGCCTTTTCTTTGATTTTGTCGCACCCGGATGTGCCTTGATATTATTAAGCTGCAACATAAACTACCTCGTTTCGGATACCACTTCGACCAGATGAAGGACTTTTTTTATCATCCCCCTGACCGATGGCGTATTCTCCAGGGTGCGCTCCTGATGCCTCCGCTTGAGGCCCAGGCCGCACACCGTGGCTCTCTGATCGGGATTGCATGAAATCGTGCCCCGCTTGAGCCTTATGGTTATCATCTTCTTTGACTGAGCCATGGCGTGTTCTCCTCTTTATTCCCGCCTTACGCGAACATCTCCGGCACGGTCTTGCCGCGCGCGGCCGCGATGTCACTGAAACTTCTTAGCTGCTTGATGGCCTCGATCGTGGCCCTGACAACATTATGCGGATTATCGCGCCTTAATGATTTGGTAAGAATGTTTTTGACGCCGGCAACTTCCAGAATCGCACGGACTGATGAACTTGCGATAATGCCCGTTCCTTCGGGTGCGGGCTTCATCAGGATCTGACTTGCACCGAAACGCCCCTTGACCTCATGCGGAATGGTGTGACCCTCCATCGGAACCCTCAATAGATTCTTGCGGGCCTGCTTGCTCGCCTTCTTGATCGCCTCCGGAACCTCTCCAGCCTTGCCCAACCCCACGCCGAACTGTCCCTTTTTGTCACCGACAACAACAATGGCGGCAAAACTGAATCTGCGGCCGCCCTTGACCACCTTGGCGCAACGGTTGATATGTATAACCCTGTCCTCAAATTCACTTTCTTCCTGGCGTCCTGATTGCTTCGAAAATGCCATTATATCTCCCTTCAGAATTTCAATCCGGCTTCACGGGCGGCATCGGCCAGTGCCTTGAGCCTGCCATGATACAGATACCCGCTGCGATCAAACACGATCTTGCTGATGTTTTTGGCAAGTGCGCGCTTTGCCACCAAGGCACCAAGTTTTTTTGCGCCTTCCATGTTTGCGCTGTCCTTGCCACCCTTCATTGCCTCTTCGATCGTAGAAGCCGACACCAAGGTGTGTCCTTTCACGTCATCAACAAGCTGGACATATATCTGCTTGTTGGAACGGAAAACGGACATGCGTGGACGCTCCAGATTTCCCTCGACACGAGACCTGATGCGAAGCTTGCGCTTGAACCGCACCGTCTGTTTCTGGCATGTCTTTTTTCGGATTTTTGTTGCCATTTTAACCTCCGGAAGCTTTCGTTACGCCGATGTCTTGGCGCCTGCGGCTGCCTTGCCCTGTTTGCGGATGATATGCTCATTCGTATATCTGATCCCCTTGCCTTGATAGGGTTCGGGTTCCCTGAACGAACGAACCTTCGCCGCCACCATGCCAACCTGCATCTTGTCGGCACCAGAAAGGACGATATGCGTGTTGTTCTCGACCTTGGCCGTAATGCCAGTGGGCATCTCATATTCGATCGGGTGTGAATATCCCACCATAAGCGTAAGCGTGCTACCCTTGGTTGCCGCCTTGAATCCTACGCCCACGATATCCAGCTCTCGCGTGAACCCGACATGAGCGCCATGAACCATGTTCTGGATCATGGTGCGTGTCATTCCATGCAGAGCCGCCGCATTTTCGGCCTTGGCCTCATCACGCGTGACAAGAATAGATCCATCCTTGACCATGACATCAACACCAAGCGGCAATCTGTATGAAAGTTTGCCTTTCGGCCCCTCGACCTTCACCACGCCGTCTTTGACTTCAACTTTAACGCCCTGGAGAATCCTCACAGGGACTTTTCCTACGCGTGACATATCACCAGACCTCGCAAAGTATCTCGCCGCCGACCTTCTGGGCGAGGGCCTTCTGCCCGCTCATCACGCCTTTGGACGTCGAAACAATGGCGATACCCGCGCCGCCAAGCGGCTTGGGCATGTTGTCATATCCGGTGTAACGCCTGAGACCCGGGCAGCTTATGCGCTTCACCCCCCTGATCACGCTCTCGCCGGATGTTGAATATTTCAGATACACCTTGATGACCGGCTTGCCTTCGTCGCGCTGCAAGCGGAAATTCTTGATGTACCCCTCATCCTTCAATACGCGAACGATGTTGGCCTTGAGACGCGAAGCTGGAACTTCGAGTTTCTCATGTTTTTCCTTCGCCGCATTGCGGATTCTTGTAAGTAAATCTGCCACGGGATCTGTCATGCTCATAAATTCATCCCTTCAAATTACCAGCTCGACTTTACCACTCCCGGCAGCAGACCCTTGAGGGCCAGGCCGCGGAAGCAAAGCCTGCACATGTTGAACTTGCGCATATACGCTCTCGCACGTCCACACAGTGGACAGCGGTTGCGCACCCGCGTCTTGAACTTCATTTTTTTTCCGATCTTGTTAAGCTTGTTCAGCGTAGACAAACGTCATCTCCTTCTTATTTCCTGAACGGCATGCCGAGTTCCGCAAGCACCGCCCGGGCATGTTCGTTGTTCCCTGCACTTGTCTGGATCGTGACCGTCAATCCCTTGATCTTGTCGATCCTGTCGTAATTGATCTCGGGAAAAATAATCTGTTCCTTGATTCCAAGTGAATAATTTCCGCGCCCGTCGAATGACTTCGGATTCACGCCCTTGAAGTCACGAACGCGCGGAAGAGCCACATTCATGAGCCGGTCCAGGAATTCGTACATCCTTGCACGCCTGAGCGTCACCATCACTCCAAGAGCAATCCCCTGCCTGACCTTGAAAGTCGCAATCGACTTGCGGGCACGCGTAAGAACCGGTTTTTGTCCGGTTATCGCCATGATCTCCTCAAGCGTACTGTCAAGAAGCTTTGGATTGCCGACCGCATCCTTGACGGCGCAGTTGATGACAACCTTCTTGAGGCGCGGAACCTGCATCGGATTCTTGAGCCCAAGCTGCTTTGTAATCGCCGGAACCACCTTGGTATCATAAAGAACCTTGAGCCGCGGCGTCTTTGCCGGTGAAACCCTGGTTTCGCCCTTGGCCGCGATCTTGACCGCTCCTGCAGCCTCTGTCTTTCCGGCCTTCCCACGCCCTTTGGCCTCCGTCTTGGCGCGCTTCTCGTCAGATTTGGCTTGCGCCGCCATTGGATCCGAAGTCAAACCGCTCTCCTTTTTTGGAGCCTTCTTTTTTGTTTCCTTGTCGTCGGCTTTCTTGTCTGTCTTGTCAGCTGTCATGACCACTACTCCTTACACCGTCGCAAGCGTCGTACCGCAACGCTTGCAAACGCGCACTCTTGACGGTCCGGAACCGGCGCCTTTTTTGGCGACCTTTTTCTCGACCGTTTTCTTGCCGTGCCTGACACCCTTGTTGCACTTCTGGCAGAACAGAAGAACATTCGAATAGTGTATCGGCGCTTCCTTGTCGACCACGCCCCCTTGCGGGTTCTTCTGGTTGGGCTTCACATGGCGTTTGACCATGTTCAGCTTCTCGACATAGATTTTCATGTTTCTGCAATCCACACGCAACACCTTGCCGGTCTTGCCCTTCTCGCGGCCATTCATGATCTGCACGGTGTCGTTCTTGCGGATACCGAGTTTTACCTGTGTTTTATTTTGCATACCTGCCTCACAAAACCTCTGGCGCAAGCGAGATGATCTTCATGAACGCCCTTGCCCTGAGTTCCCTTGCCACCGGTCCGAAAATGCGCGTTCCGATCGGTTCGTTCTGCGCATTGATAAGAACCGCGGAATTCGTGTCAAACCGGATGTATGTTCCGTCGTTGCGGTTGATTTCCTTCCTTGTTCTCACAATAACCGCCTTCAGAATGTCACCCTTTTTTACTTTTGCGTTTGGAATCGCATCCTTCACGGTAACAACGATGATATCGCCGACAGAAGCATAGCGGCGTTTGCTGCCGCCCAAAACCTTTACGCACATTACACACTTGGCGCCTGAATTGTCAGCAACGTCAAGCCGTGTTTGCATCTGGATCATATAATCCTCCCGGACGCCTCAAACGGCGACCTCTTGAACTGTATTGCCCTTGCGCACTATCTGGCGAAGCACCCAGCGTTTCTCGCGACTGAGGGGCCGGGATTCAACGATCGAGACAAGATCCCCCGTCTTGGCTTCATTCTTCTCGTCGTGAACCTTGAACTTGCGCGAAACCTTGACATACTTCTTGTACAGCGCATGCCGCACCTTGTGATCGATTTTGACCACAACGGTCTTATGCATCTTGTCACTGACAACCGTTCCGACGATCATCCTGCGCCTGTGCATTGCATCGCGGGTATCAACCGGTTTTGCCTGTGCTGCAGGATTCGCCGCCTGTACTGCGGTGTGTTCGGTACGCGCCGGGCGCTGGCGGCGCTGCACGGGCTGTTTCGGATTTTTCTTTTCTGGTGTCATAATCTCCTCACTTGTTTCCTGCCGGCGCCGGTATCTGACGCGACAAAAGCATCTTCATGCGCGCCACATCCTTGCGCATCTTCCAGAAGCTGGTCTTGTTGTCGAGCTGTCCGGTCATCTTCTTGAGCCTTGCCTGAAAGATATCCGCTTCAAGCTGCCTGAGCTTTGCAACAAGCTCATCCTTTGAAAGATTCTTGATCTCCTTGTTATAATGTTTCGTTGCCATACATCACCCCTGTGGAGCCGCTGTTTTAGTCTGAGGATTCAACCCGGTCTTGGCTATCGGCTTGCAATGGATCGGAAGCTTGTGATTGGCAAGCTTGAGCGCCTCAAAAGCCTCTTCTCTCGTAATATCCGACATCTCGAAGATGATCCTGCCGGGCTTTATAACCGCCGCCCATTCCTCGACGTTGCCCTTGCCGGAGCCCATGCGGGTCTCGGCGGGCTTTTTGGTAATGGATTTGTCCGGGAACACGCGTATCCAGATCCTGCCGCCACGCTTCACTGAACGGGTCATCGCAACGCGGGCCGCCTCAAGCTGTTTGGACATTATTTTCCCGCACTCGGTCGCTTGAAGCCCGAATTCGCCGAAAAACAGCGTCGCGCCGCGATCGGCTCTTCCGCGCATCTTGCCTTTTTGATGTTTGCGCCATTTTACTTTCTTAGGTGCCAGCATTTTTTACTCCTCACGCCCCCTGCATTACGCGGGCTTCGGCCGCGGCCTGCTTTTTGAGCGTCTGACCTTCGCCGTGGTAAACCCACGCCTTGACACCGATGATGCCATACGATGTCTTGGCTTCCGCTGTTCCATAATCCACATTCGCACGCAGCGTATGAAGCGGAACACTGTCCTCGCTGTACCACTCGGTACGGGCGATCTCGGCCCCGCCAAGACGACCAGATACCCGGATCTTGATGCCCTTGATCCCCTGCTTGAAAGCAGAGGTCATGCATTTTTTCATTGCGCGACGGAACGCAACACGCTTTTCGAGCTGGGCGGCGACATTCTCCGCAATAAGTACCGCGTTTGATTCCGGCTTCTTGACTTCGATGATATTCAAAAATACATCGTTCTTTGAAAGTTTCTGGACCTCCGCCTTGATCTGCTCGACGCCGGCGCCCTTTTTGCCGATTACTATGCCGGGACGAGCGGTGTGAACATTGATTTTCACTTTGTTCGCAGCTCTTTCAATTTCAATTTTAGCGATGCCGGCCGCAAAAAGCTTCTCTTTGAGAAACTCCCTGAGTTTGATGTCTTCGTGCAGCAACCGCGAATAATCACGCTTTGAAAACCACCTGCTGTCCCAGGTGCGCGTTATTCCGAGCCGGAAACCTATTGGATTGACCTTCTGACCCATCTTCTACCGTCCTCTCACCGTTCAGAGAGCATAACGCTCACGTGACATGTCCGCTTGTTGATCCTGTAGGCACTGCCCTTGGCTCTCGGGCGGAACCTCTTTAAAATAGGCCCGCATCCTACAAGAAGGGTTTTTACATACAAAGTATCAACATCGACCGTGCCTTTTTTTTCAGCATTGGCGGCCGCGCTCTTGATCAAAGTCTCAAGCACTCCGGCAGTACGCTTTCTTGGCGACAACCTGAGATACGCGAGCGCATCATTGATGCCCTTGCCACGGACAGCATCGGCTACAAGGCCCATCTTCCGCGGCGTGATCCTGACAAAACTGACTTTGGCATTCATTTCCATAAACAATCTCCCCGCCTCTTACTTCGCAGGCGCGGCCGGTTTAGGAGCCGCACCGCCCGCTGTACCGGCTGGTTTTGCCCCGGCTGCCGGTGCCGCAGCACCGCCTGCCGCCGGCGCCCCGGCTGTTTCTGCGGCCTTCTTGTCGGCCGGCGTATGGCCATGGAACATGCGCGTTGGAGAAAACTCACCAAGCTTGTGACCCACCATGTTCTCAGTCACATAAACAGGAATGAATTTCTTCCCGTTGTGTACGGCAAACGTCATGCCGACAAACTCCGGCAATACGGTTGACCGGCGCGACCATGTCTTGATGACCTTGCGGTCCTGCGCCTGGCGCGCGGTTTTTACCTTTTTTACAAGGTGTTCATCGCAAAACGGACCTTTTTTGATTGAACGGGCCACGGCCTGTCTCCTTCCTTACCTTCTATGCTTGACGATAAACGCGTCAGTGCGCTTGTTGTTTCTTGTTTTATAACCCTTCGTCGGCACGCCCCACGGAGTGCGCGGATGACCGCCTCCGGACGACTTGCCCTCGCCGCCACCGTGCGGATGATCGATCGGATTCATCGAAACACCGCGGTTGGTCGGCCTGATGCCCAGCCAACGCGTGCGCCCCGCTTTTCCGATCGTAATATTTTCGTGATCGGCGTTTGAAAGCTGACCGATCGAAGCGCGGCACCTCGAATGTAGAAGCCTGATCTCACCGCTTGGCATCTTCACTTGGCAATACTCGCCCTCTTTGGCCATAAGCTGGGCATATCCGCCGGCGGAGCGCGAAATCCTTCCACCACGCCCCGGCTCCACCTCTATATTGTGGATCAAAGTGCCGGTTGGAATCACCGAAAGCGCCAGATTGTTTCCGGGCTTGATGTCCGCAGTGTCACTTGCAAGAACTGCATCCCCAACGTTGAGATTAGCCGGTGCAATAATGTATCGCTTCTCACCATCGGCATAATTCAGAAGCGCGATATACACCGTACGGTTTGGATCATATTCAATAGACGCGACTTTTGCCGGAATCTCACGCTTGTCGCGCATGAAATCAATGACCCTGTACTTGCGCTTGTGACCTCCGCCAATATGACGGACCGTAATCCTGCCATAAACATTGCGGCCACCGCTTTTTGAAAGCGCCCCCACAAGGCTGCGCGGCTTGCGCGGCTGCTTTTTCTTGGGCGTCAGCACTGAAAAATCAGCGACGTTCATGTAACGTCTGGCGGGTGTTATCGGCTTGAATGACTTTATCGGCATATTACCTCCTCACGCCTCACTTGGCCTGAAAAAGCTCGATCTTCTGGCCTTCAGCCAGCGTCACGATCGCTTTTTTCCAGTTGGGTCGCTTGAGTTCTGTGCGGCCTGAGCGTTTGATCTTGCCGTGAACGACCATGGTCCGGATTTCCCTGACCTTCACGTTGAAAAGCTTTTGCACGGCATCCTTGATCTCGTTTTTATTGGCCTGCGGGGCGACCTTGAACGCATATTTGCCGGCGATCTCGGCAAGAGCCGTGCTCTTTTCGCTGATAACCGGGCGTTGAATGACCTCATACGGACTACGCATTTGGCACCTCGCTCTTCGCGTCAACATCCGACAATCTTTTGTCAAGCGCCTCGGCGGAACGTTTGGTCATGACAAGCCATTCATTGCGGATGATGTCATAAACGTTAACGCCCTCGGTGCGAAGCATTTTAAGCCTTGCGACATTGCGCGCTGAAAGCTCAAGATTGCGATTGGCATCATCAACAAGAAGCACCTTTGAATCAAGCTGCAGGTTTTTCTTGAGGATTGTGTTGAATGTTTTTGTCTTGATATCAGCAAGCTTGAACTCGTCCACAAGCAGCAGCCTGCCGGCCTTGACCCTGTCCGAAAGTGCCGAGCGCAGTGCTCCGCGCATCATTTCCTTGGGGGTGCGTTGTGAATAATCGCGCGGCAACGGCCCGAATGTCTGTCCGCCACCGGCGATAAGCGGTGATCTTGTGGAACCACGTCTTGCGTTGCCGGTACCCTTCTGGCGGAACGGCTTGCGCCCGCCGCCACGCACCTCGGCTTTGGTCTTTGTCTTGGCCGTTCCACGCCGACGGCCCGCAAGCTGCGCTTTGATGACTTGATGAACGAGAGGCATGTTGACCTTCGCACCGAACACCTCGTCACTCAGCTTGACAGTGCCGACTTTTTTCTTTTCCTGGTTGAACAAATCAAGTGTTGGCATAATTCACCCTGCATTCTTGACTGTGCGCCGGATTGTAACAATCGAGCTGCGCGGACCCGGCACGCTGCCATTAACAAGCAGCACGCCGTTTTCCATGTCAACGCGCACAACGCGCACATTTTGTACTGTAATCTGAACATTGCCCATCTGACCGGGCATTTTTTTATTCTTGAAGCATTTGCCCGGATCGGCGCGATTGCCTATCGAGCCAAGGCTCCTGTGTGACACCGAACAGCCGTGCGTCTTGAAACCACCGGCCATGTGATAACGCTTCACGCCACCCTGATAACCCTTACCTTTGCTTCTGGAGGTAAGATCGACGTAATCGCCAGGCTTGAGAAAATCTGCCGAAAGAACCTTGCCAACAGTCAATCCGTCCAGCTTGGCGGCATCATCCATCCTGAACTCATGGAAACGGTAGAACCCGGTCGCGCCGGATTTTTTCACATGTCCCTGCTCGGCCTTCTTGGCTTTTTTTGCCTTTTTTTCAAGCACGCCCACCTGGACGGCTGCATAGCCTTCCTTGACCTTTGTCTTCACCTGCGTGATGACGTTCGGGACAAGATCAATGACCGTCACGGCCTGCACATCACCGTTTTCGTCAAAAACCTGCGTCATGCCCGCCTTGACGCCGAGTATTCCGCCACGGCCTTCGGCTAGCACTGTACGCTCACGTTCAGTTTTTTGTTCCATACCATAAGCTCCAAAAGGTGCCTTCCGGCATCGCTTTTAAACATCAGTTGTTTAGCAACTACCATCACAGCATCACCGGGTAGCATGCAACCGGATGCATTTCATGAGGGTAACCGTCAAGCCTTCTGACTTTCCACCCGGGATCAGGGCTCGCGCCCGATGCGGACGAAAGTATCAGTCAGCTTTACTATCCCACCGCAATTGGGGTGCGTCAGGACTTGATCTCAACGTCAACGCCGGCAGACAGATCGAGTTTCATAAGAGAATCAACCGTCTGCTGCGTCGGTTCAAGAATATCAAGAAGCCTTTTGTGCGTCCTGATCTCGAACTGCTCGCGAGATTTTTTATCTACATGAGGCGAACGGAGAACGCAATACTTATTAATAATGGTCGGAAGAGGAATCGGGCCTCGAACGGAAGCGCCGGTTCTCTTCGCGGTATTTACGATCTCCCAGACAGACTGGTCAAGCACCCGGTGATCAAACGCCTTGAGCTTGATTCTGATCTTGTGTTCTATCGCCATGTCAGCATCTCCTTATTGTATCCAAGAAGTTCCCCCGCGCGTGATGCCCATCGCGCAAGCAATCTTTCCTGGAACGTCATTTATACGACAAGCTGCAGCTTATACATTTGTAAGGCGGCAAAAACAAGTATTATCGCTATTTAACTTCGAGTATTCAAAAAAGGAATTGCCTTAAAGCCCTTAAGCTTGACACTACGTGTCTAGACCTATAAATGAAATAGCCAAATGAGTATTAACAACAAACTAGTCCCATTGGTGAACAATAAAAAACTGATTTTCGCTGTATTATTCTTGTGTTCCGCAATATCACGAGCTGATTCGCTTAGCGGCATTTTCCCCGATGTCTTGTCCGGCCGCAACACCGGCACGCATGACCAGCTGGTGAAGCTGGCGGAACGGGCAATTGAAAACAACCAGAGCGTCGTGCACCTGCTCCGGGATGTTTCGCTGCGATTTTCGCACGAAAAGGGATTTATCACCTTCTCCGGCTCCGACCTCAGAAAGCTCAACAAAACGTATTCAATGGGTACGGACGTCATGTATGCGCTCGTACCTCCATCAAAGACGAAGAACATTTCATTGGGTGACTTCGGAAACGACCGGGCGGAAATCAAGGTTGAACTGGATGAGACGACAAACACTTATTTCAACTACAGATATATTTTCAACATATCGGTCAAGCTGAAGCTCAAAAGCGAATACGGGGCAACCGGCATCAGCAAGAACCAGTTGGACGACGTTTACGGAATAGTCGCCTCTCACAAGCTGGGAACCGCGGATGTGGACTCCGTCAGGATATCGGGAGACCAAACCGTCGTCGTGGAACTCAGCAAGGGCCCCTCGGTGAAAGTCAATGTCGGAACGGTTTCCAGGAGATGAGCCCCCTCCGGCTTCCGGTCATTTTTGTTCTGTTTCTTCCTCTGGCGGGAGCTGCGGATTCATTCCGTGACCGGATCAAGGATCACCTTTACGGCTCATTGAACAACATTATTTCCACACAATCGGACTGCGGTCTTGACTTCGAAAACGGCCGCTACATCTGCAACAAATTCGATCCCGGCCGCAAGCATTTGAACGGCGGATGGCAGAGTCATATCATACCGATCATGAAACCATTCAAAGCCAGATTCCTTGATTCAAACATGTTCGTCACTTCACATGTGCTGTATCCGCTCTGGTTCCTGGACTCGAACGAAATTCCGGGACTCCGGCGCGCCCGCCGGATGGCGATCCGCAATATCAACCTCTACCGTCGTGGAAACGGCTATTCTTTCTGGGTGGAACTCGATCCTTCCCTTGGCAGCATAAACAGGATCGGACCACTGAACCTTTCAACTCTTCTGATCTCCTCCGAATTGTCCGTTGTTAACGGTTTTAAAAAGGCGACACGGTTGTCGCTTCTGCCACGTGACATCAAGTGGGCGCTTTCGGCCTTTGACAAGTCAAACAAGCTTCTCCGCGGAGACGTGCTTTTCAGCCCCCCCAACGATGCCGACGACACGAGCCTTGCGATCATTTCGAATTACTATGACATACAGGAAAAAATCGGGAACAGCGCCCAACCGGACGAAAAACTGCTTGCCGCTTTGCGTGAATATATCTCCTACGGAAGCGTGATATCCAGATATACGGACGATTTTGAACCAAGGCTCGGCCGCATGATACTGCCGGAGACCAAATGCACGGACCCGCTCAAACGTTCCTCGCGCCGCGAACTGTTCTCGATGCGCGGGTTTGTTGATGCCTGCTCGCTTGATGATCCGCGCGAAAAATGGCGCTATGATGCCTACAAGAACACGCATTCAGGCGCCTACATGACCTGGCTTTACGACGAAAACTCCGCCATATATGCAAATCCCGAAAATGGTGTGGTCTTGACCGGACAGAACAGCGTTGACTGCGTCGTGGTTGCAAACGCGCTGTATTCCATTTCACTCACCGGCCTGAAAAACAATCCTGCATACAGGGACGCATATACAAAATCATGCAACGCCATGACAAACGTGGTTCTTGACGGAAACGATGAACTCCGGCTCGGGTATTCCGGTCAAAAACACAGCCGCAGGCGCAAACAACCCGTGTGGAAATATTGCGGGCTTTTCTATCCGGCGCACCTGCTTTTTCCGTACGCGCTGAGCCGCGCCGTACGCGATGCCGGCGCGTGCAAGGATCTTGGAAGCGCCGACCAGGCGCGGTTCAACAGGGCGCAGGCAAGGCTTGTGAGCGAATTGTCCCGCGAACAGGACATGATTGACACGAAAACACGAAAGAAGCGGGGCCAGTGGTACGAACGACTCGATAAATCACCGCACCTTGCAACATCGCTCGGGACAGCGGCTCTTTTGAACTTCGGCCCCGGCGTTGCCGCTCAATCCGGAATGGACCTCGCCGGATACAAGGAACATATACGCAATGGACTGGCTTGGATCATGCAATTAAGGAAAAGGGATTACAGTACGCCCGAGGGTTCTTTTTTTGGCGGCGGCATGCTTAACGAAAAAGCCATCTGGAAAAGCGCGCCCTTTGCCACGGCGATTTCTCTTGAAGCAATGACCAAATACCTGCTCGGATATTCCGATTCCGACGCGGGCGGAAGGCGAAAGCTCGAACTCTCGGAGATCCGCAGGCATTCCGCGCTTGCGACCTTCAAGGAAAGCATGGTTGAAACAAACAACGAGGAGTTTCTCGACAAGCACCTTTCGGGTTTTACGGGCGACAAAAGCAAACTGGATAAAACATTCGCCGAAGCATCACAAATCTACGGCACACGCACCAACCGCGACCGGGCCGGCAAAACCACGCGAAGCACAATATCCGTCAAATTTGAAACCGGGTACATGCTCAGGGAACTGGGGCATTACGGCATCGTCGCCGTCGATTTGACCATGGGACGAAACTATCGCGACGGCAATGACATGGCGGCCTACTACGCCGTCAAACTTGGCGGAGAAATTGACTTCAACTTCAATGATTCAAGCGAACAGAGTTACCGCGTTTCGGCGCGTTTTCTCGGCGTGGCAACACGAACCGACACCCTTTCCACGGAGGTCGGCATGCTGCCCGTTGCGTTTGTCAGCGAAAAGGATGTCTCAAACCTTGAGGCGCATCTTTTGTACATGGCGGGCGAACTGCCGGTCGCCGATCTCGGAAAAGGTGTGAGCCTCAATATTTATGCCGTCGGAAAACTGATTGGCTATCTCTACAAGACCTCGCAAAGAATCGACGATCTTTACGGAAGACACACGATTTCATTTGCCGATCTTGATATCGGAGTTTCATTGAAACACTCGCGAATTTTCTCGCTGAGCGTGAGCGCCGGAACAAATCTCGGATTTTCAATAGACAAGACAGGTCACGGCTACAAAATGAAATTCGCGCTTCCATATCGTGTTGGAGCGGGTTTGACCTTCCGGCTCATCAAAACGCTGTTTCTTTCCCTCAGGTATGCTCATGAATTTGATTCGGCGCTTTATCCTGACCGTGATGTGTTTTATGTCACGGTGGGCGGAGAATTTTGAGAAGCACTATCTAATCAACACTCCCGCCCTCACCCGGATCTCGTCAGCAAGATTTGGCGGCACCGGCTCGTAATGCGACGGCTCCATCGTAAAAGTTGCACGTCCCTGGGATGCCGAGCGGATGGCTGTTGAATATCCGAACATCGTTGCAAGCGGGACTTCACACTTGATGACCTGCATGCCGTGACGGGGCGACATGCTCATGATCTTTCCGCGGCGGCTGTTCATATCGCCGATCACGCCACCCATGAAATCATCGGGACAAATGATCTCGCAGGACATGATCGGCTCCAGAATAACGGGACCCGCCCTGCCGGCCGCATCCTTGAAGGCCATGGACGATGCGATCTTGTACGCAATCTCGGTCGAATCGGTATCATGATAAGAGCCATCAAGAAGGGTGGCCTTGATATCAACCGCCGGATAGCCTACCTGTATGCCGCCGAGCAGCGATTCTTTTATGCCCTTTTCGATCGCGGGGATGAATTCGCGCGGGATGATCGCGCCCCTGATGGCGTTTTCAAATTTGAAACCTTCACCGCGCCCGAGCGGCTCAAGCCTGATCACGCAATGGCCGTACTGGCCCCGGCCGCCCGTCTGCCGTATGAACTTGCCCTCGGCAGCAGCCGTGCCCGAAATTGTTTCTTTATATGCAACCTGCGGCTGCCCCACATTGCCCTCGACCTTGAACTCGCGCTTCATGCGATCGACGATTATTTCAAGATGCAACTCGCCCATGCCGCTTATGAGCGTCTGCCCGGTCTCTTCGTTCATCGAAATCCTGAACGAAGGGTCCTCCATCGCAAGCTTTTGGAGGGCACCGGCGAGTTTTTCCTGGTCCGCTTTTGTTTTTGGCTCGATCGCGATTGAAATCACCGGCTCCGGAAAATCCATTTTTTCGAGAATGACGGGTTTGCCTTCGTTGCAGAGTGTATCTCCGGTGGTCGTGAATCTGAGCCCGACGGCAGCCGCTATGTCTCCAGCCTTGACTTCCTTGAGATCCTCGCGCTTGTTGGCATGCATCAGGAGCACGCGCCCGAGACGCTCACGCTTGGCTTTTACAGAATTGTAAACCATCGTGCCGGCGTCCGCCCTTCCGGAATAAACGCGGAAATACGTAAGCTGCCCCACATACGGATCATTCATCAACTTGAACGCCAGTGCCGCAAACGGTTCGTCGTACGCGGCCTTGCGCAATACGGTTTTTGTCTCATCACGCGAGTCCCTGCCCTCGACGGGCCGGACCTCGAGCGGAGACGGCAGATAATCCACAATGGCATCAAGGAGCGGCTGCACGCCCTTGTTCTTGAAGCTCGAACCGCACAGCACCGGAATGAAGCTCATGGACACGCAGCCCTTGCGGATGGCCTGGCGAAGCTCGTCAGAGGCAATGCTTTCACCCGAAAGATATTTGTCCGCAAGCGCATCATCAACCTCGGCGACGGCCTCGACCAGCCTGTCATGGTACTGACGGGCAAGCTCCGCATGTTCCGGCGGGATATCCTTTACATCAAACGTCGCGCCAAGATCCTCCGAATGCCATTCAAGCGCCTTCATGCCGACAAGATCAATCACACCGCGGAAGGAATCCTCGGACCCGAGCGGAAGATTCAAGACAAGCGGCTTGCACCCCAGGCGTTCTACCATCTGCTCCACGACAGACATGAAATCAGCCCCGGTGCGGTCCATCTTGTTTATAAACGCTATACGCGGAACATGATACTTGTTGGCCTGGCGCCATACGGTCTCTGACTGCGGCTCCACCCCCCCGACGGCACAAAAAATCCCGATCGCGCCATCAAGCACCCGGAGCGAGCGTTCAACCTCGATCGTAAAATCAACATGCCCCGGGGTGTCGATGATGTTTATGCGATGGCTGCGCCAGTAACAGGTGGTGGCGGCGGAAGTGATGGTAATGCCGCGCTCCTGCTCCTGCGGCATCCAATCCATGACGGTGTTGCCCTCGTGGACTTCACCTATTTTATGAGTCTTACCAGTGTAATAAAGAATGCGCTCGGTAGTGGTTGTCTTGCCTGCATCAATATGCGCGATTATGCCGATATTGCGGGTCGATCTTAACTCGGAATCATCGCCCATGTGCGACCTGGCTTACCACCTGTAATGCGCGAAAGCCTTGTTGGCGTCAGCCATCTTGTGTACATCCTCGCGTTTTTTCATGGCACCGCCGCGGGCGTTCGAAGCCTCGATAATCTCAGCCGCAAGACGCTCTTGCATTGAATGCTCGGGGCGCCCATTGGCGGAATCGATGATCCAGCGCGAGGCGAGCGACTGGCGGCGTGCGGGTTTCACCTCGATCGGCACCTGGTAGGTGGCGCCGCCGACGCGCCTTGATTTCACCTCAAGAAGCGGCTTCACGTTTTCGAGGCCCTTTTTGAAGAGTTTCATGCCGTCTTCGCCGGTACGTTCTTTAATGATGTCAACCGCACCGTAGAACACACGCTCCGCAGTTGATCTCTCGCCCTGGCGAAGCAGGCTGTTGATGAACTTAGTGACCACGACGTCATTGAACTTGGGGTCCGGATGAACTTCGCGCCTGTGAATGTATTGTTTGCGTCCCATGATTTATACTCCGGTTATTTCTTGGCTTCGGCCGCTGGTGCGGCTGCTGCCGCAGCCTGCGCTCCGCCAGAACCTTTTTTAGCACCGTATTTTGAACGGCTCTGCTTGCGGTTTGCAACGCCCTGGGCGTCGAGAGTGCCGCGAATTGTGTGATAACGGACGCCAGGAAGATCCTTTACGCGGCCGCCACGGATCATCACGATCGAGTGTTCTTGAAGATTGTGACCGACGCCGGGGATATAGGAAGTAACCTCATAGCCATTGCTGAGGCGCACACGACAGACCTTGCGAAGTGCGGAGTTGGGTTTTTTTGGCGTTGTTGTATAAACTCTCGTACAAACTCCGCGCTTTTGCGGGCAGCTGGTGAGAGCGGGCGACTTGGTTTTCCATGCCTTGTCATGGCGCCCACTGCGAATAAGTTGATGTATGGTCGGCATTAATCCGTTTCCTTTCTATAATTAAAGCAAAGTGCAGCACAAAATAGACGACTATGACGCTGCGGTCAACAACCAAAAACGTACCCGGTTACTCATATGGATGACTGGCCCGTCAAGACCCAATAACTGACTGATGGCTGGC
>MEQJ01000127.1:53326-53524 GCA_001770165.1 Bdellovibrionales bacterium RIFOXYD1_FULL_53_11 | reverse complement strand
TTGAAACGGCGGTATATTTGCACGTTCGCGGAAGCTGGCCGGATGTCGGCGCGGCGGCGGGCGCCGCGATCTGGCAGGGTGTTGTCACGATGCTTCCGTGGGCCGCGGTGGTGTTTTTTCAGTCGCGAAGCGGCAGCGCCGGAGCGGGTGCGGGGGGGGCGGGCGGCCTTCCTTCCGGGCACGTTCCTGCCGGGGTGG
>MEQJ01000127.1:45817-53192 GCA_001770165.1 Bdellovibrionales bacterium RIFOXYD1_FULL_53_11 | reverse complement strand
GTGGGCGCTCTGGCTTGACCCTTCTTTTGCGGGCGGTCTTGCGCGGCCGGTTGTTCTCACGCTGCTTCTCTCGATCCTCTCCGCAACCGGAGCACTTGTGGTCGCGGCGGCGGGCGTGTTTTTCTCGCTTACGCTGCCTCCGCCAGTCCGGTCCGTGCCGGCCTTTCTGATGTCGCTTCCTTCGGGTGTTTCAATTCTCGTTCTTGGTCTTGGTGTCTGGATGGCCTACGGCGGGCTGATCGATCCTTTTGAAGGGAGCCTGGCCGCAATGGCGGCGCTTCAGACCGTGACGCTTGTTCCGCTGGTGTTCAAGCTCCTGTGGCCGCTGGCGGGCGGCATGCGGTTTCATGACATGGAGGCGGCGCTCACGCTTGGTGCCATACCGGCCAGGGCGTTCATGCTGGTGGAGTGGCCGCGGTGGCGGCCGGTGGTGCTTTCGGCGTTTGGTCTCTCGCTTGGCGCTGCCGCCGGAGAGGTCGCGGCCGTGAGTTTGTTTTACAGCGAGCGGCTCGTTACCCTTCCTCTTGCGATGACACGGATGATGGGGCGGTATGATTTCGAAAAGGCGCATGCCGCCGGCGCGGCGCTGCTGGTCGTCGCGCTTTCGCTTGCGGCGGGCGCTTCGCTTGCCGGCGACGGGAATTCATCATATGCAGGAAAAAGGCGGCACTGATGGAATCATTGAGGCTTGACGGCGTTGAAAAAAAATATCCCGGTTTTACCTTGCGTGCATCTTTTGAGGTGGGGCATGGCGCGCGCGCGGCGGTGTCCGGCAGGAGCGGGAGCGGAAAGACCACGTTACTCAGGATCATCGCGGGGCTGGAGCGGTTTGACGGGGCGGGGGATTTTGGGAGGATCATGATTGGCGGGGACGATGTCACCCGCATGCCGCCCGAGAAGCGCGGCATTGGATACGTGTTCCAGGATCAGGCGCTTTTTCCGTCCATGAGCGTGCTCGACAATGCCGCGTTCGGGCTCAGGATGCGCGGCATGGGGCGCGAGGAACGCGAGTCGCTTGTGATGCCGTGGCTTGAAAAGACGGCGCTTGCGGGCCAGGCCCGCGGGGGGGTCGAAAAGCTGTCGGGGGGCGAGCGGCAACGGCTGGCGTTTGTGCGGGCGCTTGTCTGGAAGCCGCGGGTCATTCTTCTGGATGAGCCCTTTTCGGCGCTGGACGCGGGTCTGCGCGCCGCGATGCGCGCGGAGCTTGTATCGCTTCATTTGCTTTGGCCGGTGCCGCTTTTGATTGTCACGCATGATGTTGAGGATGTCGAAGCCGTTGCGACCGCGCGCGTGCCCTTCAGCGAAGATGCGGCTCGCGGCGTGAGATGCTTCGGCTGAGATATTATTTTCTTGTTTTGACATGTTGCATAACAATACTGTATGACGCACGTCATAGCCGCTTATGGCATATATTTACGGGAGGGATTCATGATCAGATTCGTATTGCCGCTGGTGCTTTTTTCTCAGCTTGCGTTTGCATACAAACCGTTTTTCAAGGCCTATTATGTCACGCCGGGCAACCGGGTTGTCACCGACATGTCAATGTACGTGAGAAGTGGCGACAGCTTCACCATGAAGCTTGATGCGCCACGCACTTATTCGGTCGAGGGCGGGATCTCTGCGGTGGTTCTCACCTCTGCGGGGTACGCGGTTTCGGGTGCGCGCGTTGACTGCTCCGAGAGCCGCAACATGCAGAAATTTTATGAAGGCGCGAGCGCTACAAGCCGGGCGGCCGAGGCTTATTGCAATGTCAAAGTAAGAAATCCCGGGACGTACATGTTGTCGTGGGAAGTCTACGAATACCGCTATACGCGCGACTATGATTTTTCGACCAGAAAGACGCTTGAGAGGGGCAAGTCACCTCTTTTTGTAGTGCAATAAAAGCCGCGGCGGTTCCCGCAGGGATGGCCCATGCGCCACGTCTTGACAACCAGTATGTAGAATATTATTCTACATACTGGTATGAAACAGATCAGACCGCCCATCAATGAAATAGATTATGTGTATCTGACAGGGGCCTTGTCGCATCTCAAATATCCAAGGGACAAGATAAAGCTAATGCTCAGGAAGGGTGAATTGACCAGGGTAAAAAAGGGGCTCTATGTTTTCCATGGTGGAAGCGGCGGGAACACATATTCCATGGCAACACTGGCCAATCTTGTTTATGGCCCGTCATATATATCACGTGAATCCGCGCTGTCGCATTATGGTTTGATTCCCGAAAGGGTGGAGACGGTGACAAGCATGACCTTGAAGCGGTCAAGGTATTTCAAAACGCCGGTAGGTGACTTCGAATACAAGCATCTGACAGCGGTGAAATTTGCCACTGGGATCACTCTGCACAAAGAAGACAGGCTTCATAATATCTTGATTGCAACGAGGGAGAAAGCGCTGATCGACCGGCTGGCCGGTGTGCCAGGCATTGAATCGATCCGGGATCTTGAAGAATGGCTGTTTGATGATATGCGCATTGATGAACAAGAGTTGCGCAAATTCAAAAAAGGCCTGACCCGGGAAATTACAAAAGTTTACAAGGATCCCAATGCCGATCTCTTTGTCAGGTATATTGGGGCAAGAAAATGAACGATGCAGTCAGGACAATGTTTGAAAAGTACAGGGAGCGCGGGCAACTTGAGAGCAGGACGGGGTATCTCAATGCCTTGCGCGAGATAATCCAGGAGCTGGCCTTGCTTGGCCTTTGGAGGATGAAGTTTTTTGAAAGAGCGGCTTTTTACGGCGGTACCGCACTCAGGATTGCGCATGGTCTTGACCGTTATTCAGAGGATCTTGATTTTTCACTCCTCAAGCCGGATCACAAATTTGACCTGCTCAGATATTGCGACGGTCTTGCGGCAGAAATCGAAAGCCATGGTTTTATCGTGAAGGTGGAAAAAAGGAAAAAAACCAAGGCTACGTCTGTTGATTCTGCTTTTATAAAAGGCAATACAATCGAAAATCTGTTGTCAATTGGAGCTGTGGATGCCGGATCCGGGAACAGGAATGAAACAATTAAAATCAAGCTTGATGTTGATGTCGATCCCCCGGGTGGTTTTGAAACCGAGGCGGTGCAGCTGTTTTCGCCGATCCCTTTTAGTGTAAATATTTACAAGCCATGCGATTTGTTTGCCGGAAAGATAAGCGCGGTTCTTTTCCGTGCCTGGAAACACAGGGTGAAGGGCCGGGACTGGTACGACCTGGTGTGGTTCGCCGGCACGCGTGATTGGGCCGTCAATCTTGACCATCTGAAAAAGAGGATGGTGCAAACCGGCGCCTGGCCACGGGACAAGAAATTGACGAGGGATGATCTTGTGAAGCTTCTCGAAAAGCGGATTGACGAAGTTGATTTTGAAGACGCTAAAAAAGATGTGCTGCCGTTTTTGCGCGACAAGCTTGCGGTCAAGGCCTGGTCAAAGGAATTTTTCAGGTCGGTGGCGGGTAAAATAAAGACGGTGTGATTTTTTTTAGACGCGTTGTTTCTCTATTCCTACCTGGACAAAAACAGGGGGAAGGTCAATCTATATCAGCAACAGAAAGTTTTTTACATCTGCAATTCTGACGCTCATGACTTGTTTGAGCACGAGTAGATCCCGGTCACCGGTAACAATATAGTGTGCTTTGCCGCTTATTGCACAGTCAATAAACATGTCATCGTCATGGTCGCGGCAAAGTTTGAAGGATTTTTTCACTGTGACCAGTCTGAGCCGGGATGGCAGCATCAGTGCCCATGCCCGGTAAAGATCCAGCCGATTTGCCTGCTGAGCCAGCCGGTGAATGGTGCGGAGATATTCATCCAAGATTGATTCCGAAGCCAATAAATCAATCTCATCTTTTTTCCAAAGCTCAAGGAGCTTTAATGGCTGTCCACCCCAGAAAATTCCGGAAACAAGGACGCTTGTGTCAAGTACGGCTTTCATTTCTGACTTTCCTGATCGTACGGGCTAGATCCGTACGTTTTAACCCGGATGAACTTGCGGCTTTTCTGCTTTCCTTCAGAAGCTTTTCAAAGGCATCTACATCGGGGATCTCAACCGGCTTTAAAAGCAGTGTTGACCCATCCGTAAAAACCGCAAGCTGGGTCCCGGAAGTCAAGCCAAGGTCCTTCCTGAATTCGTTTGGAATAACGACCTGTCCTTTTGACGACATGCTTGTCATGAGAACTTTTTTCATCTGTTGCTCCTTAAAATGTAAGAATATCTTACATTCTTACTTTATCAGAAGTCCAGCATTTATCACAGTAAAAAATGTCCATGCCCGTGATTTGGGAAACTTTTGGGAAAGTGGCAGTCAAAAACAGCCACAAACTGCCAATAACAACCAAGGATGCAGGCCGGACGATCTGTCCTGGGTATAACTGACTAATTTCTCAGGCTATTCAGGCACACTATTTCCGCCCAAGTAAAATCAGTTCTTACTTGACTTACTGGTAATGCTGTAATACAGTATTACCATGAAGTCAGCAAAGTCAAAGCTCACCTCGAAGTACCAAACCACCATTCCTCAGGAAGTGAGAGAGTTTCTTCTTTTGCGGAAAGGTGACGAGGTTATTTTCGAAATCGAAAACGGCCAAGTGGTCATTCGAAAGGCCACGCCGTTCGATCTCGAATATCTGTCGTCAGTCGAATCTACGCTTTCCGAATGGAATAGTGAGAATGACGAAGAGGCCTACAAAAATCTATGAAAAGTTCATTGCGTGCTTTTTCTGTTGTAACCGTACCTTTTCCATTCACCGATTGTGTTAAAGCCAAACACCGGCCCGCTCTAGTGCTGTCATCAGGTGCGACATTTAATAACGTGATTGGCCATGGTGTCATGGCCATGATCACGAGCGCGAAAAACAGTGCGTGGCCACTCGATGTTGAGATTAAGGACCTAAAGCAGGCGGGATTACCTTCTTCATCAATCGTCCGAATGAAATTATTTACCATCGACCATCGACTCGTGCTCTCCACTCTGGGGCACTTATCCGATAGCGATTCAGCCAGGGTGAGGGCCTCCATCCAAAAGCTTCTCGATGAACACCCAGAAAAATAATCTTTTACCAGGCAAAAGGCTTGATCGCTCCTTCTTCATGAGCCTCTTCGGGCTTTTTGCCCGCCGGGGCGCGTGAGGGCATTTTAGGTGTTTCCCTGGCAAAGACGCCGTTGGCCGGGTGGCCGTCCGGGTAAAGCTGCGCGGGTTCGGGATCGAGGTTGAAGGCCACGACCTGGCTGGCCAGCGTGTTGTTTGAGATGATGATCTTGTCAAATTCGAGTTCGCGCGGATCGCGGAAGACCTTGAAGCCCTTTTTGATGTCGATGCTCAGGATGGCGCGCCGGATGAGCTGTTTAGATGGATCATTGTCAAAACGGTAGCCGATCACCATCACCGGTTTTTGCTTGTTGCGGTCGTCGATCTTGAGCGCTAGGCCCCTCAGGCTGCCCTGCGGATATACATGGATTTCGAGGTTGCCCTCCCATTCAATGACGTTCACTCTTTTTCCGCTCTCTCCGGTGCCGTCAAGCCGGTCGTAGGTGGGATCGGGATCTGAGGTGTTGGATACCGCATTTGATGTGAAAAAAAACATGAGCGCAGCAGCAAAATGAATGGCACGCAATTTCATGGCAGGCCCCCGCACGTATGCCGAGGTGTTGTTTGATTTTCAGATTGCGCCCATCTTCAACTTTATACCGGCCTCAATCGCGGCATAATGGATCAAATGTGACACAGCCCCGGCAGCTGCTGCGGCGTGAAACGTATTTGCAGCGGGCGCAAAGAAAGTTGTAATGCAGTGCGCCATGGTGTTATAGCGTCGGCATGGCACAGAAATTTTCATTCACGATGATCGGTGTGGGGAAGATGTATCCCCCGAACAAACAAGTGCTTCGCGATATTTATCTTTCGTTCTTCTATGGCGCAAAAATCGGCGTCCTGGGCTTGAACGGCGCGGGCAAGTCAACGCTTCTCAAGATCATGGCGGGACTGGAGCAGAATTTCAATGGCGAAGCCCGGCCCGGTGACGGCATCAGCGTGGGATATCTTTCGCAGGAGCCCGCGCTCGACAACAAAAAAACCGTCAAGGAGATCGTGCAGGAGGGCGCCGGCGCGGTTGTCGGACTCATGAAGCGCTTTGACGAGATAAACACGATGCTCTGCGATCCCGGCCTGAATCCTGACAAGATGGAAAAAATCCTCGAAGAACAGGCGGCCGTGCAGGAAAAAATCGATCATGCCGGCGGCTGGGACCTTGACCGCAAGCTTGAGGTCGCGATGGATGCGCTCAGGCTTCCGCCCGCGGACCAGGGCGTGGACGTGCTCTCGGGCGGCGAGCGCCGGCGCGTGGCGCTTTGCCGGCTGCTGCTGCAGGAGCCCGATCTGCTGCTTCTTGACGAACCCACCAACCATCTCGACGCCGAGACCGTCGCGTGGCTTGAGCGGCATCTCAAGGATTACAAGGGCACCGTGGTTGCCGTCACGCACGACAGGTATTTCCTTGATAATATCGCCGGCTGGAT
The DNA here is from genome assembly GCA_001770165.1 of Bdellovibrionales bacterium RIFOXYD1_FULL_53_11. GTDB lineage: Bacteria > Bdellovibrionota > UBA1018 > UBA1018 > UBA1018 > XYD1-FULL-53-11. The sequence goes on along the minus strand of MEQJ01000127.1, from coordinate 46,701 downwards.
TTTGGAACTCGACCGCGGCCACGGCATCCCGTGGGAAGGCAATTACTCCTCCTGGCTTGACCAGAAACAGACGCGCCTCAAACAGGAAGAGAAGGCCGAGACCAAGCGGCAGAAAACCCTTGAGCGCGAGCTTGAATGGGGGCGCATGAGCCCGCGCGCGCGCCAGGCCAAGAGCAAGGCGCGCATCGGCGCCTATGAAAAACTTCTTGCCGAGGACCGTCCGGACAGGATCGAAGAGGTCGAGATTTATATTCCGTCCGGCCCGCGCCTTGGCGGATTGGTTTTCGAGGCAAGCGGGATTTCAAAGGCCTACGGCGACAAGCTTCTGTTCGAAAACTTTTCGTTCAACATCCCGCCCGCGAGCATCGTCGGGATCATCGGCGCGAACGGCGCGGGCAAGACAACGCTGTTCAGGATGCTGACCGGCCAGGAAAAGCCCGACAAGGGCACCATCCGCATCGGGGATACCGTCAAACTTGCGTATGTCGACCAGTCCCGCGATTCACTGGATGCGGACAGGACCGTGTGGGAAGAGATCTCTGACGGCAAAAATGAGACCATCATGCTCGGCACGCGCGAGGTGCAGTCGCGAGCGTACTGCGCGCGCTTCAACTTCAGCGGCAACGACCAGCAGAAAAAGGTGGGTATACTGTCGGGCGGCGAGCGCAACCGCGTGCATCTTGCAAAGGTCCTCAAGGCCGGCGGCAACGTCATACTGCTTGACGAACCCACCAACGATCTTGACGTCAACACGCTCCGCGCGCTTGAGGACGCGCTTTTGAACTTTGCCGGCTGCGCGATGGTGATCAGCCACGACAGGTGGTTCCTTGACCGCGTTTGCACGCATATCATGGCGTTCGAGGGCGATTCGCGCGTCGTGATGG
>MEQJ01000127.1:31216-45811 GCA_001770165.1 Bdellovibrionales bacterium RIFOXYD1_FULL_53_11 | reverse complement strand
GGACAAGAAACGCCGCCTGGGCGCGGAAGCGGTGGAACCGCACAGGATCAGGTACAAGAAGCTTGCGTTGTAATCCGCTGCTTTTCGAGTTCGTCCGGCACGCGCGAGCCGAGGGATTCGAAAAATTTCTTTTGTGCTACGCACTCCTCGCGCCATGCAGCGCGGTTTATTGACTGCAGTTCTTCAAACCGCGCGGCGTGCTGCTCCGGCGGGCCGAAGCCCGTAATGCCGCCGAGGTCGATGTCCTCCGGCCGGGGCAGGAAGCCGAGCGGGGATTCGGCCGCACCGGCGACGCCGCGCGTGCGATCGATGATCCATTTGAGGACGCGCATGTTTTCGCCGTAGCCCGGCCAGAGGAAGCGTCCGGAAGCGTCCTTGCGGAACCAGTTGACGTGGTAGAAACGGGCGTCGCCGTCAAAACGGTTTTTCATTGAAAGCCAGTGCGAAAAATAATCACCGACATGATAGCCGCAGAACGGGAGCATCGCCATCGGGTCGTGCCGGACGCGGCCGACCGCGCCGGACGCGGCCGCCGTGGTTTCCGAGCCCATTGTTGCGCCGAGATAGACGCCGTGGTTCCAGTCGCGGGCTTCGAATACAAGAGGCACGTTGCCCGGTCGCCGGCCGCCGAACAAAAAAGCACTTATGGGCACGCCCTCCGGATTTTCCCACATTGGATCGATGCAGGGACACTGGGCGGCGGGAGAGGTGAAACGGGCGTTCGGGTTTGCGGCCGGCGTCACGCTTCCGCGCCGCCATTCTTTTCCATGCCAGTCAATGAGCCGCTCGGGCGGCGTGTCCGTCATGCCTTCCCACCAGACGTCGTTTTGTTCCGTGAGCGCGACGTTCGTGAAAATCGTATTTTGCGAAAGCGTGAGCATGGCATTGGGGTTGGATTGCATGGAGGTGCCTGGGGCCACTCCGAAAAAACCGTATTCCGGATTGATTGCGCGGAGCTTTCCGTCGGGACCGGGCTTGATCCAGGCAATGTCATCGCCGACCGTCCAGACGCGCCAGCCCTTGAACGCCGCTGGCGGGATCAGCATGGCAAGGTTTGTCTTTCCGCAGGCGCTCGGAAAAGCCGCGGCAACGTAGGTTTTGCGGCCGTCCGGCGCTTCAACGCCGGCAATGAGCATGTGCTCGGCCATCCAACCGCTGTCGCGCGCCATTTTCGAGGCGATGCGCAGGGCAAAACATTTTTTTCCAAGCAGCGCATTGCCGCCGTAACCGCTGCCATAGGACCAGATCGAGCGGTCTTCCGGAAAATGAACGATGTATTTGTTGGCCGGGTTGCATGGCCAGGGCACATCGCGCTGGCCGGGCGAAAGCGGTGCTCCCACCGAGTGCAGGCATGGTACGAAGGTGCCCGTGGCGCCGAGGGCGTCAAGCGCGCGCTTGCCCATTCTTGTCATGATGCGCATGTTGCAGACGACGTAAAGCGAGTCGGTGATTTCAACGCCGGTGTGGGAAATCGGCGAGCCGATCGGCCCCATGCTGAACGGAATCACGTACATCGTGCGCCCGCGCATCGAGCCCTTGAACAGCCGGGTGAGCGTGGTTTTCATTTCAACCGGGTCGGCCCAGTTGTTGGTCGGGCCCGCATCTTCCTTGAGGCGCGAGCAGATGAAGGTCCGGTCCTCCACGCGCGCGACATCATCCGGATTTGAAAGACACAGAAAACTGCCGGGACGGAGTTTTTCGCTAAGTTTCCGGAAGGTGCCTTGTTTGAGCATCAGATTGCACAATTTGTCGTATTCTTCCGCGCTTCCATCGCACCAATGAATGCTGTCGGGCTGGCATAGTTCGGCGGTTTCACGGACCCAAATTTTCAATTTTTCGTTGCTTGTCATAGATGGATGATTATTAACACCTGCAACAAACGTATCCAAGTCTTGATTGTTGCGGCCCTGCGCGTTATGTGTTCCGGCATGTCAAGATTTTTTTTGGCTTTTCTTGTATTTGCCGCCTGCACGACTTCACATGCCTCCGGCTGGCTGGAGGGTGTTTTTGGAAATATCAGCGACAGGCATTTCGAGGGCACCTACGCGCAGCTTGAGCAGCTTGCCGGACAGTCCGCCCGGGACCGGGTGAGCGTTGTCCGGCTGCTTGGTGACATCGCAAAATTCATGTTCGGTCGCGATTCGAGCGTGACGTTCAGCGGGGACGATCTCAGGCGGCTCGACTCGGTTTATTTGATGGGAGAGGGGGTGATGTACGCCCTCGTGCCCCCGGACCGGGTTGAAAGGATCATCATTGGCCGCATGACCTCGGACAAGCCCGAGATCGATCTCAGGCTGGACCGCGACACGACGACTTCATTCAGGTATCTCAAGCTTTTCACGATCACGCTCCAGCTTGAAAGATTTTATGGCGTTTCTGAAATCAGCGGCGACATGTACAAGGGCATTCATGGCTTGCGGGCCACCTGGCCGGGCGGCACCTCTGATCTCCAGTACGTGAAGCTTTCGGGGCGCGATGAGATCACCGTGAAGATCGAGGGCGGACCCGCGGTTACAATGAAGACGGGACCGATAAAACGGAGAGAATGAAGAATTGTTCACATCATTGACAACCATTATCATAAGGCCTATAACGCGCCTCATCGGAAGCGGTCCGGGTTGTTTCAGGGAATCACCCCTCAACCATGGGCGCTCAAGGGGAAGTAAAATGAAATCCAAAGTATTTTTTGCTGTTTTAGCACTAGCTGTTGCCATGCCAGGCTATGCGGCACCGCAGGGCAGTAAAAGTGAAACCAAGGCTTATCTGGAGCAATTGGCAAAAGCCGCCAAGAAGGCAATGCTGGAGGCATCAGTCAGCAAATACAACGTAAAGAAATTTGATGTTTCAAAAGAAGCAAAACTGATCAAGCGCGAGTGCGAATCCTGTGAATATGCCGTCCTTGTCGGCACAGGAAAAAACCTGAAATCGCTGTATTCGCTTGCCAAAGAGAGCAGCCACGACGGCTTGAAAGAGCTTGTAGATACGCTCTGGGTGATGAACAAGAAAAAGCTGCTTAAAATGGTGGTTTCATCACAATGGACCGGCGGCCTCAAAGGCGAGAATGTAGAGCCGTCCCACTGTCCGTATTATGACTTCCAGGTGTTTACAAAAGACGGATACCGGTTTTCTCTTTTCATTGACTGGACCGACTGATCGCGTTTCAGGTTGATCAGTGATTATAACCAAGACGCCCTTCCGGATCAGCTTTCTGGGCGGGGGATCGGATCTCAAGGAATACTACGGACGATCCCCCGGCGCAGTGCTTAGCATAACCATAAACAAGCACATGTATATTTCTTCACACCGTTTTTTTGAAGAAAACCAGACGCGCGTAAAATATTCGCAGACCGAGACGGTTGGTTCGATTGACGACATCAAGCATCCGATCGTCCGCACGGTTCTCAAAAGATTTGGATTCCAGGGGGGGCTTGAAATAAGTTCGATTGCCGATGTTCCGTCAGGTACGGGGCTCGGGTCGTCGTCGGCGTTCACCGTGGGCTTTTTGCATAATTATTATGCACGCAGCGGTAAATTCGTCACCTGCGAGCAGCTTGCCCGCGAAGCCTGTGAAATCGAGATCGACATGCTCAAGGAGCCGATCGGGCGCCAGGACCAGTATGCGGCGGCGTTCGGCGGCCTCAATGTCATCCATTTTCATACGGACGGACAGGTGTCGGTCGACCGGCTGCATCTTGGCGGGGGGATCATCGAGAAGCTGCAACAGAATCTCCTGATGTTTTACACCGGCAAATCGCGCGCGACTTCTTCGGTCCTGCTCGAACAGAAGGAGAATATCGCCGGAACAGCCGGAAAATTTGAGGCCATGCGGTCCATTGTCGATCTTGTGGAGCAGGGCAGGGAAGTGCTTTATTCCGGTGAACTCAATGATTTCGGCCGGCTTCTTGACAAGGGGTGGATCATCAAGCGCGAGCTGGCTTCAAAGGTAACCGATCCGGAAATTGATGCGATCTACGAGCACGCGCTCAGAAGCGGCGCGCTTGGCGGCAAGCTGCTGGGCGCCGGCGGTGGCGGTTTTTTGCTGTTCTACTGTGAAAAGCACAAGCAGGACGCCTTGAGGTCGGCGCTTTCAAAACTCAAGGAGTTGCCGTTCCAGTTCGAGCTCGAAGGCTCGAAGGTCATTTATGTCGGGAGCGAGTAGAAAAGCGCTGCTTGCGCTTTCAACCGCTGTCTGTCTTTTTTTCTCGTTCCAGCTCCTCTTCTTTCATGCGCTCCATCAGCCGTATTTTGTCGACGAGATGCTGGTCACGCAAAGTTCTTTCAATTTTTTTACGCATGGCAATTACACCTTTTCCTTCTGGCGCCTTGACAACAGGTGGTTTGCCCCGGGCGTAAGCGTTGGCATAGCGTCATCATGGGCGTCGTATTTTGGCTGGATACTGGGGCGCAGTTTGCTTTGGGCGCGGATGGCCTCGGTTTTATATTGTTTTGCCCTTTTTATGGTTGCAGCGGTGTTGGCCGCAAGACGGCTCGGGATACGGGACAAATGGATGGCGGTGGCGTTCGGCTCGCTTGCCTGGCTCGCGCTTTTCAGGCTGGTGCCTTATTCATTCGAAAGCGCCCTGTATTCGCTGGGCGAGCTGAGCGGCGGGATCATCCTGGCGATCGGGTTCATGCTGCTTGAAAAACATCCGCGCGCCGGATCGGTCCTGCTTGGAATATGCGTCTGGCACACGAAGATGATTTATCTCCCGTTTGCCCTGGTGGGGATGTTTGCCCTTTATCCGGCGCGCGGACTGCGCGGCGTCGGCCGCTGTCTGCTCTGGTTCATGCTGCCCCAAGCCGCCTGGCTTGTCATGGTGTGGATCATGACTGGGTGGAAGGGGCTTGGTTTCTGGATTTCGTACAGGCTCTTTTTCATCCACAAGCGCGGCAATGCCGGTCTTGACCGGGTGCCGGAGGTGTCCGGTTTTTTTGAACGTCTTGCAAGGCTTGAGTGGTCCGGGTACATCCCCGGCCGCAAGTACCGCCTTTTGCTGCTTGTTGTCCTGCCCCAGCTCCTTCTGCTCTGGCTTGTCATCAAGGAATATCTTGCTGTCGGCAGGCGGCTCGCCGGCTCAATGATTTTCAAGGCCGGCATGCTTGCATGCATGGCCGTGTTTTCCGCCTGGTATTTTTTCTGGCATCCCTTCATGTGGATAAGACATATCGAGCCGGCGCTCCTGGCGGGGTTTGGAGTGATTGCCTGGTATTTTGCATCAGTTGTCCTCCGGTTGCGCGGTTTTTTCAAAAAAGCCGTTTATGGCGGGGTGCTTGCGCTGGCGCTGTCATTTGCATTGGCGGCAGGGCTGTTGACCAAGACGCCGGAAGAGATGGTGTTCCTTGGCGCCGCTTATCCAAGGCAGGACTATTCCCGGAGTTGCAGGCACGAGCAGCCCTGGAAAACCGGGCCGCGCGACACCCTGGCGTGTGACACCGTCACGATGGTCGAATGCAAGGGGCATGATGATGAATGTGCGCCGGAGTCATGGCAATGATTGTGTTGTTCAAAAAAATTCTTGAACTTGCTTCTGTTGTCATTCTGGTGCTTGGGATATTGCCGTCGTGCACCTCTCTGTCCCAGGGGGTTGTTGGCTCTTTTTCGTGGCTTGCAAGGTATTCGGGGCCGTTAAATCCGCTCAAGCTTGGCTTGCCCGTTCTGCTTCTTTTCCTTTTTTCGAAGCGCGGGTTGTTTGCGCGCAAATTCTGGATATATGCATCCGTCGTGCTTGCCGTCGGCTCGCTGGCTACGGTCATTGCAGCCTGGCGTTGCGGCTTTCCGCCGCCGGTTCTGCGTGAATGGTCCGTGATCGTGCTGGGGTTTGTGGCGGCTGCAAGTCTGTTCGCGCTTGGGCAGGCATGGAGGTCATTTGTAATCGCGTCCTGGGTTCTGCTGGTATATGGCACGGTGCTGCTGGAGTTTGTTTATCCCCAGATGATTGATCTTCTGTATCTGGCGGTTTTTGATCCTTCGACAGTGATGGCCGATTTTGACGATATCAAAGGGCGCGCATTGACCGGGGTTTTCGGCCGCCAGTCGATGGCTAAACTGCTGACGTGGATGCCGTGGATTGCGGCGATAGCGGTTGCGGCCGCATGGCCGGGAATGAAGAGGCGCGTGCTCTGGGGCGCGGCAACCGGGGCGCTTGTCGTTTTTTCTTCGGCCGTTGTTCTTGCCACCACACAGCGCAGTGCGCTCGTTTCATCGATCCTGGCAATCTGTTTTTTTGTGGCGCATCAGGCGTATGTGCTCCGGCGTCGCAGGATGATTATTGGAGGGGCGGTCTGCCTGGTTGCAGTTGTTGCCGCAATGTTCATTGTTGTTCCACCTGCTGTTTACAAACCAAGGCTTAAATCCCTTTTCGGAATCGAAAATACCGATAATTACAGCAAGAAATTCTTTTTGTTGAGGGAAATGAATCCCGTGCCGGGCGAAAGGAAGCCGGGCAATGTGCTGGGTTTTGCCGGTAGGTTCGTGGCGCAAAAAAAATGGCAGCAAAAATATGAAAACTATTTTGAATTCAACACCCCGTTTTATTTCACGCCCCAGACCAATGCGGATATCAACAAAAATCTCAGGATCAAAATGGCGGTGTTCTCGCTCAAGGTTATTGCCGCAAACCCCCTCGGCAGGCCGTGCATCAGCATGGACGAATTCCTGGAGGCGGGGATTCATGTTCCGAGCCATGCGCATAATATGTTCCTGGAACAGCTCAGGACGCGCGGCTGGCTGTGGGGATTGATCCATCTCGCTCTTTGGGCCATGGCTTTTTTCGGGGCCTGGCGGGAGCGAAGCGGTTATGGATCAGTGCTTGTCGCCGGCATTGCCTCGGTGCTCTCCGGTGGCATGTTCGACCATCCATGGTTCGTGCTCAATCACTCGGTGGTGCTCTGGTTTTTCCTGCTCAGCGGGGCGTTTTTAGCAGCTCGTCAACGTAGGATTTCACTCCTGTTTCAAGAGAAGTGAACGGTTTTGCATAACCGATGCCGCGGAGCTTTTTCATTTCTGCTTCCGTAAAATACTGATAGCGGTCCCGCAGTTCCGCCGGGGTGTCAAAAAATTCGATGTCTTCGGGTTTTTCCATGGCGGCAAACACCGCGCGGGAGAGATCAAGAAATGTACGCGCTTCTCCCGTGCCCAGATTGTAAATGCCGCGCTTCAGGCGTTTTTCAATCGCAAAGTGCATTACCTCAACCGCGTCATCAACAAAGATGAAATCGCGCTTTTGATGCCCGTGAGCGATGCCTTCGCGGTGACTTTTGAAGAGGCGGGACCTGCCGGTTTTTCGGATCTGGTCAAAAGCATGCAACACCACGCTTGCCATCCTGGCCTTGTGGCGCTCGCCAAAGCCGTAGACGTTGAAGAACCTCAGCCCGCACCAGGAGGGCGGCATTTGTCCGGCGCGGTCTTCCGAAAGCGCCCACAGGTCAAAGCGGCGCTTGGATTCACCGTAAGGATTGAGCGGCTGGAGTTTTTGAGTCAAATCCTCGTCGTCGTTATAGCCCCGGGAGCCGTCGCCGTAGGTGGCCGCGCTGCTTGCGTAGACCAGAGGTATTGAATGGTCGCGCGCATGATTCCATATGTTTTGTGAATATTCGATATTGACGCGCCTGAGGAACGCTTCGTCAAGCTGCATGGTGTCCGAGCATGCGCCCATGTGAACAATTGCATCCACGGAGGGTTTGTCCCGTTTCAGCACCGTAAAAAGCTCCTCCCTGTCGATTATGGTGCCGGCATCGACACCCTGGTGTTCGGTGCGGGCGTTGAAGTGTTCGGGCTTGTCGACGGAGATCACCCTGATTCCGCGCTTGTTGCACGAAGATACGAATCGCGAGCCGATGAAACCGGCAGCGCCGGTGACAAGATAGCAAGGGCGGGTGTTTTGCATACAAGATGCAACTTATCCGTGATCCTGCACTCTTGGCAAGGGGGTTTCCTGGAAGGATGTCCGCGTGCCGTGCTTTTCGTAAATGATCCTGTACATCTCCTCAAGCGTGACCTTGATTGCGGTAGCCACGGGTACGGAGATCAACATGCCGATCAGGCCGTAGTACTGCTGGCCAACCGCCACCGTCGCAATAAGAATGAGCGGATGCAGGTTTACGAGTTTGGCCACGACAAACGGGAAGATGACCGCGATGTCTATGATATTGACGATCAGATATATGAAAAACATGTTCCAGAAGATGTGAATGGGGCTTCCGTTCAGGGCGGCGATGGCAAGACCGGGCACTGCGCCTATAACCGGGCCGATATACGGGATGATATTCGTGACCCCCACGACGATTCCGAGTACGATTGCGTAGGGGGCGCCAATCAGATAAAACCCCGCGCCTGCAAGCAGGCCGACGATCAGGGCCTCGAATATTTTCGCCCTTACATAATCTGATATCGCCGAAGCCGCGCCCATGGTTATCAGATAGACGGACTCGAACATCCTGTTGGGTATGAGCTGGAAAAATTTCCGCCGCATCAGCACTCCCTCGCTCAGGAGCGCGAAGGTTATGATGGGCACCAGAAACAGGCACATCAGAAGATCGCCCATGATGGAGGCGCCGTGGCTTACAAACCATTTGCCTGTGTCCTGTCCCCAGGAAAGAAGCGTTTGCGTGGGCTGCACCGATTGGAGGAAGGGGTATTTCTTTTTCTGCGCGGCTTCGTACTGGCCGAGTTTCGTTACGGTTGTCTTGAAATACTTCGGCGCATCTTCACGGAAGGATTCCCACTCCTTTACGCCCGACTGCAACGCAAAAAATCCGGTCGTGACCGCGCCGGAGCCGATCGTGAAGAAAATTATAATAATTGAAAGCGTTCTGGGATAACCGCGCCGTTCAAGGCCGGTGACAAGCGGTGAAAACAGCATTGCAAAAAGGATGGAGAGGAATGTCGGAGTTGACAGTGCCGGTGTGTAGAAAAAAAGCGCTCCGATTCCCGATATCGAGGCGATTACGCAGAAGAGCTTGATGAGGTCGCGCCTCAGATTGGCGTCAGACAATCTCGTCATGTGGAAGGACCATGCCTTTCGTGCGCGTCAGGAAGGTGATTTTTTCGGTGGTTTCGAGCAGTCGGCGCCCCAGCACCAGCGCGAGCTGAAACAGGATTTTCGCTCCCATATCGGGCTTGCGTTCGATTATTTCCATGAGATCGGGTTTGAAAAAGCCTATGAGCGCCGTGCGATCCATGGCAATGGCGGTTGCGGTCCGGATGTTTTCCGGATCTATAAGGGCGAGCTCCCCGAAAAAATTGCCTTCTGCAAGCGTGGTGACATGGACGTCGCCTTGCGGGTTGTGCGTATTAATGGCAATGCGGCCTTTTGCGATGAGATACATTCCGATGCCGCGGTCGTTTTGCTTGAAAACAGGTTCGTCCTGCTGATAGACGCGCTCGTACAGCAGGGACGAGAGGTATTTGAGCTCCCGCCGGGTGAGCGTTGCAAACAGGATGTTGTCTTTCAGGACATCAAGCATGTCTGTTTTTTCGTTTTTACCGGGACGGAACAGGTCTTTCCACATGAAGTGCGGGTGCGGTTTTTCTGTTGTTTCCATGGTAATAGTCTTATCGGCTTGCCTTGATATTGATTTGAGTGTCAAATACTTCAAATGTGCCCGCTCGTGATAGTCAAGAAGGTGCTGGTGGTGGAAGACGTTGCGCAGATGCGCGAGCTGCTGGGACAGGTCATTTCCAGGGCGGGCGGTCTTGTTGTTTCGGGGCTGGCCGCAAGCGCCATGGAGGCAAGGCAGCTTGTTTTCCGCGAAAGACCGGATCTTGTAGTGCTTGATGAGATCCTGCCGGGCGAGTCAAGCGTCGATTTTTTGACGGAAATGAATACCCTGGGGATTCCGGTGTTGATGATAACCGGAATAGAAGATGCCGCTCATGAGGTGCCAGCGGGGGCGTGCGGGCGGCTCATGAAGCCCTCCTGGAACTCCATGGAAGAGGATCGCATCCGCTTTGGCGCTGCTATACAGGCTGTTTTTCAGGGTTGACGCCATACATTAACCTTGTTAAATAACATTGAAATTTTAATTATTGAAAGGATCAAAGGATTTGTATGCCAGTAATGATTCGTTTATCAAGACGGGGAGCCAAGAAGCAGCCCCATTACATTATTGTTGCCGTTGACAAGGCCAACCGGCGCGATGGCGAGTACCTTGAAAAACTCGGACAGTATTTTCCAAAAGCAAAAGAACACAAGGACAAGGTCAAGATCAATATGACTGCCCTTGCGGCATGGCAGAAAAAGGGCGCGCTTCTTTCAGAAACGGTTGGACAACTCCTTAAAAAACAAGCAAAATAATATTGTAGTATTGTGTACGTTTTTCGCGCGCACTGACATTTGTGGAAGTTGTGCGGCATAACGCAGGAGCGAACAGATGAGCGAGAAACAGCTTGGTGAACTTTCCAGGATGATCGAATTCATGGCCAGGATGCTTGTGGATTTTCCTGACAAGGTCGAGATCAATGAAATTGCCGGTGAGAATACGACCGTCATTGAACTCAAGGTTGCCAAAGAGGATCTTGGCAAGATTATCGGCAAACAGGGGCGAACAGCCCGGGCCTTGCGGACCGTGCTAAATGGCGCATCAACAAAACTCCGCAAGCGCACAGTGCTCGAAATCGTGGAATAAAACGTACCCGGTTACTTTTTGATGCCCGCCGCGTCAATTATTGATGTATGTGTGGGTTGATGGCTGCAAGACGAAGTAAAACTCATTTTGAATTCCTGACGCTGTTTCCGGAAATGTTTTCGTCCGTTCTTGGTGCAAGTCTTCTGGGTAAAGCATCTGAGCGCGGTCTTGTGTCCTATGGCCTGACGCAGATCCGGGATTTTTCGACTGACAAGCACAGAAAGGTTGACGACACCCCGTACGGAGGGGGCGAGGGCATGCTTCTGAAGGCGGATGTGCTTCATAAGGCTTGGAAAAGCGTTATCCCCCGGAAGAGCAGGACTACGAGGACGGTTTTGTTGTCCCCCCAAGGGGAACTGTTTGACCAGCAATCCGCCAAACGGCTTTTGAAATACCGGAAGATCGTGTTTGTGTGCGGGCACTACGAGGGAGTGGACGAGCGGTTCATCGGACTTTGCGTGGATGAGGAGCTTTCGATCGGTGATTATATTCTGACCGGCGGTGAAATTCCGGCAATGGTTGTTGCAGATGCGGTTGCGCGGCTTGTGCCGGGAGTGGTCGGAAATAAGCGTTCGCTCGCGCACGAATCTCTCGAAAACGGGCTTCTTAAATATCCGCAATATACCAGGCCGCGCGAATTCATGGGGCTTGGCGTGCCGGAGGTGCTGCTCGGCGGGGATCATCGCGCCATTGAGTGCTGGCGGCGGAATCAGTCCATTGAGCGCACACGCGTCAAGCGCCCGGGGCTTTATAAAGCCTTTCTGGAGGATAAACAGGGTAAATAGTTTTTCGATACTTTCAAAGCTGATAAAATTTTTCCATGTCCCCAGGTCCCAAGATGCTCATCGTGGACGATAGCGATGAAATGCGTCTTTTAATCAAGCTTGTCGTCAAAAAACATTATTCACATGTGAATATCGTCGAAGCTTCGAGTGGCAGCGATGCTCTTGCATGCCTTAAGAATGATGATTCGATCAAATGCGTGATTTCAGACTACGAAATGCCTGCCGGCAGCGGAGGCGAGCTGCTGGCCGGAATCAGGAAAATGGGATCAGGCGTTCCGGTTATTCTTTGTACTTCGCGGGCGCTTGCGGAGTGCCCCGAGTTTTCGGAATATGAGTTCACCGGATACATGCAGAAACCTTTCGGCGAAAAGAAAGACAAGCTGCTTCTCCTGCTCCAGGAGTGCTTTGACAGGGCCGAAGAAAACGGAACTCCCGAGGAGTTTTTTCCGGTCAGCACGAAAGTGCTGCTGCATTTCGCATCCGCTCCGTCTGATATTTATATAAAAATCTCCCCCGGGAGATATGTCAAAATATTCAATTCCGGAGATGCGTTCACTCTGGAGGATTATGAGAAATATACGACCAAGGGGGTGTTTGAGCTGCATCTGCTCGGGTGCGACAGCGAGATGTTTCTTCAGAAGATCATGTCAGAGCTTGGAAACAGGACCGCGTCCGACTTCATTGATGATCCGAATACCATCCTGAGCTGCAGCAGGCTTGAGCCGGATTTGCAGCGCAATCTCGCCGAGCTTGCAAGAAATGCGGGCGGTTTCATCAAAAACAGGACTTCCTTCGGATCATTGCTGGAGGTGTCGGAGAAAACCCATCAATCCATAAGAAGGCTGCTTGCGACCAAGGGGTTTTCCCGTGAGGTCGAGAATGCGGTCAAGACCTCGGTGGTTCGCACCGTGGAGACGATAAACCAGTGTGATTCGCTGAAAGAGCTGTTTGATTTTTTCAAGGCCAATCCCGGCTCCTTCCTAAGCTCACACAGCACCGTGCTTGCGTATATCACGGGATATCTTGCATCGCTGATAGGCTGGACCTCGGAATTTACAAAATACAAGCTCTCACTTGCCAGCTTTGTTCACGATCTTACGCTGAAGAACGACAAGCTGGTGACGCTTAATGATGATTTTGCGGCGCTTACCACGGATGGCAGGCTGTCGGCCCAGGAAATCGAGGCTTACCTCCGGCATCCCGTTGAAGCGGCCGCACTCCTCCGGAAGTTCGAACAGATACCGCCTGATGTGGAGATGATCGTTGTCCAGCACCACGAATCCCCGTTCGGGGATGGATTTCCGGATTCGATAAATGCAAATATGTTTCATCCGCTTTCCGCGCTTTTTCTCATAGCCCATGAATATCTTGATTTTTGCAGCCTCAGGAGTTCGGGCTGGGATCTTGAGTTGTTCCTGGCGAGTTCCGGCAACAGATACTCGTCAGGGCCGTTCAGACCCATTGTGAAAATGCTCAAAACAAAGCCTTGATCTGACCTAAATACAATGTTATTCACATTTTCCTTGTGACTGCACCGGTTTATGTCGCGCTTCTCCATTTTCCGATCAGGAATCGCAATGGCGACGTTGTGACAACAGCCGTGACCAACATGGACATTCATGACATCGGGCGTTCGGCACGGACATTCGGCGTCAGAAAGGTTTTTTTGGTCACTCCGATCGAGATGCAGCACGATCTCGTTGGCAGGATACTCCGTCACTGGAGCGATGATCATGCCCGTGAGTATCATCCGGACAGGGTGGAGGCGGTTTCACTTGTCCGGCTTGAGAAGACGTTTGATTGCGTCAAAGCCGCCATCCGGGCCGAGTGTGGTGGAGAAGAACCCGAAGTTGTTCTCACCGACGCAAAGCCCCTTCCGAACGTCGTGAGTTGTGCCGATTACAGGCGTGAACTCATGACCCCCGGCCGCAAAAGGCCGACAGTGATAGTATTTGGCACTGGCTGGGGGGTTTCGGACGCCTTCCATCCCGCGGTTGACCGGATTCTGGCGCCGGTTGACGGGCCGGAGGGTGCGGGAGGTTACAATCCCCTCTCAGTCCGCGCCGCTGTCGCGATAATTCTCGACCGGCTGCTCGGACGCCGAACCGGCGCTGCCGGGGCATTTTAGTGGTGCCCGGGCTGCGTGACAACAAGAGCCGGAAGATGTTTATTTTTTTCGATAAGGAAGTGGCACATGAAAAAGACGATCAAACGCAAAAAGGCCTCAAGAGGCACGCAAAAAACACCGACCGGGCTTGCGGCCAAAGTGGCGCTTGTGGAAAAGTCGGTTCTTGCCGGCCGTGGTGATGTCGCGGAATTCAGTTCCGGTGATACGGTAAAAGTCCACGTGAGGATCAAGGAAGGCGATAAAGAACGCATACAGATTTATGAGGGCGTGGTGATTTCAAAAAACAACCGCGGCGCCAGCAAGTCGTTTACGGTGCGCAAGATTTCGCACGGAGTTGGTGTCGAGCGGGTATTCCTGGAATCCTCGCCAAAAGTGGCAAAAGTTGAAATCGTCCAGGAAGGAAAGGTCCGCCGGTCGAAATTGTATTATCTGCGCGCGCTTGAAGGCAAGGCCGCACGCATTGAACGCGATGTGGATGCTTCCACGTCACAGGCGGCTCCGGCTAAAAAGTCCTGATGCCGGACATCGAGTTCGAAAAACGTTCGGGGCATCCCTCGGTTGTCGTTGCCGGCACGGACGAGGCCGGACGGGGGTGTCTTGCGGGTCCGGTGGCGGCCGGAGCCGTTGTGCTTCCTCCGGTTGTTGATTTGTTCGCGCTGCCGTGGCTCCGGGACGTAACCGACAGCAAGGCGCTTAGTCCTGAAAAGCGTGAACGTCTTGAACCGCTGATAAAGGACTGGGTTTTGTGCTGGTCGGTGGCACATGCAACGGCAGCCGAGATTGACAGGATCAACATCCATCATGCCTCGCAGCTCGCGATGCAGCGTGCGATTGAAGGGCTTTCCGCTTCGCCATCGCATGTGCTCGTGGACGGAAAATTCGCTCTTGCGATGCTGCGGTGCCCTTCAACTCCGGTTGTCAAGGGTGATCTCAGGTGCCTCAGTATTGCTTGCGCATCCATACTTGCAAAAGTGTGGAGGGACCGGCTCATGGCGGAGCTGGACGCCAGGTATCCGGGGTACGGTCTTGCTGTTCACAAGGGATATCCGGTACCCG
>MEQJ01000127.1:14913-31201 GCA_001770165.1 Bdellovibrionales bacterium RIFOXYD1_FULL_53_11 | reverse complement strand
CACAGGATGAGCTTTGGTCCGGTCTCTGCATGTGCCCGGATGCATGGAATCGCAAGAGCTTCCGGAAACACGGCAGGAGCTGGGCAGGCGGATTGAAGACGCCGCGTTGGAGCTTTTGCTGTCCTCCGGCAATTACAAACTACTTCGTCGCAACTATCGCTGTAAGACCGGCGAAATAGATCTCATCTGTGAAGAGGTCCGTGGAGACGCTGCGCTGGAGCTTGTGTTTATCGAGGTGCGCGCCCGTACGGCCGGCGGCTGGGTGGATGGCGTTGAGAGTGTCGGGCCGGTCAAACAGTCGCGCCTGCGGCGTGCGGCGCAGAGGTTTTTGATGACGTATCGCGGACACGCCCTTGAAGTCCGGTTTGACGTGCTTGCGTGGGACGGACGCGTCTGGACGCATCTCAGGGATGCCTGGTGCGGGGATGATTGCAGTTTTTGATGCGTGTGCTTGAAGAATACAACTCCAGATGGTTTAATTCCTTCATGCGCAGTTTCAAGGGTTTTACGGGAGTAATATTGATGATGCTTTTTGTTTCCGGCGCTCTCGTACCCGGGCAGGCACATGCGCTTCACAAGGACGTCAAGGCGGTTATTATTCTCGCGGCATATGGTGCCGTCGGCGGGACGGCGATGGGTGCGGTGGCCTATCCTTTTACGAGCCGTTTCAGAACAGTTTTGATGGGAACTTCAATCGGTCTTTATCTTGGAATCGCGGCGGGCGTTTATCACATCAGCCACCGTGACGATCCGGGCAATCCGTTCAACCAGCACGGGCCGGTGGCATCAATGAATCCGTACAATTTCAGCGGAGAAGTGATTTATGCGCAGACGGCATTCAGGGTGCTGGAGTTCTAACGCCGGTGTCCCGGAAGTTGACGCGGGCTACTGGTCAAAACTTTTTTTCGCGTTCTCTTCGTCTTCGTAGAATTCAAACTGGCCCGAATCATCAAGAGCTTTCATCACGCGCTGGAATTCGCTGCGCACGTTGCAAAAACGCGGCTTCACCGGATTTTCAGAGCCGAAATCCTTCAGCGTCTGGATGAACGAGGAAATCCCGCTTGATCCGACGAATTCGAGTTCTTCCATGTTGAAAATTATTTTCTTCGGGGCTTCGTCCTTTTTGACGTTTTTTGCGATCTTGTCGAGATCCTCGCGCAGTGGTTCAGTTGACTCGTAGCTCAGCCTGCCCGCCATTGAAACTACCATCGTGTCGCCGGTTTTCTTGTATTGGGTCTTCATTTGCCCTCCATCATGATCTATTATCCTTCGTGTGAGGCACGAGACCAAGAGGCAAAAATTTCCCCATTTCCCGCCGGGCTTGTATGTCGTCGCGACGCCCATCGGCAACCTCGCCGACATGTCGCAAAGGGCCCGCGAGGCGCTCGAACATGCCGAAGTGGTGCTTTGCGAGGATACAAGACACTCGCGCCCGCTTCTTGCGGCGCTTGGTTTGCGTAAAAAGACGGAACGACTCGATGCACATGCTGCACCGGGACGTATCCGCGAGGTCGTGGAGATGCTCAAGGCTGGTGTCACACTGGCTCTTGTCACTGATGCGGGTACGCCGGGAATCAGCGATCCTGCAGCCGCTCTGGTGAAGGCTGCATCAGACGAAGGTGTGCTCATAGTGCCGGTTCCGGGTCCGTCGGCGGTAACAACCCTTCTGTCTGTTTCCGGGATGCCTTCGGGCGCGTTTGCTTTCATGGGTTTTTTCCCCAGAAAGGAAAGTGACCGCAGGCAGGTCCTCAAGTGTGCCATATCGTCAGGACAAATAAAGGTTTACGTCTGGTTTGAGAGTCCCGAGCGCATTGCCGGGGCCTTGCGCTGCATGGCGGAATGTGCTCCTTCCGCGATGCTGGTAGTTGCCAAGGAGCTTACAAAACTTCATGAAAAAATATTCAGAGGCGGCGCGGCCGCAGTCTGTGCGGAAGTGGAACAGGAAATTGCAACCAACGGAAAACGCGGCGAATGGTGTTTTGCCGTCAATTTAACGACGGAAAAATCCATGACTGATGCCGGGAAAAGTTCAGATTGGGTTAAGACTTTACATTGTCTTCTTGAAACGGGTGTAAGCACGTCGGATTCGGTAAAAAAAGTGTGCCAGCATTTTGGCGCCGCAAAACGCGATGTTTATGACGCCGCACTTTTGATTTCCGGAAAAAAAATTTCCGGAGGGGATTGACCGCAGCCCCACATGCCGTAAACTTGAATTGTGGTTGTGGATCGAATCCAGGGAAGGATTCAAGGGAGAAGGATTTAAAACTCTCACAGGCCCCGGTGGCGTCAGGAAGATTGCTAGCCGGGGCGTTTTTGTTTCCCGGTTTTATTCTGTTTTATGCGCAGGATGCGCGTGGAGAAGAAAGGGCAGGAAGCCTTTGTGTCGGTGAAAAAAAATCCCAAAATACACCGCATATCCGATGAAAATGAATCAAAAAAAAATGCCCTGAAAAATGCGCTCGGACGCGTGCGCGAACTCGAGGGCCAAATCGCGTCCGTGCTTCGCGTGATGGAGGAAAAGGTAAGGCAGCTCGAGTGTCTTACGCAGTTTTCCGCCCTGATCAACTCCACGCTTGATCCGGAACTTGTGCGGGAGAAGGCCCTGGAGGCCACCTGCGCGCTGATCGGCTGCGAAACCGCGTCGCTCTATCTTGTTGATCGCAAGACCGGCGAACTTTACTGGGAAACCGCGCTTGGTGATGCCGGCCGGCAGCTCAAGAATACCGTAAGGCTTCCGATCAATGACCGCTCGATCGCCGGATACGTCGCCATGAGCGGCGAGAGCCTTATCATCAACGACGTTCAGAATGATCCGAGGCATTTCAAAAAGGCATCGACGCAGTCTTCGTTCAGGACGTATACCATGTTGTGCGCGCCGCTCAAGGCCCGCGACAGCGTGATCGGCGTGCTGCAGGCCCTCAACAAGCTGCCTTCGGTTCCACGCAGGCAGTCCATGCACGACTGGGCGGATTTTTTCGAAAGTGATCTCAGGCTGCTTGAATCCCTTGGCCACCAGGTGGCGATTGCCATCGAGAATTCGCGTCTCTACACGGATCTCAAACAGAGTTTTTATGGAACAGTCGAGGCGCTTTCGGAGGCGGTTGAAAAAAAGGACCGCTATACCGGCGGCCATACCCAGCGCGTGGTGTATTATTCGATGTGTATCGCAAGGCACATGAATCTCTCGACCGAGGAAATGGAGCGCATCCGTCTTGCCGCATTGATGCACGACATAGGAAAAATCGGCATTGAGGACCGGATATTGAAAAAACAGAATCCGCTCGACGGGGACGAACGGTCCATCATGCAGAAACATCCGGAACTTGGTTATGACATCATGAGCCGGGTCGAGGGGCTGCGGGATGTCGTGGCGGGCATGCGCTATCATCACGAAAGGTGGGATGGCGGCGGATATCCATCCGGGCTGGCGGGAGTTGAAATTCCGCTGGTCGCGCGGATCATTGCCGTGGCGGATGCCTTTGATGCCATGGTCAGCAACCGTCCGTACCGCAAGGGGCACCCCGCAAGCAAGGCCTACGAGGAGATCACCGGCAACGCCGGTACGCAGTTTGACCCCGTGGTGGTTGATGCTTTCACGATTGCTTTTACCGCCGGCGAATTTATTCAATCAGACATCACTGATTGATTCCACTCCGATAGCCTGTTACATTTCATGCCATCAGGTACAGATAATGGCATGGTTTGATGATCTGAAGACGCCAAAGATAAAGGTGGGCCCGCAGGAGAAGGCTTCAAGGGTGCCCGAAGGCCTTTGGACCAAGTGTCCCGGATGCCAGGGAGTGCTTCAATCAAAGGTGTTGAAGCAGAACCTGTATACATGTCCCGAGTGCGGCATTCATTTCAAGATGGGGGCTGCCGACCGCATTGCCATGCTGACCGATGATGAAACTGCGTTTGAAGAATATGCCGAAAATCTTGTTTCGATCGATCCTCTCGAATTTGATGATACCAAGCCGTACAAGCAGCGGCTCCACAGCACGGCAAAGGCGACCGGAATGAATGACGCCTGCGTTGTCGGGAAGGCAAGGCTTGGCGGGCTTCCTTACCATCTTTGTGTTTTTGAATTCAAGTTCATGGGCGGCAGCATGGGGGTGGTGGTCGGGGAGAAGATTTCGCTCATGTTCGAGCGGGCGATCAAAGAACGCCTGCCGGCGGTGACGGTTTCAGCAAGCGGCGGGGCCAGGATGCAGGAGGGTATTCTTTCGCTGATGCAGATGGCTAAGACCAGCGCGCTTGTGAGTGAGATGAGGGCGAAATCGATTCCCTTCATATCAGTTCTTGCCGATCCGACCACGGGAGGGGTGGCGGCATCATTTGCCATGCTCGGGGATGTGATCCTTGCGGAGCCGGGCGCGCTCGTCGGGTTTGCGGGGCCTCGGGTCATTGAACAGACCATAAGGCAGAAGCTGCCGCCTGGGTTCCAGCGGAGCGAATTCATAATGAAACACGGGTTTGCCGACAGGATCGTGCATCGCAAGGATCTTGCGCGTGAACTGGGTGCATGGATGTGGAGGCTAGGAAGGCGCGTTTGCAACTTTCCGGATGGCAGTTAGGCAGACGCGGTAAGGTCTTCTGCATTGTATTGTTTGCGGCGGTGCTTGCGGCAGGGGCGGAAGTCCATGCCATCGTGGTGAATTCGCCAATGCACTGGTCCGGCGACAAGACGATATGGGATCGCAAGGCTAATGTTGTGCAGCTTTTCGGGCATGCCAGCGTGCACCAGTCGGGGGATTCGCTTACGGCTGATTATATATCGCTGGATCTGAACAGCCGCATGATGCATGCAAAGGGCAATTGCCTGTATTTTTCGTCCGATTCGGTGATCCAGGGCGAGGAGATGCATTTCAATGTCGACAACAAGACTGGTGTCATAGTCAACGGGCGGGTTACGAATGAGAGCTTCACGCTTACCGGCGAGAGGATCAACAAGCTGAGTTCGTCGCGTTATCAGACGCACCGGGGATCATATACAACCTGTTACGATTGTCCGGGAAGCTGGAAGCTGGGCGCGACGGACGTGGACCTTGAGATCGACGGCTATGCCCACATGAAGGGCGTAACCACCAAGGTGAAGGATGCCCCGCTGTTCTGGTTTCCTTATCTGATAATCCCCATAAAGACCAAAAGGCAGACGGGTTTTTTATTCCCCAAGTTTGAGTTCAATTCATACGGTTTCAACTATCTGCAGCCGTTTTTCTGGGCCACCGGGCGCAGCACGGATATGACCATGGCGCTCGGGCACTTTGGAGGACGCGGCACAAGATTTGAGTGGGAAGGCAGATACCAGCTGGAGGGAAGGGGCGCCGCGACTGCCAATTTCTTTTTTCTTAACGATGCGACATTCCACCAGAGCTTTCCGACTTACAAGGGCATGGAGGGGGTGGATCATCGCAAACGATGGGCCTTTTCGCTTTACCAGCAGCACGATTTTCCGCTTGGTATCGAACAGAAACTGAAAATCAACGCGGTTTCCGACAGTTTCTATCCGACCAGCTTTCCGGATGATCTCAAGGATGGTGGCGAGGGCGTATTGAAAAACGACTTGATATTGTCCCGCAATTCGCCTCATGTCAGCGCGTATGTGGCCGGAAGATATTTCAGGAACCTGATACCGGTCAATGTTTACAACACCCCGGCCCGTTACGATCCCGATATTGTGCAGATACTTCCCACGGCGGCTGTTACCACCACCGACAAGCCGCTTTTCGGCTCGTTGCTTGGCGCGGGGCTGACGCTTGGTGCGACAAATTTCACCAGGCAGGGGCCGACATTCGACCGCGATCCGATATTCCCGGTCGGCGACAACAGTGCGCCGTTCCGCAGGGGAAGGGACCCGATCCGCAAGGCTCTGCGCGCCTCGGTTGTTCCCTCGCTGTACACCACCCTCCGGCCGTTTGATGTACTCAGCGTGGTTCCATCGGCGGAATACAGGGCATTCTTTTACCGGTTTCCGGACAACATAAACAGCCTTGCGCGCGGGTACATGCTTTTCAAGACGGATCTTTCGTTCCAGCTTGAACGGGTTTATGGGACGAGGAGCAAGGATGTTCCAATGCTCAAGCATTTGTTCAGGCCAACGGTTACGTACAACCTGATTCCGTTTTTTGACCAGCCCAAGCATCCTTTTCTTGACCAGATAAAGTACGCGAATGACATGGGCGTGGAGAGCGGCGGATATAATTTTGACAGTTACGATCTGGTTCCCCTGGATGATCCCATCAAGTCCACCACGGTGTATTACATGCCGCTCGGGCATTCGCTGTCGTATGGCTTTGTCACGCAACTGATCAGAAGACGCGGAAACTCAAACGTGCTCATGCCGGACTACCAGCGGTCCGTGGACCTGAGGGCCTGGCAGACGTTCAATTTACGGGAACTCCGTCCCGGCACCAGGCGCCAGCCGTTTTCGAAACTTTACGCCAGGCTCGGCGTTGGCTTTGACCAGTGGAATTTCAACAGTGATTATTCCTACACGCCCTATGTTCCCGCAAACGACCAGCACCGGCGGCATACGATATCAAACTCCCTGACAATGATACTTGAAAGAACAACCAATCAGGGGCTTTTCGCCTTTGACCGGAGTTTTTCGGTGTCTCATGTGTATAATACGCTGATCAGCGGGGAGACCTCTGACCTGAATGCATCAATCACCTTTTCCATTTCCGATTATATCATGCCGTCGGCCTACGGCTCCTATCAGCTGATACGGAAGAAACGCGGTGATATCGGCGCGGCGGTTGTTTTTCAGAGCCCGGCCAGATGCTGGAAGTTCGATATCAGCTATAAATATTACCCCTGCATCCTTCCGGGCAATCGCGAGAGCTATTGCCATCTCGTCAACCCCAATTTCACCATGAATCTGACGGGCAACAGTTACGGCGGAGTCGCCGGGGCGTCCAGCCAGGTGATAAAAAAATGAAAATCGACGAGAGGACATTCGGCAGGGTTTCGATCGCACATCTTGAAGAAGTGTTGGAAAAAAACCGGCTTGCGGCGCGAAAAATCGCGGACCGGGTGGTGAGGGACGTAAAGGCCGGCCGGTTGCTTTTCGTGTTCGGCAGCGGGCATTCGGCCATCTTGTCGATGGAGCTTTATCACCGCGCGGGCGGTTGCTCGTTTGTCGTGCCGGTGGTGGCGGATTATCTGCTGCCGACGGCGGGTCCGCCGGTCGTAAGAACGCTGGAGCGCACGCCCGGCGCCGCCAACTCACTCCTTGATCGCGCAGGTCCGAGGCGCGGCGAGATGATCTGGATTGTTTCGCAATCGGGCATCAACGGCGCGGTGGTGGAATTCGCGCTCGAAGCCTCGCGCCGGGGGCTGTATACGGTTGCATTCACGAGTCTCAGGCATTCAAGGGCCGTCAAATCCCGTCATCCGTCCGGAAAAAAACTTTTTCAAGTCTGCGATGCCGTGCTTGATCTTGGCGGCTGCGTCGGCGATGCCGCAGTGCAAATAACCGGGGATTCCAGGGCCGGGCCGCTTTCGAGCCTCGGCGCTATTTTTTTGGCGCATTCGGTGCTGACTTATGCGGCGGCGCGGCTTGAACGTGCCGGCCGGCGGTGTGTTTATACCAGTGTCAACACCCCCGAGGGCGAACGTCGCAACAAGAGTCTGGAACTCAAGGCCGCAAAACGTGATCCACTGTTGCGGTAATCGCCCGGCTGGTTGAAAATATCAGTATGAGGATTCTGCTTTCAAACGATGACGGTATTCACGCCCGCGGGCTCTCGGAGCTGAAAAAAGAGCTGGAGAAGACCGGTGACGTCTGGGTCGTGGCGCCGCTTCAGGAGCGCAGCACGACGGGGCATTCGCTCACGATACACAAGCCGCTCAGGATTGTTGAAATGGGCCGGCGCGAATATGCGGTGAGCGGATCTCCGGCCGACTGCATTTATCTTGGCGTGCGGCAGGTTTTGAAGGGGCGGCGGCCGGATTTTGTGGTTTCGGGCATAAACCGCGGCGCCAATCTGGGGCAGGACGTTTATTATTCCGGCACGGTGGCGGCGGCGCGCGAAGGCTGCATGATGGGTATTCCGGCGCTTGCGGTAAGCCTCGGGATTGATTTTGACAAGCTGCCCGCGGAGCGCGAGCTGCATTATTCAACTGCGGCAAGAATTGCGGCAAGACTTATAAAAGAGCTGCGCGGTACGCGGCTTCCTGAATATACGTTCCTGAACCTTAACGTTCCGGATGTCGTGCTTTCAAAAGTCAAGGGAGTGCGGCTGGCCGGGCAGGGGTTCAGATTCTATGACAACAGGATTTTGAAGCGCAAGGATCACAGGGGGCGCAATTATTTCTGGATCGGCGGATTCTACAAGGGCTATTGCCGCAAATGCGAGACCGACTGCATGGCGGTTGACAAGGGATATGCCGCGCTCACGCCGATGAAGATAGATTCGACCGATGTGGATTTCATGGCCACCATGGGTGGTCTTGCGCACGCCGTGGGCGAGAGGATCAAACCATGAGTGTTGCAGCCAGGGTTTGTGTCATTGCGGTTGTGCTGCTGGCGTTTGGCGCGGGCTGCTCTTCGGTGCGGGCCGTGCCGAACAAGCGCATGGGTCTTTTTGATCTTTGGGCCACGCTTGATTCTCCGCATGGAAAAGACGGAAAACTCCGGCGGCCCGAGTGGCGCGCGGATGATGACGATGACGGATATTATGATGTCGCAACCGACGAGATGGTTTTTGGCAGTGTCCGCCGGTTGACCAAGGGCTGGCGCTGGCCGCTTCACGACGTCAAGGTCACTTCAAACTACGGCCCGCGCGGGCATGAGTTCCATGAGGGGCTTGATCTCAGGGCGGGGGTTGGGACGCCGGTGTTTGCGGCGCAGTCCGGGAAGGTGCTTTATTCGGGCCGCAAGATCCGCGGTTACGGCAACCTTGTTGTCATACGCCACGAGAGCGGTCTTGCGAGCGTCTATGCCCACAACTCGAGGCTTTTTGTCCACAAGGGGCAGCGCGTGCGCAAGGGGCAGCGCATCGCGCTGGCCGGAAAAACCGGAAAATCGCGCGGACCGCATCTGCATTTTGAAATTCGACAGGGCATCAGCCCGGTCGATCCGGCCAAGGTTCTTCCTGCGCCCTCTTGAACTGGCCGGTGTGATCGGATATATCTTTTCACGTTCATTCATCCGCGAAGGCTGGTCCCATAGTTAAATGGATATAACGGAGCTTTCCTAAAGCTTTGTTGCAAGTTCGATTCTTGCTGGGACCACCATAAGGTGGTCGCCACCTTTTGGTTCAGGTGTGCGTCAAAATATTAGGGATTTTCCCTGGAAATCAGGGCATTTTACATCTGGCAATTTCCGATATAATCCAAAACCTTCAACGGTTTATCTTCAAAAAAATAGGCAAATGCTTCGCGAACCGCAACTGTTCGGTTGCTCCAGTCATAGTTGAGATGGCCTGTTTTTAATTTTTCTTTTTCTTGTCTTGATAAGGCATCCCAATAACTTGAAGCAGTTTTATCTACGCTAGGGCAAGTCACATGTGGAGGGATCACCAAATAATCTATTAATGGTTCTTCTGAAGGCGGTTTGTTGTACCACTTGGCCGGATCGAACCATTTTTTCAAATTGCTTTATCGGTAACTTATCGGCATAATATCGGCATAGGTTGCACGACGTCATGTTTAGGCCCGTTTTCACCATTTCCAACGCTCTTGCCAATCGGCTGATGAAGATTGAGGCGGCCAAACAGGCCATTGCAGAGTTGCCAATCACACCAAAATTGCTAGCTAGTCTGCGAGCGACAGCCCGTCTGCAATCCACTCATTATTCAACCATGATCGAAGGCAACCGGCTCACTTTGCAAGAGGCCAAACAGGTCATCGAAAAGACAAATAGCTTTCCGGCACGGCAGCGGGACGAGAAGGAAGTGCTCGGCTATTACCGAGCACTGGATGAAGTCGAAAAACTCGCCTCTCGCAATCTCAGTGTCCCTTCAGAAAAAGACATCCAAACGATTCACGCCATCGTGATGAATGGCGGCAAGATCAAAAACAAGCCAACGCCTTACCGTGACGGACAAAATGTCATAAAAGATAGCCGTTCTGGCGGTATTGTCTATATGCCCCCCGAGGCCAAGGATGTCCCCAAGTTGATGAGAGAGTTTGTAAAGTGGCTTGATGATAGCGGGAAGAAAGAACTGCCTTGTCCGCTCCGAGCCGCCATCGCTCACTATCAATTCGCCACGATTCACCCCTATTATGATGGAAACGGAAGGACTTCCCGCCTGTTGGCGACGCTCATGCTTCATTTGGGCGGCTACGGACTCAAAGGCCTATACTCCCTTGAGGAGTACTACGCCAACGATCTGCCCGCGTATTACCATGCCATTGCGATTGGACCTTCGCATAACTACTACATGGGCCGCGCCGAAGCCGATATCTCCGGGTGGCTTGAATATTTCTGCGCCGGAATGGCGCACTCATTCGAAAACGTCCGTCGTCAGGCCGCTCGATCTGCCGCCGTTAGTTCAAAGGACAAATCAAAAGAACTCCGCTTGCTTGATACAAGACAAAGACGAGTCCTGGAACTTTTTCAGGACCGCCTATTGATCACCGCTCCTCAGGTGGGAGTCTTTCTTGGCGTTCAGCCCAGAACTGCTTCACTGATTTGCAGCAAATGGGTGGAGTGTGGTTTTTTAACGGTTGCCGATCCAGCGAATAAAAGCAGGAAATATGCGTTAGCGAAAAAATTCAGAAATCTGGCCGAAAACAAGGAAGTATGAAAATGGCGAAGAAAAAATCCGACAAATCAAATCACACCAAGAACAAGGCACATCCATGGCGGCTGAAAAACCTGCCTTGCAAGAATGATCATGTTTTTCATATAAAAAAGTCCGATACAGCGTCACCAGGCTCCTCCATTCTTGCGGAATTTCGCAAGCTGTGCTAGGGTCAGTTTATGGCTGACCAACGCCGCATTTACAAAATTGATCCTATCCTCGTAAACGGTAGAACCATTCTTCAGGTTGTGATCGACCCACATTACGAAATAAAACACCGTTCAGTCATCAATGACGCCTTGATTCTAAGCCTGGTTGGTCATTTGAACGGGAGACGTGAGTTGCCCGATGCCCGCCTTGGACGCTACGCATATTTTGCAACATTGATTGAACACGAAGGCAAGCAGTATCGACTGATCTGGTTGCTCGAAGACCAGGCTATCTACATCGGCGTTGTTAACGCGTATCGCGATAAAAGAAAAAGGAGTTAAGTATGGGCTTTCCCAGTGAAAAAGAATTAAAAACAATCCGCCGTCGGCTCGAAAAAGTGGAACCTTCCAGACTTTTGCCCAAAAACGCATCCAAAGCAGACCGCCTGAAGTTCAGGCTGTGCGAAAAATTTGTGATCTACCTTTCGGAGCATAAAATGACTCAGGCAAAGCTTGCAGCGCGGCTCATGGTTGATCCTTCGCGAATCAATGAAATCGTCAAATATCGCATTGATCTTTTTACGGTCGACAAGCTCATGGACCTGGCCGAACGGCTTGATCTCGATTTAGATGTTAGGGTTGCGTAACTCCCCCAAAATATTTCAGCTCGCGCCCGTCGTACCACGGATTCTCAATGAAGAAAGTCCGATACAGCGTCACCAGGGACCACCATTTTTCTTCTGTATCCGTTTCGGCCAGCTTGCGCTTTTGCGCGGGCGTGGCGATTTTGTAAAAGGTTTCAGTCTGTTGGGCCCGTCCGATGATTTGGCGGTGCGTCTCTTCGCGTTCGCGCTTCCAGCGTTCATGCTTGGCAAGCCATTCGTCCACGGCAAGAAGGCCCACAAGGATTCGATGCATTGCCTGCCGCTAAAACGTCTATCGTGTTTCAGGATGTGGAAGTGTTTTATCCTGGCTGAATCAAGGTGATTTGTGTTTTACAAATCGAAAATCACAAATTTTCTCCCCCTCCATTATTGTTTTTGTACGAATCAGATCAATTTCAAAATTAAATGCCTTAGTGAACGGTTTATCCCGATTGCATGACAGGCAAACTCCAAGTTCCCTGATTTTATTTTTCTCATAGACTTCTGCATAACGACATTTCGTAACATTAAAGCTGAGCTTATCATCAGATTCTTCAAGAAAATCCATCACCATGGCATTGTCTTCCGCCCAGACTTCTCGAACAATTTTTGCTAAATCCTTCATGGAATTACCGCCAAATAAATGGGCCATTTCTTTTCCAGATTTTTTGGCATCTTCTTCAATAATGTTGTTTAAAGCCTTGATTGCCTCGGTTTTCCCAAATTGCACCATAAAGCCTTCCAATATGGTTTTGGCAATGGGTGCTTGGATTTCCCTCTTTAGAATATGGGTAAGCTTCATCTGTTCTCCTATCTGCATTTGCTTTTATAATACCGGCAAATTTATGTCATTGGCAGTACCACGGATTTTCGATAAAGAAAGCCCGATACAGCGTCACCAGGGACCACCAAATAATCGTTCATCGAACCGGAATCGGTTGCAACGTAAACACGGCAATTTCGGGACGACAGCCGAATCTCAACTCCAATATCGAATTGCCGATCCCCCGGCTTACGTACATTCGACTTTTGCCTCCAGGATACCACCCGGCAATGTATTCCCCGGATCCGTCTGGCAGAAAAAAAGGGCGCAAAAAAGGCAATCGCATCTGCCCACCATGAGTGTGTCCTGCGAGAACGAGATCAACACGATTGCGGATAGAATCAAAATAGGCAGGGGAATGAACCAGGGCGATCTTGAACGCATCTTCGGGAACCTTGGCTAACGCCAGCCGAAGATCAGGGCTGCCGACAAACGGGTCATCAACACCGACAAGCCACGCGTTTTTTGAGATCTGATGAGAATCATTATTGAGGAAAACAACCCCCGCGTCCCGATAGATCTGCTGCTCATCAGGACTGGCGTTCCAGTGCTCCCAGTTGCCACGGATCAGGAACACGCCCAGCGGTGCCCGCAGGTGTTTGAGAAATTCGCTGACACCGATCCATCCGCCCTCGTCGGGTGCCATATCGCCGGTTATGACGATGGCATCCGGAGCCTCTCTTTGAATGATGCTTATGGCTTTTGATTCCCTGTATCCAAAGCCACTCGTATGAACATCGGATAGCTGCAGTATCTTGAGCGGTCGGTCCACCTTGGCATTAAGTCGGTGCTTTGTCACATCGAGCCAGTTCGGCTCAATCCATCGCACGTAGACGAATACTGATCCTATTGCCAGTAGAATACCCAGGCGCAGCCGCCATGTCGTCATTTGTACACCTGACCGCTGACCGGATAGATCGTCGTTTTCCCTCGGGAACGAAGGACGTTCAACTTATCCTGCGCTATCGCGTTACGGGCTTCATTTTCCAAGCGGGCCAAAGAAAGCTCATTTTTGTCCGCCAATGCTCGTGCCGCGCGTAATCCTTCCTCGTTGTTATATCTATCCATCTCTAAACCTGAACTCCCGGCTTTGGCGGCGTTTGCTGGAATATCTTCATGCGCGGAAAGGTACTCGCGTACGCGTGCCTCCCCCAACTGCTCCGAAAGAAGTCCCGCCCAAATAAAATGACGAAATGCATCGCTCTCGTCGTCCTCGACATTTCTGCCGAAATATTTCCATGTGGAAAGAATCGCCCTGCGTGACTGAGCATATGCATTGAGTGCATCCAGCGGATACGCGCGGATAAAGGCTGCTTCCGCAGGCGTCAAACGCCCTTTGTACCAATAAGCGGAATTCCGAATTACGGTGTCACGAAGGGCATCTTCGATTATCGAAATAAACCTGCGCCCTAATTGCGCTTCGGCGTAAATACCGATCCGCTGCGCGTCATCATCGAGCGGTTGCAGATGGTATTGTGAAAAATCAAGAACGCCAACGATCGGACTCGCATTATACAAAACAACTTGCTGTTTACTGAAACCGAAACTCTGCACTGAAGCATACACGGACGCAATCCCCTGAAGCGGAACTATTTCCGACTTTTCTGAAGGTGGCGTGGAGGCCTTCGGCCTCAGCTGCGAGGCAAATTCCTTGTACGTATAATAGCGTCCTTGAAGCAGTGAAAACGCCTCTTCTGCCACATCGATTGTCAGAATACGATCGCGAATGGCCCTTTCGGCCGCGTCGATAACGGCATTTCTTGATCGCGAAGGCAGGACGAACTTGGCATTAGGATCGATCCGTTCCAGAATCATTCGCAAGCGAGAAGGATAGTCCTCTAATCTCGCTTCGTTTCTCAGATTCCAGATCAGCTCCTGAACGTCTTCTTGACGATATGTGGAGCTATCCGAAACCATCCGAATGATTTCTATATAATACGGGATCTTCGTATCTTTTCTGGTCCATTTGAACACTTCGTGATCCGACGGCACCACCTTTGTCGGATCGAGACAAAACGACGGCAAGCTGATCTTGATCTTTGAGGCAGAAGGAATGCTTAGCTTCTGTGAATTCGAAAGTCCAAGTGCGGCGCGATAAAAAGCGTAAAACCGTTCGATTTCGAAAAAATCCTTTTCTTCAAGATCCCTCTTGTTAATAATTTTTTTAAACTCATCAACCTGACGACGAAAATTTACTTCTGAGACGGAGAAATCCAGCTCAAGCTTCGTTGCATCGAAAACCCTCTCAGAATCCTCACGCGACAACCGTGTACCGCCATGCGAGCAGGCAATCATTCCCGCCAGGATGGCTCCAAAAACAACAATTCTCAGCTTACGACTCGTTTTCACGGTCCGCGATCTTCCCACAAAATAAATCAAATAAGAAATGCATGTATAATTATAACGTACGATCAACAGGTTGAACCTGTCAATAAACGTACGGCGGTTCGATATGCGGGCACCAGGGGCACCAATTGATAAAATCCTTAATTCATAGTAATTTACAACAATAAGGCCCACCGATGAAGTTATATAAAGTTCGTGAAATATTGCGGGTTTTGAAAAATGACGGATGGGTTTTGCTTCGGCAAAAGGGCAGCCATCAGCAATTTGCTCATCCCACGAAGAAGGGGCTTGTGACAGTAAGTTTTCATTCCAGCAATGATGACCTGCATCCTAGAATCGCAAAAAGTATTTTTAATCAGGCGGGATTGAAGGAGGACAAGTAATGAAGAAATTTATTTTTATTCCCGTGGTAATTTTAAAAACTCGTACCGGATTCAACGCCTTCAGTCCGGTCGTTGATGGATGTGTTGTCAGCGATAAAACTATTGATAAAACACTGGAGCGCATGAAGGAAACGCTTGAATTTCATTTTGAAGGGCTACAACTCATCAAGCAAATCGGTACAAACACGGGGAAAGTCCTCAGGGGTTCCTTTGAAAAATATGGTGAAGATGCCGTTTACGCGTCTTTGAAAATTGCGGCCTAGCAAAAGGTGGTCGCCACCTTTTGGTTCAGAAGTGCGTCAAAAGTAGGGCCCCGATAATAAGGGGCGCCAGTTATTTCGTTCGGACCCATGAGGCCCCGGCCCTTGGGGCGGCGGCGTTGGGTTACCAGATTAGAAGCAGTTGGTGCTTGAATTCGCGATGTTCATCAAACGATCTGTATCTCGGCCTTGCCATTGCGCTCGAACACAAAGGAGGTGTCCGTCATGCCCGAGCTGGTTGAACCCCCCATTTGCGTTGTCCGTTTATAAGCTCTTTTTCACGAAACGATTGCTCAAGGTCTACATCCATGCGGTTTGCTATAGAACAGAGGTAAATTAAAATATCCGCAAGTTCTTCGCCAATCGTACTGAAAAGGGGAAATACTTTTGTTGCACGTCACAGGTTAAGCAAGCGGGATTTCAATGGTACAAAAAAAATGACTGAACTGGTTTTTGGCCGGGAAGGAATGATCAGAAAAAGAATCATGGACGAGCCGGCCGAAATCAATCTTACCTGTTACAGAACTCTTGATTCATACAATGATTGACCCGGCAACCATACCAGTTTATGGCTGATTAGCGATCGCTTCCCACTTATTAGGCGTGGCGTCTAGCGCGGCTTAAACCACCCGGGTCAAACCGGCATTCCGGGCTATGGTTTTTGCGCGCTCAAGCGTTGCCTGTGGCGTGTGGCTTTGGTCCGTCATGAGGTGCTCCGGCCTGAACGGTATCAGATGAAGCGGCGTGGCCGCGCCGAGGTTGTTCAATATCCATTCTGAAAGTTCCCGGAGCTCTTCATCGCTGTCGTTTGCGCCGGGGATTACAAGCGTCGTGAGTTCAAGCCAGGTGCGGCCGCTCCGGCGGATATATAATAATGTATCGAGAACGGGCTGCAACCGGGCGTCGCAGTATGTGCGGTAGAATCCGTCACG
>MEQJ01000127.1:7364-14894 GCA_001770165.1 Bdellovibrionales bacterium RIFOXYD1_FULL_53_11 | reverse complement strand
TTTGCGGCATCCATGCGGCTGTAGAATTCTTCCCGCAGGCCGGGCGAGATGTAGCCGTTGGTCACAGCCACGGTTTTAAGGCCCGAAGCGTGGCAGGCGTCGGCGATGTCCATGGCATATTCGGCAAATACGGTGGGTTCATTATATGTGAAGGCCACGGCCGGGCATCCGGACTTGTGCGCGGCCCGGACAATGTCCTGGGGCGTGGTCAGGGGTCCGTCTTCGGGGGCGGGGGCCCGGCTCAGATGCCAGTTCTGGCAGAACTTGCAGCCGAGATTGCAGCCGGCGGTGCCGAGTGAAAGTATGCGGGTGCCTGGCATGAAATAGTGGAGCGGTTTTTTTTCGATCGGATCGACCGCAAGTGCCGTGGGACGGCCATAAACCAGCGAAACGGCTTTTCCATTCTTCAGAGTGCGTACACCGCAATAGCCGCGCTTGTTTTCCGCAAGCACGCAGGATCTCGGGCAGACGGGGCAGTGGACTTTGTTATCTACCAAGCGCCTTGCTTGCGGAGCTGCGCGACGAGCGCGGGATCTTTTTGTGAAAGACGTCTCAGAATGGATTCGCGGAAGACGGGATCTGCAATCCTCAGCATCGCAAGCACCTGCGCGAAGCCGTTGACTTTGATCGGGGCCTCCTTGCCGGGGGCTGCCTCTTTCATGGGGATTTCCTGCTGGATAGTGACCTTGCCTGTGGATCTCCTGTATTCCTTGCTAAGGCTCATGAGCCCTCACTTTCGCGTCTGGCGGTTTTTTTTGCCTGTCTGTGAAGATTTTCGGTAACCATCTGGTACTGCTTGCGGAGATTGTCGAGCTGTGCGTCCCCGTTTTTGCGGTATTCCTGGATTTTTATCTGGTTGGCGGTGCGGATTTTTTCGATTTCCTCGTCCGAAGCCCTCTTTTCCGTTTCCACGCGCTCAGTGCTTTTTGTGCGGATGTCGTGGAGTCTTTCATCCATGGTCTCGGCTTCTTTTGAAATCTCGACATCGTATGCGCGCCGGAGATTTTCCATTTTAAGATTATGGTCTTCGATCAAGCGCTGGATGCCGGCTGCGTTACGGTCTTCCATCTCGCGCACTTCGATGAAGTGTTTTTGCTGCATCTGGGCAAGATGGTTCTTGAGCCGTTGCTGCTCCATCGTGGAGGTTTTGATGTCGTTAGGCATTCCGTTGCCTCTCCCTCAGATTTAATTATGCATGAAAAAAAGGTGTCCGCCAACTTTTCGTATATGCGGTGCGCTAAAAATAAAAAAACAAATGAATTGGCTGGCTGGGGGACAAAAAGGGGGGGGTTAGGGGTTGTCTTGAGCCCGCCAATTCATTTGTCAGGGATAGTAAGAGCAAGTGTAGTGCCAACTTGTTTTGTATCGAACCCGTTGAAATTGCATGATGATGGATGGTTCAAACTGTCCAAAGAGTTTACATCAGTGTAAATAATTCATATAAACCCGATTAAATTGGTGACAATATGGTCCTTATGACAATTATTGCGGCAAGTTGCTGATATGCAAAAGTACTTATAACATTTCGATATTAAAGAAAAATTCTTAAAAAACCAATAACATACTGATTCGGCATGGTATTTGCTTTATGCCGGTCAGTTTCATTGGCTTTGATTGGTGAAGCCATTGGCGTGTCCTGATCGCGGCGCCGGTGTTGTTCCGTGCGACGTGTGAGGGGTGCGGGTGAAAACAAGTGAACTCTTGAAAGGAGACAGGTCCATGTATTTGAAAAGCAAAAAACGCCTTCTTGGAGCGATGATCGGAGCCGGCGTGCTGGCTACGGTTTCATTCCTCCCGGTGGCGCAAGGAGAAATGGTTTATGACGGCAGCAATGATGCCCGCGCACTGGATCGCAGTGCGGTAAGGCAGTCCCTTGCTGTTTCCCCAAGGGCGGAGTCGCCTGTACAGGTTGAGTCTG
The DNA here is from genome assembly GCA_001770165.1 of Bdellovibrionales bacterium RIFOXYD1_FULL_53_11. GTDB lineage: Bacteria > Bdellovibrionota > UBA1018 > UBA1018 > UBA1018 > XYD1-FULL-53-11. The sequence continues at coordinate 12,976 of MEQJ01000127.1, read as the reverse complement.
CGGTTGAGATGACCCAGATCGAGCCGGCCGCAAGCGCGCAGGCAGTCCAGGCAGTGCCACAAGCAAGGCCTGTGACCATACAGACGGTGCCCGTTCAGCAGACAGCGGCTCAGCCGACAGTGCAGCCGCAGATTATAGTGGTGCAGCAGCCCGCGCAGCAACAGGCTGTTCAGCAGCCGGTTCAGCAGAGCGTTGCCCAGACTCAGCAGGGCGAGGAAAAACTTTCGAAGTCCGAGATGCTCCGCCGCCAGAGAATGCGCGAGGAGCTCAGGAACGAAGATGCATTGCAGGAACGGCTTGAAGAGCTGCGCATGCGCGATGAAAAGGGCAGGACAGACAAGCTCGTCGGCGCGGCAGGCGTAACCGGTCAGACCGGTCCGGACGAAGCTGCAAAATCCCTCCCTGTTCAGGAAGTGGTTGTTGCCGCCCCTGTTGGCGCGCAAGCCTCAAAAGCCGTGCAGCAGGATCAGATCACCACGACACAAGCTGCCGCGGTATCAGGTACAACACAGGAAAAAGAAGAGAAGGTCTCTGTCTCGATCATGCCGCGTGCCGGCGTGTCGAGCATGAGCGCCAATACCGGCTACGACGTCAAGGCGCGCTACAGCGCAGGCATCGGCTTCGGGATCGGCATCAGCGATCACCTCGGATTTGACGTGGGTTACACCTACAGCGAATTCGGCGTGTCCATGGCCAGCAATAATCCTTATGTCAACTATGCACAGACGATGCAGCAGGGCTATACGGCCAATCCGACTTATGAGACGCTTGCGATGCGCCACCACCTCGCCGACGCGGGAATCAAGCTGTATTTCCTCGGGTCGGACGCGCGCCTCAGGCCGTTCATCGGCGGCGGCGGCGGCTATGCCCGTTCCTCGATCAACTACGACCAGAGGATCATCGACGGGCTTGCAAGGATGGGCCTTCGCAATACCGCGACGGACTATACGTCAAACGCGTTTTTGGGATATCTCTCTGCAGGACTTGACCTGCGCATATCCAAGAACGTGTCGGTCGGCACGCTGTTCAAGTACTACACGGTCCTTTCGGCTCGTGAGACACAGGTCAACAACGGCGCGATGTATACCCCCGGTTACTACGGTGGTTACAACAACGGGTACTATGGCTACACGCCATATGCCACTGTCGACGAAAAACAGATGCTCGGCAGCTCGCTCATCCGCTCCGGATTTTATTCGATCATGGGCGGCGTGAGCTTCAACTTCTGATCAGGCAGAGCGGAAGTTTTATACAGACCTGTTTCTGAAACCGGGAAGCGGGCACCAATCAAAAGGTGTCCGCTTCTCTTTTTTAGGTTATAGTCGGATTCATGAAGGATGATGGCGGGGCGGTAAGACACATCTGGGCAAGTCCGTGGACGCTCTGGGTGGGTTTCAGATATCTCAAATCCAAAAAAAATTCGCGGTTCCTGAGTTTCATCACGATCATTTCGATCATCGGGGTCGCGCTCGGCGTGACGAGCATGATTGTCGTTCTTTCGGTCATGGACGGTTTTGAGGGCGAGCTTAGAAAACGCCTCATGTCATCCGATCTTCACATTCTCATCACCCCCCAGCGCACTTTGCCGGGCTACCAGGGGGGCTTCGTTCCCGAAAGCGCCATGACGGCCACCGGCGTTCCCCAAAAGCTTGCGGCCGACGGGCGGGTGCTCAGCTTCTGGCCGGTTGTTTCGGCGGAGGCGATTTTAAAAACCGGACGCAAGGTGACCGGCATCGTCCTCAAGGGCGTGACGTCGGAGCGGATTGAACGAATCAAGACCACCGTGACCGAATCGGCCGAGCCGCAAATGCTTTTGCAGCGTGATGGTGCCAGCGCCGTGCGGCTTGCGACCGTGTATATCGGGCAGGAGCTGGCATATGAGATGGGTGTCATTCCGGGTGATATTGTCACGGTTGTTTCGCCGACCGAGACCGAGGGGCCGCTTGAAGGCGTGCCCAGGCTCAAACGGTTTGTCGTGGAAGGGATCTATCATTCGGGCCTTCCGGACCAGGAGCTGCATACGGTGTTTTCACTCGACAGCTCCGTGCGTTCGTTTTTGCGCAAGCAGGGTGTGGTCTCGCAGTGGGAGATCGGCGTAAGGCGGTTTGACAGCGCGGGCGCCGTGGCCGGTTCAATCCGGCCGGTGCTTCATGGCTTCAAGGTGCAGGACTGGATGCAGCTTAATTCGCATCTTTTTGCGTCCCTCAGGCTGGAGCGCATTGCGATGTTCATCATTCTTGCTTTCATAATCGTGGTTGCCTCTTTCAATATTGTCACCACGCTCACCCTCATGGTGCTTGAAAAAAAGAAGGACATCTCGATCATGAAGGCCATGGGGGCCCGGCACGGGCAGGTGGCCGCGGTGTTTCTTTCTGAAGGGATTTTTATCGGCGGCGCGGGCGTGCTGGGCGGCATGGTCTTTGGCGCCATATTGTGCGCGATGCTGCGCAGATATGATTTTATCAAGCTGCCCGATATTTATTACGACCGCACGCTGCCGGTGACGTTCGAGCCCGCGTATTATCTGCTTGTGGCGGTATGTGCCGTGCTTATCGTGCTTGCCGCATGCCTTTATCCAAGCCGCAGGGCTGCAAGGATGAATCCTCTTGATGGCATCAGATTCGGTTAGAATACGATTTGTACTGGCCGTGCTCGTGGCGCTCGTTGCTGCGGATGCGGGCGCGGCCTGTCGGATCATGCTTGTGCCGGGCGCGGCTTGTTTTATAAATAATGACGAATATTTTGCGGATTACAGGCGGTTTTTTGCGGAGCGCGGCTGTGAAACCGCCGTGGCGGGATTTCCGGCCGATGCGACCATTGAAGAGAGGGCGTTGGCGCTCAGGGACCAGACGGCGCGGTTTGCCGGGAAAAACGGCAGGATTGTCATGATAGCGCACAGCCAGGGGGGGCTTGATGCGAGATTTGCGCTCAAAACCCTGAAGATGAAGAAAGTGAGTGCTCTCGTCACGGTTGCCTCTCCGCATGAGGGCGCTCCGGTGGCCGGATGGGCCCGGCGGCAGGCACGGAGCCATACGGCGGTGTACTGGTTGCTGAGGGTGTTGGGCGGGTATGATCTGGCCGCCCTGAGATTTGCGCCGCAGCTTGAGAGCGCATTTTTGAAGGCAAATGCATCCCGTTTCGGGCGTGCAGAGGGCGTGGCATATGCATCAGCAAGGTGCATATGCGTGAAAAACTGTCATTTGTCACTGAGGCTTGCTTCCTGGCTCACGGGTGCCGGGGCCGGGCCGGGCGAGGGGGATGGACTCGTGCCCGGCAGCGCGCAGATGCTGGGTGATGACCTCGGCACGTTTGATCTTGATCATCTGGCGGAGGTTGCGCCGACCCGCAAAGGGGTCGAAGAACGCTCCCGCATGATCCGCAAGATATGGGAACATGTCGCGCCGCACCTTGAAAGCCGGGCGTTACGCCAATAAAACTGTATATATTGATGAAGACAACAATTGTTGGTGCGGTATTTATTATATCGGCATTATGTACATCATGCGTGGTTCCGGACGGTCATGGCAGGCTTGAACCGGTGCTTGACAGGATCATCGAGTCTGGAACCCCCGCCGGCGAGGAAGTCGAGATAGACGGCGAAGCCATACGGGCCTATCTTTCGCCGGCGCGCGGACTCATGGACGGGAATATTGATCCGCTCATTGATCATCTTGCCGGCGCAAGGATGATCAAGCGCGGCGATCATGTTGATGTGAAGCTGCTGTTCGGCAAGGAACTGAATATCAAGCTCAAGCCGCGCAAGCGGGCGCGCAATTTTGAGCTTTATGCCATCCATGTTCCCAAACAGGTGGAGTTTGATCTTAAATTCGTTGACGGCCGGATGGCTGTCACCGGATTTGAGAGCGGGCCCGATGCGCTTTATTTCAAGATAAAGATTCCCGTGATCGGCAACGAGGTGTACCTAAGGGAGCTGCATCTGGACCTTGAAGACGGCAGCTTGTTGTTCGAGGCGGGGGTTGTGTGGGACCGGATCGCGTTTCTGGGCCGCGCCAATGTTTTCAACAAGAAGTTCGAGGGTGTGGATTTCTGGGCTTCCTTCAAGAAGAACTTCGAGTGCCAGGGTCAAACTGTTTTTTGAACTGCTGTTCGGCCGATTTGACGCGGAATTTTATTTCAACGCGGCGGCTTTTACCGGCATCATACACGCCGTCGGTATTGACCGGGTTTTGTGAGCCGCGACCGCTTGCCGAGGCAAGCTTTAATAAGCATTCGTAGGTGTTTTTGTCCGATCGGACGCTCATCAGCGCGCGTTCCAGGACGGAATACGATCTTTTCTGGCTGAGCGCGATGTTCTGCCGGACGCCTTCGGGCGTGCGCTCACCCGAGGTGTCGGTGTGCCCCTCGATCAGGATCGAATCAACCTTGTCGCGAAGCGCGCCGCCGCAGATCTTGGTGGCGATATCTTTGAACATCCTGTCTATGTACAACCCGCCCTGCGTTGTGAGTCCGCCTGATGCGTATGGAAACCTGAGCATCGCCTCTCCCACGCGCATCGTGAGAACGAGCGGATCGGTTTCGTCCTGCTTGAGCATGAGATTCTTTTGTTGCATCAGGGCATCGAGGTGCATCTTGATTTCTTCCTTGGCTTTGCGTGTCTGGTCGTGGGCTTGTTTTAAGAACACGACCGTAAGCAGGATGAAGATTATCGCCAGTGAAGTCATCAGGTCCGTAAGGGTGCTCGCAAACGTGCTTTCCTGCTTGTTGCCGGGCGCGGCCATTGTTTAATCGCCCCTGCCGCGTCCGCCCGCAAGCTGGTTGTAGATCGAATGCAGGAGATGTTCGGCCGTGCGCACGCGGAAGCGCGCGGCGAGCAGCGAGATCAGTTTGCGGTAGGCGGCATGCGGCCGCGCGTAGGCATAGCGTTCGATGAAAATAAATCCGACCGCGCACGAGATTGCGACGATTGAAGAAGCGAATTTGCCCGAGAGGCCGTTGATGAGGCCTGCAATGCCTTGCACGTCCATGTTCTGTCCGACGCTCACATGCGCCAGTCCGGCCAGGATTGCAACAAACGTCAGCAGAAGGCCGACGCCGGTCAGCACTCCCGGGATGGCGCCAAAGAGCGCGGTGTTTATGTTGTCCTCGACGAAGGCCTCGCGCGGCAGGCATTTTTCGACCGGAGCCGTGGCGTGCATCTCCTCGGAATGCGGCGAGGAGAGCAGGGTTTCCTCGAACTGCTCCCACTTTTCGGCCGTGCATTTGTGTTTTGCCATGGCTGCGCCGATGCCGGCCACGTCCTGTTTGCTGAGTCCTCCGCTTTTGCGCGTCTGGAGTTTTGAGACCGCGCGGGCGACGTCGGTGAGCGCGTCCGCTATTTCGCGGCATTCACGGATGAGGTTGCGGCTGGCGAGAAAGAAAGCGACCAGCATGATGAGGCACGCAAAAAATATGAAGCTTGGCATTTCGTAGCCGCCCACGTTGCACACGTGAAGGACCTGGCCGCCCATGTCGGAATAATAGCAGACCTGCCATGAGGCGGCGGTTTTGGCGGCGGCGGCGGGCGGAGCAACTGCTGCCGCGGCTTGTGTTGCCAAAGCGGCGGCCTGTTTTGCGGCGGGTGGGCCCGTGAATATTTCGATTATCTTCCACGG
>MEQJ01000127.1:6022-7314 GCA_001770165.1 Bdellovibrionales bacterium RIFOXYD1_FULL_53_11 | reverse complement strand
CTTATACCGAAGTTCAGGGCTGTTGAGCCGGTGATATTGCCGCTTGTGCCGCTGTAAAGCGTGCTTGCCGAGAAGCTGCCCGAGCTGTTGTCGGCCACCGTCAAGGATCCGGTGGAGGTGGCTCCGCGCGGGTAATATATATAGGGCGTGCCGCTTGAGTTGAAGCTCAGCGCGGCATTGAGTAGCTGTTCGTTTCCGGCCGCCAGGCCGCTTACGCCCGCAAGGTTGTCCACCAGGGACGACGACCAGCCGCTTGAGGCGCAGGAGGCGATTGTGCCGGTGCAGGAGGCGTAATAAACGCCGTTGTTGGCCCTGTCAAAATACGCCGCCGCGGGTTTTGTGGTGGCGGGATTGATCCTGACAGTCACGCCCATGCCTTGCGCAAGGCCCGAAAACGTGAGCGCCGTGCTCCATGACGTGCCGCTGGTGGCATAAACATATTTTGATTTGGTGGCGCTCAGGTCCCTGTAGGCAGCCACGATGTTCCCGTTTGTGTCGAAGTCCGCGTTCAGGTGCGAGGCGCCTGACGCCGTAAGCGCGTCAATGGTGGTGACGCTTGACCAGAGCATCGTAGTGGTATTGAGCTTTGACGCCTTGAGTCCTCTTGTGGCGGCATTTGTATCCGTGATGATCATCACGGGATGTGCCACGCCGCCGCTGTAATACATCGCCATTGCGGTCTGGTTGGCCGAGGGCAGTGCAACCGGGGCTCCGCCCGGCGTGGACGGAAATTCATAAGTGTTCCAGACGCCGGAGCCGTCTGCGGAGGTATTGGTGGCCATGTAGAATCTGTTGTTCGCGGCGTCGAAGTACGAAATCCACGGCCTGTTGTTGTGGTCAAAGGCAAGTGACGGGAACTGCGGATTTTGCGTGTTTGGAACGAGCCTGAACGACCAGGTGCTTGTTGATGATGCCGAATCGCGGTAGGCGTATGTGAGTTTGGCGAGTGCCACGGCACCGACTGAAAAATCAACGTATGCCACCGCCGGGCGCCCGCCCGCGGTTGATGCGATGGAAATAGTGGCTTGCTGCGAGGTGGCCGCGGCAAGTTGCAGGGAGCCGGTGGTATCCGGGTCCTGTCTGGCAACCACGGCAAGATTGGATGCAACGGTGTAGTCCAGAACCTTGCCGATTCTGAGGGTAAACGGGGCCGCGTTGGTTCCGTAAGAGATGTTTACGGATGTTGTTGTATCGTCAACATCCGCGCTTCCACCTGCGGTGGCCGCAAGGCCGATGGTTTCGACAATGCCCGCAGTGTTCCACGCGCCGGTGAAATCGGTGGTCTGGCTGTT
>MEQJ01000127.1:0-6015 GCA_001770165.1 Bdellovibrionales bacterium RIFOXYD1_FULL_53_11 | reverse complement strand
AATAGCGCACGCTGGTGGCCGCTTCATTGGCCGCGATATGGAATTTTCCGGCCGGCGAATCTTTTAAAATCTTGATCCATTGCGTGCCGCTGCTGGCGCCTCCAAGCGCCGCTCCGGCCGAAAATGCCGCCGGTGCTGCCGTGCAGGCAACCGCGTCCATTTTATAGGGGATGATCCCGGCACTGAGTAAAACGGCCTTTGGCACGTCACCGGTGACCGAGCTGTCAATGAGCAGCTTGCTTGCCACGGCTCCGACGGCGACAATTTGCTGGATGCTCCAGTTGGTATTTGTAAGGCAGTTTGTGAGCGTATTCTGGCAGACGGCGTATTTGGTACTGCCGGTTACGACATAAGTGACCGCCGGGTAATATTGCGACGCTGACGCCTTGCACCACGCCATGCCGGTGGCGACTTCGGTGGAAATCAAGTTGGTGTTTTCGATATATGGAGTGGCTACCATTGTCTGAAAAGAGCTGGCTCCCGAGCATGGGGCATCGCAGTACGCAAATCTCACCCGTCCGCCGACAGCACTATCGGTGAGATACACAAGCCCGACCTGGTCGAGAGGATTTACGGATACTTCAAGGGCTCTCGGAGCGGTGCCGCTGTCGATGACGCCGGCCGTCCATGTTCCGGAGCTTGTTGGCGCGGCGCTTCTGATGGCGGTTTTGACATATATTCCCTGGGCCCAGAAAACGAGCGGTACGCCGCTTGAGAGATAGGCAAGTCTGACAAAAGTGGCGGTACCATCGCCGGAGACGACCTCGTTCACGTAATTGGTCCCGTTCCAGTAGGAAAATTTGATCGAAAGGCTTCCTGCATCGATATAAGCTATCGAGGGGTTTGAGGTGCCGGGGATCATTTTCAAATCACTATAGCCTCCACGGCCCACGGCAGTTACAATGCCTTTTTGTCCGTATTCCAGTACAGTGGTATTGCATGAGGTGGTAGAGGCGGTGGTTGTAGTGGTGGTGGTATCGCTGCTTCCTCCGGAGGACGCAGGAACCTCAAACGGTGTGCTTCCAAAGTTGCATCCAACGCCAAGCGCCACAATTACAATAACGGCTTGTAATAATGATGTATTGGCCCGAATGAAGGACAATGATGCTTGCCTCATACCATATTTCCATCGGTTTGATTTAACATTTCCTTGATATATCCTTTAAAAAACATTTAAATATCATAGGGGGCTTTGGTGTATAGAATTCTGGTTTTTTTTCTGGTTTTTCTGCTTCCGGGGCAATGTTTTGCCCATCAAATTCTTGTTGGTGTCGGGCAGAAATACAGCCAGAGCAGGATAATGAACCCCGGAGGCACTGAATCCGTGTACATGGGCCCCGGGTATGGCGGGCATCTTGCTTTCAGGATTCGTCCAAGTGCGCGTATGCCGAGTGATGATGTGTTTTGTTATGAATTTTACGCCAGCGGCCTGTATCAATTGCTGGGCAATCTTGCCGGCGGCATATCCGAAAACAACACCCGGAACTCCATTGGCGGAGGATTGAATTTCAGGAAATGGGTGATGTTCCTCGGATTTGTATTCAATAAAAACTATTTAAGAGTTGGAACCGCATCCGGCACGTTCAACGTACAGTATTATTCTTACGGCGGCAGCACCGGGCTTGGAATACCGTTTTCTGCCAAGGGTCCGATCAGTCTTGACCTGGGTGTCGTAATCGAAACGGGTTCTCTTTCCCTGTTGAACACTACAAGGAGAATCACAGAATACACCGGTTTTGTATCCCTGGTGATCCGTCTTTTTGTTCCCGGCGAGGGCGTCAAGAGCGGAATTCCCTGAGAGCTTTTGCGCTTTTTTTATCAATCCCCGCAGCTTGTAACGTAGAGCCAGTTTCCGGGGCCGATGTATGCGGTCTGGCTTTTTCCGGTTGCGGCATTGCGTATGGTAGAAACCTGCGTGCCTGCCAGCGCAAAGTTGTTGACATTTGCATTGGGGCTCAGTGCCGTTGTCGCATTTGCCCCGCTGTAGAGGGTTGAGTTGGTGAATGTTGTGCCCGAGGTGTTGCCCGCTATTCCCACCATAAGTCCCTGTGAAAGGGACGAGCCCGCTCCAATCGGATAATAGACGTATGCAAGATCGCTCAGGAAGCTGATGGCCGTTGACATCCACTGGTCAGTGGCCGCCACCAGTCCGCTCACGCCAAGAGAGCCGGCAGAAGCATTTACAATCGTACTTGTTGCCCAGCCTGTAACGTTGGCGCAGGCCGACGCGGAGGCGAGACTGCACTGGCTGTAGTAGACGTTGTTCTGCGTTTTTCCATAATACGCGATTCCAGGAATGCCCGATGAGTTGAGCTTGATCGAAATCCCTTGTCCGATTGCTGCCGTGGACGATGCCAGCACGGGGCCGTTCCAGGTGCCTCCGCCATTGGAAGTATGGGCATACTTGACCTTGGTGGACGCGACATCGTAATACGCAATCACAATATTTCCGTTCGAATCAAAATCAGAGGCCAGCTTCTGGATTCCGCTGGCGATGCCGTCAATAAGCGTGGTGCCCGAAACAAACCCAAGACCCGGAGTGAGCATTGCCGAGCGCATCGTGAATGCGGCGCCGCTTGAGGCGATGATCATTACGGGATACGACACTCCGCCGCTATAGTACATTGCCACGCTGATTTCGTCAGCGAGCGGATGCACGGCTCCGGCGGTTTTTGTATATGACGGAAACATGTAGGTGTACCAGGTGCCGGTTCCGTCGGCGCGCGAGTTGTTTGCAAGGTAATAACGATAAGTGGCGCCAAGGACGTTGGCCTCGTAGTATCCGATCCACGGCGTGTTGTTCGAATCAAAAGCCATCGAGACATACTGGGGCGAAACCGCGCCCGGCACGAGATTGACGATCCAAGGGTCCGAAGAGGACGTGCCGTTGCGGTAGGCGTATTTCAGTTTGCCGCTCGTGATCGCCCCGGTCGAAAAATCAATGTACGCCACCGCGGGCCTGCCCGCCGCTGTGGCGGCAATGGATACATTTCTGAAGGCGTATGTGGCAATAAGCGGGATCTGGATGCCGCCTGTTGTATCCGGATACATTGTGGAGATAACGGGAGACGCCGCGGAGGAAGTGGAAAGCCCGTTTATCACCCCCATGGTCAGATTGTAGTTGCCGGCCGTTGTGGCGTGGGACGAGTAGATCGCGTTGTTTGAACTGCTGAGCGCCGCGCCGCCGACGCCGCCGACATTGGCGGCAGGAAGAGTCGAAGTTTCGACCGTTGCTCCGTTGCCCCACGCGACGCTGCCAAAGGAGTTTGGAGTTACGACGTTGAAATATGTAACCGATGTCGTGCTGGTATTGGCAATGAAATGATATCTGCCCGAAGAATCGCCCATGAGCTGTCCCCAGGCGTTTGCAGTCGTTGCTGCCGAGTTGCCAACAAGTACGGTGCTCAGGGTTGCGCCAACCGGCGAGACATTGCACGCGGTGGATAGTTCGGTGGCGCTCAGGGTTACTGCGGCGGTGGTTCTGAAGATGACCTTGGGGCGGTCGCCCTGCTGGGTTGAATCGATATACACCTTGGAAAAATCCGCATTGGTAAGCGTTGGCGCGGCTGAGACGGCTTTTTTCTGCCATTGCCCGGTGGTTCCGCAGTTTTCGGGGGTGTTCAGGCACGCCGCATAGTAACCGGAGTCCGCAGCTCCCGAATAATAAGTGACTACCGGATAGTACTGTGTCGCGCTGTTTTTACACCAGGCCATGCCAACGCCCACCTGGGCAATCGTGCCCGCGCCGGAGCAGGCCGAATCGATAAAATCAGTGGACGATGCCATGGCATAATAGTTTGAATTGCTTTTGCAGTTGCTCAGACAATAAACAAACCGTCCGCGCATCGTGGTGCCGGTTGAGGTATGCATATAATGGACGCCCACCTGGTCAAGCGGGTTAACTGCAACTTCCATGGCGCTTGGCGCGGCCGCGGGCGATACATCAATTGCCCCGGCTGTCCATGTTGCGCTTGTTGTGCTGGTAAGCGGCACGCTGCGACCCGCCATGCGTACGGCAGTTGTAATAAGCGATGTCCAGAAAACCATTGGCGTACCATCAGACAAAAAAGCAAGCTTCAAATGCTGGCCTGATCCCGCAGCATTGCTCACAAGTGCTTCGCCGGCCACCACCTCCTGGGTCCACCTGGTTCCATTCCAATACGACAGCATGATGGCGGCCTTGCCGCCGGGGACGCCGTTGGTGCCGGTATCGAAGTAGGCTACAGCGGGGTAGTTGTTTACAGGGTTTATACGTGTGTCGCTGAAAAACCCCCTCTGAGCCTGCGCGGTGTTGGCCTTGAGCCCGTAATCAACCACTTGAGTGGTGCAGCTTGAGGTGTCCACGGACGATGTTGCCGTCGGCGTGGAAGACGTACTCGGCGTTGTGTCCGGAATGCCGGTTACGTTTACGTTCTTGAGACACGATGTCGCGAGAGCGCATAATGCTGCCAGTGGCAGCGCCCTGGCCAGCGATGAGATGTTTTTCATTTTCATAAACACACTCCTTAAAATTAAAAACAAAGCCTTAGTTCGAGCGGGATTGAATAAATCCAGTCCAGCTCTCTTGCGTCCGTGACGCCTCTTGATCCCGATCCGCTGAAATAGACCGCATTCAATCCGGCCATTATTCCAATGCCGGCGGCAAATCTGGAATTGAAATAATAAAGGATGTTTGCCAGGGCTTCGCCGCCAAGCGCGATGTTCCTGAACCCGGTATTAAGACCGGTTTCCCGGTGGCTTATCGGGAAGATCAGGTTAACTGAAGATTCCATTACCCAGTGTTTAAGGAATGCCGTGTGATATCGCGCTCCGATGAGAGGCCCGTGGGCGATGGCGCCACCCATGACTCTGGGGGTGGTTTCGGTCACGGTCCGCATCATGAACGCATATCCGAGGCTGAGGCCGAGGCGCTCGAATTTCTGGAACGGGTGCATGGTGACGTCCCCGAGCACCGACAGCTGGCTGGCCCTGACCCATGATGGCGATACAGTAGAGATAAGATCATGTGTAATTTGCGAATAGATGAACCGTGCTCCCGCCGTATATGAGTCCTGTGATGGTTTCACGCGCAGCGCGCCGCCAAGAAGAAAAAGGCCGGTTGAATAAAAAGATGAGTTGAGCCCCGTTCCGCCGAGCGAGTAATTGCTGAAATTCAATCCGCCGAAAGCGGACAGCTTGATCCTGCTTCGCTGTGTTGACAGGTTTCTTGCGGATATGGATTCTTCCGGTTGCTCGTCAGACGCCACCGTCTGGATTGTTGCGCCGTCGGACTGAGGAGCAGCCACCGGCTCTTCGGATAGAAGGTTGTCTGTTTCGGCATGTGCAGTGCCGGATGCAATGAGTGCCGCACATGCAATATAAAGAAAAAAATATTTTATTCTTGTCATAATCGCCTGTCCGCCTCGATTTGTTTGATGATGTCTGTGGCACGCCGGAAAGAAACCTTGTCTTTTGTGGGGACTTCTTTGAGCTTGGCTATGGCTTTGTCTAATGCCCCGATTTCCCTAAAATACTCCCCCATGACCAGTTTTACTTCAGGGCTCTGCGGGAACTTTCTCTCGGCATCTGCAAAAAGTTTGACAGCATCCTTTGAAGCGCCCTGCTTTCCTTTGATCACCGCAAGAAGGACCAGGGAATCCACGGAGCCGCCGCCCGATGCCTTCAAATGAGTTTTGATGACCTGTTCTGCCTGGTCAAGCTGTTTCACGGTCGTGAGCAATTTTGCATAACTGACCGCCAGCCACTGTTTTTCGGGATTTCTGTTGAACCAGGCCTTCATGACCGGCCCGGCTTTTTCGAGCTGGTTCTGTGCAATCAGTATCTTTATCAGGTTGAACTGTGCGGGGTCATAGCCCGGTTTCATTGCCAGGATGCGCTGGAACTCATCTTCGGCTTTTTTAGGCTCATCAAGTTCGACAAACAGCTTTCCCAGTTTGAGCCTGATCTCGACGGCATCTGGCTTCAGTCTCAAGGCCTCTTCAAAAAGATCCTTTGCAAACCGGGGTTGTTTTAACT
>MEQJ01000126.1:36069-36178 GCA_001770165.1 Bdellovibrionales bacterium RIFOXYD1_FULL_53_11 | reverse complement strand
CGTCCCGCGTCTGCACGTCGACGGACTCGCCCTCACGCACGGGGCCGATCTGCTCGAGGATCTCCGACGCGAGCCGACGAGACACGAACTTGCCAGAACCGACGAACTT
>MEQJ01000126.1:35820-35946 GCA_001770165.1 Bdellovibrionales bacterium RIFOXYD1_FULL_53_11 | reverse complement strand
CAGGTCCACCGACGACCGCGTCAGATCCGCCAGCAGATACCCTGACACCTCGCCGACGTACCGCTCGAACATGAAAAGGCCCTTGGTGCGGACGTACAGCTCGCTCTGCTTCTCCTTGGCCCGCGT
>MEQJ01000126.1:12195-35751 GCA_001770165.1 Bdellovibrionales bacterium RIFOXYD1_FULL_53_11 | reverse complement strand
CGTGCCGTTGACCGTGACGACCGCGCGCTTTGTTCCGGTAAACGAGGCAAGATCAGCTTCGAATCTGTCAACATATCTGCCAACGCTGGATACCCAGACGGTATCGATGCATTCCTTTACATACTTCCATTCATTGCCGCCAAAGCAGGGCTCATGAAGAGATGCCCCATCAGGAAAAAGTGATTTCAGTATCCGGGAGGTGTTTTCAACAAGTCCTTGCATAACCGCTCACCGCCCCTCCACGGCATCAAACGAAAGTATCACCTTGAGCTCGTCTTTACTCTCAAAAGCCGCCCAAGCCGCGGCATACCGGTCAAGAGGCATTACGCAGCTGGTAAGCCGGGAGAGATCAAGCCTGTCAATGAGTGCTATCGCCTCCTCAAAGTCGCGTGCAGAACTGCCAACCGAACCGATGATCATCTTGTCGTACGCCACAATGTTTTCAAAAGAATATTCACGCGTGGAATATGGAAGCCCAAGAAGGAGAATGCGCGTGCCAGCGCCGGTTTTTTCAAGTGTTTGGTCAAGCGCGTCCTGGTTTCCGGTGGCCTCAACAACAAGACCAAAACTGCGAAGCAAAGAAAAATCATCTGATACGCAAACGGCCGTCCCGCTAAAACAATCCAGCCGTTTACGAACCCTGTCAAAGACAGTGACTTTAAATCCCATGTAATCCAGGATGAGGGCACAAACATGGCCAAGCGGACCCGCGCCAACAACAGCGCAAGATTTGTCATGACCGACATCCGGTTTTTCCAGGAGACGCCTCAGGCCCTTGACACAAACTGCAATCGGCTCGCAAAGCGCGGCGTTTTTGAGATCGACATCCCCCGGAAGAACATGCACAAACCTCTCCGGCACGACAAGATATTCTGAATAAGCGCCGTTGCGTCAGATGACACCAAGCTCCGTGCGCACGGCACATCCGATGAAGTTTTCGCGCCGGCACTCGCTGCAGACGCCACAGGACTGGATGCACTCCACCACAACCCTGTCCCCCGGTTTGCAATTTGAAACCTTGGCCCCGATCGCAGAAATAATGCCGCTCATCTCGTGGCCAGGAACAACCGGATATTTTGCCATTCCGGTTTTATAATAGCCAAGCGTGCCGTTGAATATTTCGATGTCAGTACCGCACACGGCGGTAAATGCGGTTTTAATGAGCACATCGCCGGGCTTGAGCTCCGGAAGCTGGATCTCGCCGATTGCAGCCTCTCCCGGCCCAGTTATCACAAGCGCCCTTGACGGCCTGTCAAAATACACGGCGTCACGGGCCGCCTGGTCAGGAAGCGGCTTGTTTTCAAGCAATCCTTTTACGGTCCCGAAAGTCTTGTTGACCCTGAAAAATAACACTTCCCGAGCTTTTTGAAAAAATCTGCCCTTAAAACGGAGCAGCTTCAATAAATCTGCCATCGCAAAAAAAATTTCCAGGATGGGTTCCAAAAGTGCGCTTCTTTTCGATTTTATCCCGATCCAGCGCGCCGCAATTGCCTCCCGGTAATACCGGCGCCTTATCTGCCGCCAGGACTCCTGGTGGATATGATAAATCGCCGCAGAAGGCTCATATACGACCTCATAACCATTCTCCATCCAGTACTTTGCCCACTCAATATCTTCAAGACCAGGCAGCGCCGGGTCAAACTGGTGTTTTTCCCAAAGGTCTTTTCTTATGGCTGAGTTTGCATTGTTGGCAAAAAAATGCGGCGGACTGAGAACAAGACGCTTCGGACCGAAAAAACGCGCAAGATCCTGAAGCTCGCTGAACTTGGAATGTTCGTTGCCCAGCTGCCGGCCGTAGACCATCGCAGTTTTTTCTTCCTTGAGATGACCCGTGATTTCACTGAGCCACGTTTTCTCGCAAGGAAGCGTATGCGCCGAAACAATCACGATATACCTGCCAGATGCAGCGCGAATACCGACATTCAGGGAATAACCGAAAGTAAAATCATGACTGCTCAACTCAAGAAGCCTTGTGGCGCGCTCCGAAGCAATTGATCTTGTCCGGTCGCTCGAACCGGAATCGACAACAATGCATTCAAAATCGCGGTAGTCCTGAAGTTCAAGCGCATCCAGAAGCTGCGGCAGGTGCTTTTCTTCATTGAACGTGCGGATGATTATCGATGTTTCAATCACGCACGCCCCGATGTCTTTTCAGTACAGTTACAAGATTTTTCAAGGTGCTTTCGTGCACCCGCTCCCAGGCCGCCGGACTGCAATTTGAGTTGTGCGGCGCCAGGAAACAATTGGAAAACTTGAGAAGCGGACTCGCAAGAGGCAGTGGCTCGACCTCAAATACATCAAGCGCAGCGCCTGCGATCCTCTGGTTCTGAAGAGCATCACAGAGAGCGGGTTCGCAAATCACCGGACCACGCGAGGTGTTGATCAGAAATGCCGACTTTTTCATTTTCAAAAACTGCGGTGCATCGATCAAATGAAAGGATGTGGGATTGAGATCCGTGTTCAGACTGATAAAATCGGATTTTTCGAGAAGCTCATCAAGTGACACCATCCGAACGCCGGTCTCAGCAATGAATTCAGCAGGTATGGCCACCATATCATTGCCATAAAGTTTCATATCAAAAGCCTTTGCCTTGCGCAAAACCGCCCGTCCGACATTTCCGACACCGACAACGCCGATCGAACACTCGCAAAGCGAAATACTCATGGCCTTTTCCCACTGCCCCTTGCGCATGTTTTCAGTCATCGTGAATACCTGCCGCGCAAACGCCAGCACATAAGCCATGACGCTGTCGGAAACCGGATTTGTAAACGCGCCTGGAGTATTGCAAACCTCGATGCCAAGCCTTTTTGCCTCCACGCGATCAATCGAGTCGATCCCGGTGCCCCACTTGGAGATCACCTTGAGGTTTTTGGCATTTTCGAGCACCCTTGCCGTAAACCTGTCATCACCGCAGATTGCCCCGTCAATGCCTTCAATGCATTTAAGCAGCTCAGCCTCTTCGAGGCGCTCCTTAACTGGCACGCTCACCACTTCAATATCGTTATCCTTGAAAAAAGCCGTGTATTTTTCAATCACAGGAATAAAATACGGCGCCGAAATGAGTACCCTGTATTTCATGTGAGAGCTTCCTTGCGCATGAGTTCTTCAACCTTTTTCAAATCGGCCGGCGTATCCACGGCATGTGAAGCAACAAGGGTTTCGGACATTTTGATTTTATGTCCATGTTCAAGGAGCCGCATCATGTCCACCGACTCGGCATTTTCGAGGGGGGTCGGGGCAAGACGCGCATACAGACCAAGCGTCTCCCTGGTGAAAGGAATTATGCAAACTTGTTTGTAGGCATTTATGGCGCTAAATCCACAAACGTGCGCGGTCGGAACCGGCTCGCGCGAAAAATAAAGCGCGTAGCTGTTTTTATCAAAAACCACCTTGATTGTATTGCGATCATTGAACTCGTCTACAGATTCGATTTTTTTCATAAGATTAACACAGCCAGCTCCCGACTCCCCCTGCATCGCACTCACTGCAGTTTCAATCATTCCAGGGGTTACCATGGGCTCATCGCCTTGGACCATGACCACAATGCCTGCATCGATTTTTTCCGCCGCTTCGGCCACGCGATCGCTTGCGCGCGCGTGCGAAGAAGAGGTCATGATAACATTGCAGCCAAACCCCATGGCCGCGTCGCGGATCTCATTGTCACAGGTTGCAACAACCACTTCGTCAACGAACTTGCACATGCGCACACGCCGGAAAACATGCTCTATCATCGGGCGCCCGAGTATCGGCGCAAGCGGCTTTCCCGGAAACCGGCTTGATCCCATTCTGGCTGGTAAAATACATATGGTCTTCATCAGTATTCCAATGGCCCCCTCAAAACCGCCCTCGCTGGCGCACCATCAGCGCCTCGCAGCTTGAGAGGGAGACAGATCAGCTCATAACGTCCCACCTCTACTTTTGACAAGTCCACTCCTTCCAGAACCGCAACCCCTCCCTGCAAAAGCGTTTGATGGGTAAGCCGCGTCTTGTCCTTGAACAGTTGTACGGAAAGATAATCGACGCCCACGAGCCTTATATCACGGGCAACAAGCCACGAAGCCGCATCGTTTGTGAGCGCAACAAAGTTCCTGTTGAATTTCCGGTCTTTTTTCCAGAGCGCAGAATTTGAAGTCTTGAAAAGAATTCTTGTGATGTCAGCTGGAATATCCATGCGGTCAAGAGCCGCCCGATCAATCTCCTTGACACCATCCGGAAGCTCGCAAACAAGCACATCTCCGATAAAAGCATCGAGATCAATCTCGTCAACCGACTTGCCACCCCTTACCGCATGAAGCGGAGCATCGACATGGGTGCCACAGTGGGCGGACATCACCATCTTTGCCTTTTCAATGACCGGCATCACATCCCCGGGCCAGGTTGGCATCTCATTTTGGATATCAACCGAAATATCCCTGATCATCTTCCATGCCTTGTAAAAATATAATTATAAATGTTCTTGTACTCGCTGACTTCAAACATTTCAGAATGTTTCTTGTGCAACAGCTTGAATCCGGATGACAGAACTACATTTACGGCGCCCATGTCTTTTGCGCTCTTTTCGTTGATCTCCACCAGAACTGATTCGAGACGCGGGTCGGCAAGACACTTTCTTGCGCCAGCTATGATCTTTGACTCAAGGCCGTCAACATCTATCTTGATATGTGTTGGAAAAGGCAATCTGGAGCCATAAACAATCGAATCAAGCGAACGGGACAGCATCCCCTGCTTGAATTTCGCGGCAAATTCCTCCTGTTTCCAGTTGATGGATTCACCAAAGGTGTTCTGCGCGGCACCGGCTTCGAACCCGGACAGATACAGATAATCAATATCATCGACATCCGACAGTGCGACCGGAAAACATGACGCATTATCAAAAATACGATTAAGATAAAAATTGCGGTTTATGAGCGCATAATTCTGGGCTTCGGGTTCGAACGAAAAGACCCTGACGCCTTTTTTTGCCGCATAGACTGAGTATAATCCCACATTTGCGCCGACATCATACAAAACATCTCCGGCCTTGAATCCGTTCATCCACTCGATTGTTTCAGGCTCCTTGGTAAAAAGGGTAAAGGTTCTCCATCTGGTCAATTCGTTCGGGCAGTAAAACAGATATTCTTCCGTACCGCCACGCACGCGGCACACCGGAAACAATTTTCCACTGATACAGCAGGATGCAGTGCTGCCACTGTTCAGCCCCAGAATTTTGATGGCGGAATCGACAACCAGCTCGAATATTTTCTTCTTAAATCCCATTTTTCATCCCGATAATATCCGGCCGCAGTCCATCTTCTAACATTGCTTGGGCCCCCTGCTCAACAGTCAATGGATTGAATCCAAGCACACCCCTGAGTTTGGAAATATCAAACCTGGTATCCCTTGGGCGCGGAGCCATGGACTTGAAATCATCCATTCTGGCTGCTGATATTGTTGTCGTGTCCACGCCAAAAACCATGCCGGCTTTTTTAATCCAGTCGTACCGCGTGACGCCGGTATCGCCACCGGCAATATTCAACTCTCCGGTAAACCCAGACGAAATGCATTTCCACAGGATTTTTGCCACATCTCCCGCATAAACCGGATTTTCAATCTGATCAGTCACAAGCTTGATGCGTTTTCCGGCAATCATCATGGGCAGAAACTGGGTAACCGGATTTTTACGGCCAAACAGAAAATTCCATCCGTATGCCACTATCGGCCTCGTTATAATCCATTTGCCGGTGGATTTTTTGATTTCAAGATCGGTCATTTTTTTCAGTTCACCATATGTATTAACGGGATTTTGCGGTGACAATTCTGAATATGGCGCATGTTCGCCATCATAAACAGCATTTGACGAAAAATGGACAAAGAGGCTGCCACGCTTTTCTGACTCAGCCGATAAAAACAGTGGAAATTCATAATTGATGTACCGGCCGGATTCGGGATTCTGCTGTACGGAATCCACACTCCCGTCGGAGCCGGCATTAACAATTACATCCGGCCTGATTTCATCAAGAAGCCTGGCATAACCGGACTTGTTTTCAAAGGGGATCGGCAGACACACATCCAAACCACCGGCAAACAACCCGCCCGGATGCTGCCGACAAGAAGTCCCGGTGATCAGATGCTTGCGCCTGTCTGGATTGAACTCAAAAAAATAGCGCCCCAAAAGTCCAGAGGCACCAGTTAATAATATTCTCATAATTCGAGCTACACTTTAACCTTTAAAGCGGAGGCAACCAAGCCCAAAAAGGCCTTGAATGACCAGTATCCCCCTCTAACAGCCTGAAAATAACGGTCTCTCGATTCCACCAACCGCCCATCCCTGTGAAGATCCCTTGCATAACTGTAATTCCAACCAGCCAATATCCTGTCCTCATGTCCGGCAAGAACATCCGGTGCCGCCTCAAGATGACGTCTGATAAGATTAAGGCGGTTTTCATGATGACGCTCATAATTTGAAATCATGTTGCTACCGTTAAAAACATAATCTCCAAGCACCTCCTGCAAAAAAACAAAACTGCATTCCATCCTGGCGAGCTTGAGCCAGAGATCAAAATCCTCAACGGTAAAGAATTCCCGGCTTTCGTCAAAACCACCGGCTTTTTTTACAAGATCGGTTTTTATGGTCGTGGCTGACGGAGACAGCATGTTCCCATAAAGCAGCATGCTGAGATAAATATTGCTTTGGCTTTTTCGGCCATATCGATTGATTGACACAACTGATCCATTTTTAACAACATTCTCGTCATGGCAAACAATATCAACTGCCGGATTTGTTTCAAATTGACGCATAACCAGCTCCAAGCGATTGGCGCGCCACCTGTCATCATGATCCAGAAAGGTAATATATCTGCCCCGCGCTTCCCTGAGACCGGTATTTCGAGGTTTTGCTGGTGATCCGGAATTTGCCTGTTTGATATATCTGATCCGCCCATCAGCCACACGCGTCACCATCTGACCCGTGTTGTCGCTGGAACCATCATCAACAACGATCAACTCCAAATCCGGATAAGACTGTGAAAGCACATCGTCAATGGTATCGGCAATCCAGCCACCGCAGTTGTATGCTGCGATTACTACGCTTACACATGGCATGCCATATGGCTACTTCACGCATTGACGGTGATCAATGTATTTCTTTACTGTTGATTTAAAACTGACTGGATGATTATTGTCACTATCAAAGGATTGACATGAAGAAAGTACTGGTTACGGGTGCCGCAGGTTTTATCGGGTCTCATCTTGTGGAATTTCTTGTTAAGTGCGGTTATCAGGTTCGCTCTTTTGTCCGATACAACTCCACAAACACCTGGGGTTGGCTTGATAAAATCAGCAAATCAGACAGTATCGAAATTTTTCGTGGCGATCTGAGCGAATTCGACAGCGTCAACAACGCCGTCAGCGGCATGGACATGGTGTTTCACCTCGGCGCACTGATTGGCATTCCTTATAGCTACGTTTCTCCAAAAGCTTATTTGCGCACAAACGTGGACGGCACCTACAACATCCTTGAAGCATCAAGAATCCACGGGGTAAAACGTGTACTCATCACATCTACAAGTGAGGTCTACGGAACGGCTGAATACGTGCCTATTGATGAAAAACATCCGCTAAAACCGCAGTCACCTTATGCAGCATCAAAAATTGGAGCTGACAATCTTGCTTTGAGTTATTTTTATTCGTTCAACACCCCCGTTACAGTTGTCAGACCTTTTAATACCTATGGTCCAAGACAATCAGCAAGAGCGGTGATTCCGTCCATCATAATCCAGCTTCTTTCAGGTAATCCGGAGCTCAAGCTCGGAAGCCTTGATCCGGTCCGTGATTTTACCTACGTCGAAGATACCGTATCCGCCATGAAAACCATTGCCGAACATGAAGAATTCATCGGTAAAACAGTCAACGTCAATGCCGGTGAAGCCGTTTCCATAGGAGAACTGGTCGGTATTATCAGCGGAATTCTTAAAATAAACCCCAGCATCATAACTGACCGGACCCGGATCAGGCCAACAAACAGTGAAGTCAGACGGCTCGTAGGCAACAGCGATTTTTTGCGCAAATGCAGTACATGGAAACCCCGGTTGACACTGCCTTCAGGGCTGGAGACAACAGTCAAATGGTTCCAAGACAATGCAAACATGTACAAATCCAACATTTATAATGTATAGGCAAGTATTATCATGCCTCTTATTTCTGTCATAATCTCCACGCTCAATGCCGAAAAAACACTGCAAAGAAGCATCAACAGCTTTACTGCTCAAACTCTCCGTGAAAAAGAACTGATTATCATCGATGGCGGATCGACAGACGGAACAGAAGGAATAATCAGAAAAAATGCCGCATCAATCACACACTGGGTATCAGAACCGGACAAGGGCATCTATAGTGCCTGGAACAAGGGCATACGGAAAGCATCCGGCAAATGGATATATTTTTTGGGAGCTGATGATTATATTCACTCACCTGATGTTTTTTCAAGAATCGCCCCGTCCCTTGAAGGGGCCCATCCAGCATCAAGCGTTGTCTATGGCCGGATAGTGCTTGTTTCAACAGCAGGCAACACCATAGATATCATCGGCACCCCTTGGAGCAAGGCTGCGTGGCTTTTCAGACATGAGATGAGCATCCCACATCAGGGCGTGTTCCAACACCGCTCGCTCTTTGACAAATACGGTTGCTTTGACGAAAACTTCAAGATTTGCGGAGATTATGATTTTTTATTGCGGGATTTGAAATCCAATCCCGCCATTTTTATCCCGGATCTGATTGTTGCGGCAATGCAAACCGGCGGCATCAGCGGCACACTTTCAAAAACCTTTACAATCCTGGAAGAACTCAAGCTTGCGCGGGCAAAAAACGGCCTGGGCAGCATCTCGCCCATTCTTGAATGGCGTTTTTTCAGGGCCAGGACAAGAAGGTTGTTGCAAAAATATTTTGGCCGCAGGATATCCGATCTTGTCGCAGATATTTACCGGGTTTTCACGGGCCGTCCCAGATTATGGACCAGAAAAGACATACGGAAGAACATATGATCCAACAAGTCAAATCACCCGTTGTATTCATAATCTACAACCGCCCGGATACCACGCAAAAGGTTTTTGAGAAAATATCAAGATTCAAGCCGTCCACGCTTCTTGTAATTGCAGACGGGCCGCGCCCCGACCGCCGGGAAGACCGGGATCTTTGCGTTAAAACCCGGAGTATTATTGACGGCATCAACTGGAAATGCACTCTGCTGAAAAATTTTTCGGATCAAAATCTCGGCTGTAAAGATAGAGTTTCAAGCGGATTGACATGGGCTTTCAAGCAGGTTGAAGAAGCCATCATTCTTGAGGATGATGTATTGCCAAGCGACAGTTTTTTTCCGTATTGTGACGAACTGCTGGACAAATACAGAAATGACACCCGGTTGATGATGATATCAGGGACTCAGTTTTATCCCGCAAACATAAGAGGCGGCTACAGCTACTGTTTTTCAAAATGGTCACAAATCTGGGGATGGGCAAGCTGGCGCCGGGCCTGGAACACCTATGATGCAGGGTTAAGCAGCTGGCCTCTCTTTAAAAGTGAAGGCCAACTCAAAAACGCCGGGCTTGATCTGAAATCCTGCATGTACTGGACTAGAATCCTGGATAAAATGCACAGGGGCGCCGTTGACACCTGGGACCACCAATGGAGCTTCAATATGCTGAGCCACGGCGGGCTTGCGATACAGCCAAAGATCAATCTCATTACCAACATCGGATTCGGGACGGGGGCCACTCATACCAAGGTTGTAAACCGGTACGCCAACATGCGACGCGAAGAACTGAACTTTCCGCTCAAACACCCGGTGTTCGTCCTCCCGGACAAAAGCATCGATCAAGCCATAAAAAAACGTACACAGGGGTTTTTGTATAAAATTTTCAATTCGACGCGGGTATTCTTCGCTTCAAGGCTGCTGGGCCGTTAGCATGAAACCGGTTCTCATTGCCGACGAATCCAGACTATTGAACAGCGCCCGTCCGGTTGTTCCGGATGATTATGCAGGCATCTTCCTCTGGAATGATTATTATGAATCGCAGGGTTTAATCTCACTTCCCTCATTACTCGACAAAGATCCCTTGAAATACAGGGACTCGTTATTGAAGTTCGTACACGATGCCGGAAACATAAAGGTCAACAACATTCCAATAAAGGAGGCAACCAGGCTGGATGGCTCCGGGTGGTCCTTGTGGTATTCATCCCTTATTGCCCAGAAGTCCCCTCTAAAATCCACATGGACAGCCAATTGCATGAAGTTATTCGCATTGGAAGAAAAGATCCAATCATTGGAATATTCCAGCATAAAATATCTTGGATCCGATTCAAGTCTGGCACAATCCCTCCATGATTCATGCAAAAAAAGAAATATCGAATTCACCTGGAAGAAATCCGGACCTGATTTCAAAGTAAGATTCCATAATCCTCTCTCACCAGAAACTTACGCCATCTGGAATTTTTTCAAGCGATGGATAATTCCGTCGGTTTTATTCCGTTTGTTTTCCAAAGCCGCTGCTCATGTGCCGGACAGCAGGATTTTTGTATCATATTTTCCCAACGTTAATGAAGCCATGGCCCGCGAAGGGGCTTTTCGTTCACATTATTGGGAAAACCTCCACGACATCATCCAGCCGCTCCAAAATATCACATGGCTTCTTGTTTATCCTTTTGGGTTGCAATACGGGCTTCTAAAAACCCTCAGAATCAAGAATCTCTTCAATAAAAACCGTGCCCGCAAGGAATTTTTCTTTTTTATACAGGAATTCATGTCCTTCAAGATTGCCTTTCATGCTTTGTACAAATGGTTCAAATACAGAAAAATTTTCCGGAAGTATACAAATGCACTTGATAAGTTCAGCGAGCTTTCATGCAGCCTATATATGTTTCCATTCCTGAAACATGACTGGCTGCTTTCGTCCCGTGGCTGGGAGCTGCTGGACGCGATAACATGGTCCGGAACTTTCCATGATTTTCTTGCAAAATATGAACACGCGCGAATGTCGGTTTTTCTCTGGGAGAGACAGCCCTGGGAACTGGCTTATATTTCCGCCTGGAAAAAGCGTTTTAACAGTCCGATTTATGGATTTCAGCATAGCACTATGAGAATTCTCGACACGAGAATGCTTGAAGATCCGCGCGCATTTGA
The DNA here is from genome assembly GCA_001770165.1 of Bdellovibrionales bacterium RIFOXYD1_FULL_53_11. GTDB lineage: Bacteria > Bdellovibrionota > UBA1018 > UBA1018 > UBA1018 > XYD1-FULL-53-11. The sequence goes on along the minus strand of MEQJ01000126.1, from coordinate 24,598 downwards.
TTCAAATGAATCTGTCTTTTTCCCAAAGCCGGACAAATTGCTCGTCAATGGACAGGGCAGCTCCGAAATATTCCTCAAAAGCGGAATGCCATCCTCATTAATGCTGCCCGTGGAAGCATTAAGACATTCCTATCTGAAAGACTTATGCAGATCACGAAAACCACGCGGACCAAATGACAAATTCAGACTGCTGGTTGCCGGAGATTGCATCGAAAGAACATCCGTACAACTTGTCCAGCTTGTTTCAAACGCCATGCGCTCGGCTGATTATCCCGCACACAAGGTCGAACTTGTTTTCAAGCCACATCCTTTCCGATCCCTTGACGCATATATCAAGAAGTTTCTGCCTGGCGTCCAGCACAAAATCATAAATCTTCCCATCACAACATGCTTTAATGCTTGTGATGGCGTGCTTTGCGCCAATTCCACATCAGTAGCGCTTGAAGCCGCTTTTTCTGGTCTTCCGGTAATAATTGCGCTTGATGGATCCGAGCTGAATATGAGTCCCCTTTATGGACAGCACGGGGTGGCTTTTGCCCGAAATGGCTTGGATATAATCCAATGGCTCGAAAATCCCGTCGTTCCCCGGATCCAAGGTGGCTACTTCTTTTTTGACGAAACACTTTCGAGGTGGCGAGATATTCTCCAATAGTTTATGTCTTCTGATCATATGAACGACACGAACACCAGATTCAAGGTTTTGCTGGTTTATCCGAACTTCATGATGGTCAACCTCCTTCCAACCAATATCGGGATTTTGACTGCGGTCTTGCGACGGGAAGGACATGAGGTCGATTTATTTGACACAACATTTTATAGAACCGCAGAAAAAAGCATTGACGAAGTCAGAGTCGACAATCTCCAGCTAAGAAAATTCAATCTTGGCGCGGTTGGCATTCAATACAAGAACAAACCGGTTGTTGAGGCCTTTCTCGAAAAGATCCGCAATTTCAAACCAGATCTTATTGGCATGACCTGTGTTGAAGACACCTGGCCACAAGCCAAAATGCTTCTCGCCGCCCTTCCTGCCGGATCGAGACCAAGGGTTTTGCTCGGCGGGATATTTCCAACTTTTTCCCCCGAAAGAGCGCTGGCAGAGGATTTTGTAGATTATATCTGTCTTGGAGAAGGTGAAGAAGCCTTGGTTGATACCTGCGTAGCACTCAAAAAGGGGGATGAACCACGTAACATTCAAAATATCTGGACCAAGGAAAATGGAAAAATCGCAAGACAACCCATGCGCCCGCCACTACCCCTTGATGAAATCCCGTTCGGGGATTTCTCGCTTTTTGAAAAAGAGCGCTTTTTCAGACCCATGCAGGGAAAAATCTACAAAATGCTGCCGGTTGAGACAGACCGGGGATGCCCGTATTCATGTAATTTCTGCAATGCTCCCGCAATCCGCGAACTATACAAAAGTTCTGACTCAAAATATTTCAGAAGAAGAAGCCTGAACAACATCAGGGAACAGATTCTTTATTATCAAAAAAACTACGGGCTCGAATACAGCTATTTCAACGCCGAGACTTTTCTTGCCATCTCCCCCAAGGAGTTTATGGCATTTTCGGAAATGTATTCTGAGTTCTCCCATCCCTTTTGGTGTCAAACCCGGGTTGAGACAATAGATCTTGAAAAGCTAAAAACACTTGAAAAGCTAAACTGTAACCGCATTTCGATCGGAATTGAGCACGGTAATGAAGACTTCAGAACAAAAATAATCGGAAAGACTTTTAAAAACACACAGCTGTTTGATGCTTTCAGAAATATTTCACAAACTTCCATTCCAATAACGGTCAACAACATCATCGGCTTCCCGGATGAAACAAGATCGCTTGCTTTTGACACCATTGAGATCAACAGACAGATCAGCGCCGACAGCATCAATGCGTTCTATTTCGTACCTTACAAAGGCACCAGATTTTACGACATGTGCCTAGAAAAAGGTTATATTGCTGCGGATACGCAGACAAAATCACTTGCAGAAGGCTCCTGCCTTGACATGCCCGGTTTTTCCTCAGATGAGATTAAAGGACTTGTCCGGACCTTCAGCCTTTATGTCAGGTTTCCAAAATCAAAATGGCCGCTGGTTAAAAGGGCCGAATCCTTTGACAAGGAAGGCAATGAGATCTTCCTGCGATTATCCGAAGAGTTCAGGGAAAAATATTTTAACGCCTGATTCACTGCTTCAAAGGTGCTGGGGAGATAGACATATATACCAGCGCCATAATCAAGGGGCCGTAACCAAATGCAGGATACAAGAAAATATTTTCAAACGCGCTGGCAACTCCTGCGGACGCGAGCAGCGGAAAAATGAAGATGTTTTTGTAAAATCTCCTGACAAATACTCCAACAACAGCCAGAAACATGATCAATCCCACAATTCCGTGCTCGGCAAATATGCGCAGGTATTCGTTCTGCGTCTGTATGGTCTGGTTTGGCGAAAGCGGTCCGGAAGGACTGGTCACGCTGCACTCGCGCAATATCCTGGAAGCACTGCCAGCCCCCAGCCCGAGCAGATGATTGTCTTTTGTCTTCTTTAAAAACAGGCTTATGGTCTTGAGCCTGTTGTTTGTTGAAATTATATATCTGTCAAAATCCACCAGCACCGGATTGCCGGTCAAGGGACTTGGCTGGTTTGAAGTGAATTTTTTGGCAAAAATAACATCATCAAGAACTTCGGAGGCCGAAGACTTCACATATCCGGCATCAGCAGGTACCGAGCCCCAGTTTTTTGCCGCATACTTGCCAGTAGTAAAAACAAGAACGCAAATAAAAACCGAAACAACAGAAAATGCAAATTTTACCCTGCTGACCTTCCATAAAAACACCGACAGTACCGCAAAATATACCATCACGGATAGAAGAGCCGTGCGATTCACGTTCAGGACTATCGATCCGAGCCCAAGCGCAGAAGCCAGCAGCCCCAGCCATTTCAGCCTGGAATCAGAAACTATAAACATCCTCGTACCGATGGCAATGATTATCCAACCGCAAAGCGAAAGCGCCGTCCCCTCGCCCACCCAGCCCACGTAGCGACTCTTGTAATATGCCTCCTGAAAAGCATCTTTGTGGGCCAGAAGCATCGGAAAAAAGAGTGCCGCGGCATAGGAAAGCAGAAAAACCGGAAAATAATATCTTGAAAACAATGCAAATTCATCCTTGATTGCATTTACTCTGTAGAACATAAGCAGCAAAAAACAGAGAAGCACGCTGTTTTCGATCGAAATCATCGAGGGCGTATCGAAAATGCGGCAATTTAAAACCGCAAGAAAGGAGAACAATACTATTAACAGCTCGGAAGCCGACGCGCGCTGCTTTTTATAGGTCCGCAGCAGCAAATACCCCGCTGACACGGATAAAGCCAAAATCCATATAAAATTGAATATCCCGGAGGTTGTGATGTTTGCCAGGGGTCCGACGCTGAATCCGACATGCACCCGCTGCCCCCGAAAGGGGGCATCATGCCATGGGCCATATGCCACGAACAAAAGAAAAACGATATTGACCAGATATCGCATAAAAACAAGCAACCTTGATTTTATGAGCGCGACATCCACTTTCATGCCGGCAACAAACATGGACGTCAGAAGAAGCGGACCATATCCGAACGACGGAAACACGATTATGTTTTCGCTAAGCATCATCACGGAAGCGGCAAAAACGGTTGGAAGCATGCCGCCAAGACCGCCCTTGAAGAGGGCCAGCAGCAGCATGGCCAAAAATACCGAAAAACCCACGAAACCATGCTCCACAAATATCCGCAGATAATCATTCTGCGTCTGATTGGTTTGATGCGGCCTTATGCTTTTTATTTCAGGCGGAAGTCTCCCGGTTCTTAATATCCGGGGCGCCGCCCCCGACCCCATGCCAAACGCATAATTGCCCGCCATCCTGCCGACAAGATATTTTATGATTTCCAGACGCCCGTTGCTTGAAATGATCCTGGACTCGATAAAATTATAAATATCAGTTTCAGGCCGGGCTGCGTTTTCCGTTTTTTCCGCGGGCTGCGCGCGGATATCTTTCTGAACCGGCAGAGCCTGCTGAATACCATTACCGGCCGCCGGTGCGGCGGCAAAAAACTTGAATCTGCTTTTTGAAGCAAAATTACCGGAAAAAAAGTTCACCGAACAAACAATGAACATGCAGAGAAAAACGACCGCCTTCTTATATTTCTTAATAAGAAGAAAATAACCCGACAACGCAAGGAAAAATACGATAACACCCAGCAACGAAGTCCGGTGAATATTCAGGTTGATACTGACAAGTCCCGCAATAATTCCGAAAACGGACAATATGGTCTCACGCCGCAAATCAAAGCGATCAATCCTGTAAGAACCGAGAATCAGCAAAGCCACTCCGCAGATCGAAAGCGCGGTGCCTTCGCCGACCCACCCGGTATATCTGACCACCCCCTCGAAATCGCTAAAAGAAGCCATGCCGCCGGGCGAAATAAAAAATGGAAGAATAAAAGCCAATAAATATGATCCCAGAAAAAAATAATATACGTTTTTGGAGAAAAAGCTGAAATCAGCCGCAAGCTCCCGGCGCCTTGCCGCGCACAAAAGCAGGATGGACAGGAAAAAAGCATTTTCAACCGCAATAACCGATGGTGAATCCAACTGTCTGACATTAACAACCGTCATTATGAAATAAGCCAGAACCGCATAGTCAAACGGCTGTGGTTTGATTTTTCCAAACGCTTTTATCAAGGGTTTGAAAACGGCAGCGGAAACAAGCAAGATCCAAAACGCGTTGAATAACCCGGAATACGTTATATTCTCAAGCGGGCCGATATTGAATCCGATCGAAACCCTGCGACCGCCGAAAATTGCGTCATGCCACGGCGCATACATTACAAATAAAATGCAAATTATATTCCTGGCCCGATACAACATACGTTCTTTGACTTTTATGGCAAATTTTGTGAGACATGACAAGAAGTCATCAATATGAAAACGCTGGCTCGTATCATAACAAAACATGCCCTGCTAGTGACTGTCGTAGGCATAGTTACGTCTGTAGTGGGCGGTTATTACTCCGTCCTGCTCTACAAAAACCTCCGCACCGACCTTGAAGAGCTGCTGCCCACCACGGCGCGTGCCGTGATCGACATGGACGAGGTTACAAAGCGCCTTGATTCAATCGACAACCTCGCCATCCTGATCATGACGAAAAACGCCGAAGCCGGCCGCCGCTTTTCGGATGACCTGGCGCGCGAACTGCAAAAGGCCCCGCGTGACGTGATTGCCAGCGTCGAATACCGCATCAACAAGGAACTACAGTTTTTCAAGGACCGGCGCACTCTTTACATAGAGCTTGGCGACCTGATCCGCATCCGCAACTACATCCGCGACCGCATCGAATACGAGCGCATGATACACAACCCGCTCAATATCTTCAGCGGACAGAGCATCCCGGAACCCGCGCTCGACTTCAAGGCCCTCCTCAAAAAATATGAAGGAAAAGTATCCGCATATTCAAGATTCCCTGACGGCTATTACGCCACTCCCGACGGCACCAAGCGCGTGGTGATCGCAAACCTTCCGGGCAAAACATCGGGCATCAAGCAGGTTACCGTGCTCAAGGATTTTGCCGCCGCTGCCGTCCAGCGACTTGATCCAGGGTCGTACAGCCCGGACATGGCAATACACTATGCGGGCGGAGTGCAGAACGTCATCGAAGAGCAGTCGGCATTTGTAAAGGACCTCGAAGTATCGACAATCATCGTAATCGTTATCGTATCCCTTGGAATGATTGTTTTTTTCAGGTCGGTTTTTTCAACAATCGCGCTCGTGCTCAGCCTCTTCATGGGTACTCTCTGGACTTTTGGAATTGCCTATTTTGCAATCGGATATCTCAATGCCAATACGGCATTCCTCGGCGCCATCATCATCGGCAACGGAATCAATTTCGGAATCATAATGCTTGCGCGATTTTTGGAAGAAAAACGCAACAACCATCCGGGCAATGAAGCAATCGGCATATCCATATCTTCGACTGCCACCTCCACATGGATTGCGGCGATTGCAGCAGGATTGTCTTATGGCTCCTTGATGCTGACCGGGTTCAGGGGCTTCAACCAGTTCGGCTTCATTGGACTCACCGGCATGGTCCTTTGCTGGATCAGTGCTTTCACAACACTTCCCGCGCTTCTGGTCCTTTTTGACCGCTGGGGGCTGATAAAAGCAACTGCCGCCAACAAACCGCGGGCCGTAGTAGCCGAAGCCGCTGCAAAATTCATCAGCCGCCATGCAACCGCCATCTGGATTATTTCCTTTGCCGTAACCGTCATCGCTCTTTTTTCGTTCAACCGCTATACCACCGGCATTCTGGAAACGAATCTTACGAATCTCCGAAGCAAAAAAAGCATTGAAAGCGGATCGGTATATTACTCGCAGTACGTTGACGAGATATTCCAGCGCTATCTTTCGCCACTGGCGCTTTTGCCGCGCTCGCGCGGGGAGGCCCGCCAGATTGCCGCGCGCCTCAAGGAGCTGAAAGAAAAACAGGGCCCCCGAAGCCCGATAACATCCGTACAAACCATCGACGATTTCGTGCCTGAGCAGCAACTCCAGAAAATCGCGATCATGAGGGAGATCATCGAACTTCTCCCGGAACGGTTTCTTGTCAAACTTTCCCCCCAGGACCGCAAGCTCGTGGGCGAATTTTTGAATGAGAAAACAATGCGTCCGTTCGGAGAACGCGAACTGCCGCAGCTCATCCTCGGCAAATTCACCGAAAAAGACGGCAGCATCGGCAAGCTTGTACTTGTCGAACCGCCACTGGAGAGCACCTACTGGCCCGGCAAGCAGCTGTTCAGGTTCATCAACCAGGTGCGAAGAACCGCCGATAATGTCGCCCCGGGCACCCCGGTTGCAGGTTCGCTTCCGGTGGCGTCCGACATTCTCAGTTCGGTCATGCGTGACGGCCCGTTCGCCACTTTTCTGGCTTTTTGTGCGGTAATTATTCTTGTGTTCCTGCTCTTCAGAAACATCCGCACGTCAATGCTCGTGCTGTTTTCCCTTCTGGTGGGCATCACCTGGTTTGCCGGCGCAATCTTCACGTTCGGTCTCAAGATCAACTTCATGAATTTCATCGCGCTGCCGATCACTTTCGGGATCGGCATTGACTACGGCGTAAACATCTTCCAGCGCTACCGGCTCGAAGGCAGCCAAAGCATACTCAAGGTCATCCGTGACACCGGCGGCGCCGTGGCGCTTTGCAGTTTCACGACGATAGTCGGCTATGGGTCGCTCTTGATTGCCGAAAACAAGGCCTTCGTGAGCTTCGGGCTTCTTGCGGTGCTTGGCGAGCTGACCTGCGTGACAGCCGCTATTTTTTCGCTGCCGGCATATCTGATCGTAAGAGACAGGAAAAAAAATGCGGCATAACCACGGAAGACTTGCCATCCTTCTCCTCTTCTGGCTGTCAACGGCACTCGCCGAACCGGTGACCTTGTTCACTCCAGAGGGCCACCCGGTGGCCGACTACGACGAAATCGTCAAGAAGCTCGGCAATAAAAGCGAGGTGCGGTTTGGTGACGGTACTGTTGTTAAAATCACCGGCGACCGGCTGGGCAAGGGCAACATGGCGTATATTTTTAAAATCAAATACAACGGCGCACCGGCGGCGCTCAGGATCGCGCAAAAAGGCCGCGGTGATCCGATGCTTTTTCTCAACCACACGATCAAGGGCTATGACGAGCTGCTTCAAGAAAAAATCCGTGTCCCCGGAAGAATTGCATTCAAAGCCAACCAGTATGTGATCCAGGAATTTATTCCGGTCAAAAATCGGATGACGCTTGATTCATACAATGTCACCCGCCCCAGGATGGGTGCGGCAAAACGCAAGATCATGGATGCGGCGCTGCTTCAATTTGTCAAACAGATGAGTATATTCCGCGAGATCGGCGATATCGCGGCCAACCAGGTAGCCTGGACCGGCAAGGAATGGGTGTTGCTGGACTGGACACTGCATACCAGATGGGATTTTTATGGCCGGTTGCCGGACCAGCTACGTGACGTGATGTGGATGAACAGCACCACCTATAAGATCGCGCCCTTTTTAGTGCCCCCGACCTCCGAAAACATGCTTGCGCTTGAGCGCCTGATTTCACGCGCCGGCTCCAATGATATGATTTCCGAAGGATTTGAAGTAATCAACTCCTTGCTCCAAAAACACGGGAAGAAGGTGATCATTCCCGCAAGCACGCTCGATCTTGTCATCGACCATATCGGACACCCCGGCAACGTGATTGACCTCCGCTTTGCGGGAAAACGCGCCATCTGCCTTATGGCTAAATACAAACCGGAACTTTTTACTGCGGACATTACAAATAAAATCCTCTCTTCGCTTTCAAGAATCGACAAGTCCGGCTCATTTTATGTCCGCAAGGATATCGCCCTGCATCTTGCCCTGTCCCTTCCCGACCATCAGGCACAACGCAAGGCTGTCGAACTCGCAATACTGCAGGTAATTGACTCGGATCCGTTGCTTGCAAAAGAAATGAGCTGGCGCATACGCGTGTTCAATTTCAAATGCAGCGGTGAACTGACAGGGATATTGTCAAATCTGCAACAACAGTGATATCCCCGAAGCAGAGGGCGTTTCCATGACCACCAAAAGACTTGTCGAACGGTTTGTTAAATATGTAAAAATCCCGTCCGCCTCCAAAGAGGGCGTCGAAGACCGGTTTCCTTCAACTCCCGAACAGCTTGAGCTGGCCCGCATCCTCGTCAAGGACCTGCTTGAAATGGGCCTCAGCGATGCCACGGTCGATGAGCACGGTTACGTATTTGCCACACTTCCAGGCACAAATCCCAAGGCGCCCGTAATCGGCTTCATTGCCCATATGGACACAAGCCCGGCCTCTCCGGGCGAAAACGTAAAACCCGTATTTCATGAAAATTACCAGGGCGGGGACATTGTCCTTCCTGCGGGAACCAATCCGGTCCTTCACGAAAAGGACAATCCGGAACTCAAAAATTATACCGGCGACACGGTCATAACAACCGACGGCACCACTCTTCTCGGCGCCGATGACAAAGCGGGCATCGCGGAGATCCTTGAGGCGGCCCAGCGCCTGAAAGACGACGGGCGCCCCAGGCCCGACATAAGAATCGGGTTTACGCCGGATGAAGAAGTCGGAAACGGCACGGCCCACTTTGACATCAAAAAATTCGGCGTAAAATACGCCTATACGCTTGACGGCTCTTCCGCCGCCGAGGTCGAAGACGAGACGTTTTGTGCCGATTCGGCCACGGTCACGATCACCGGCGCCGACGTTCATCCCGGTTATGCTAAAGGTAAAATGATCAATGCGGTAAGGATTGCCGCAAGATTCATTGAGCTTCTGCCGCCCGGCCTCTGTCCGGAATACACCGAGGGGCGCGAAGGTTATCTACATCCCATGTCGTTCACAGGCGACGTGACAAAAACATCCATCAACTTCATCGTCCGGGACTTTGCACTGGATGGGCTCAAGGAGAAGGAAAAATTCCTCTCCGACTCGGCTCTGTTTTTGATGCGCGAATATCCGGGATCAAAAATCGAGGTGCAGCTCAAGGAATCCTACCGCAACATGAAATATGATCTCGACAAGGATCCGGTGGTGGTTGAGATGGCGATGAAAGCGGTCAAAAATCTTGGCCTGACCCCGAAATTAACTTCAATCCGCGGCGGGACGGACGGCTCGCGGCTTTCGGCAATGGGGCTGCTCACGCCCAACATCGGCGGCGGCGGAAAGAACTTCCATTCACTCAAAGAATGGATCGCGGTCGGCGAAATGGAAAAATGCACCAAGCTCATCATGGAGCTTGCGTGGCTGTGGGGCAAAAAAGCCTGAGTATTTTCTGGTTGCATAACTCGTTTTTACGCGTAAAATGGAATTATGTATCCACGTTTTTATAAGTCCTTGGATAAAGGCAGCTTTTTCTTGCTGGGTCCAAGGTCTACAGGCAAAACAACCTGGCTTAAAAACACCTTGAACGATGCTTTTGTGTTGGATCTGCTGCATTCTGATACTGCAAGAAGGCTCCTGGCTTCGCCGTCCCGCCTCAGGGGAATGATCCCGCCGGAATACAAACAAATTGTAATTGATGAAGTGCAGAAAATTCCAGAGTTACTCGATGAAGTCCACCGGTTGATGGAAAAAGACAAACTGGATTTTATATTGACCGGATCAAGCGCCCGCAAACTCAAACGCGGAGGGGCGAATCTTCTCGCCGGCAGGGCCATCGTGCGCTCTTTCCATCCTCTTACCTGCTGGGAACTGGGCGCCGACTTCAAATTGGATCATGCCCTCAAATGGGGCATGCTGCCGCGCGTATGGACTCATGACAATCCTTCGGATTTTCTTGCAACCTATGTCCACACTTTTCTGAAAGAAGAAGTCTTTGCCGAAGGCCTGACCAGAAACCTCCATGCTTTTTCCAGATTCCTCGAGATCTGCAGTTTTTCTCAGGCCCAACCGCTCTCCATGGCCAACATCGCAAAGGATGTCGATATTGATCCAAAGGTCGTAGCCGGATACTTCGAACTCCTTGAAGACATGTTGCTTGGCATCCGGCTTCCGGTTTTTTCGCGCAAGGCAAAAAGGAGAATGTCAAAGCACCATAAATTCTTCCTGTTCGACGCGGGTGTTTACAAATCCATCAGGCCAAAGGGTCCGCTTGACCACATCGGGGATATCGACGGCCCCGGACTGGAAACCCTCTTTCTCCAGCACTACCGCGCACTCAGTGAACAAAAAAGATGGGACCAACAACTGTATTTCTGGCGCACGGCAAGCAGCCATGAAGTGGATTTTGTCAGCTATGGCAGCGAGGGACTTTTTGCTTTCGAAATACAGCGCTCACCGGTTGTCAGCAGCAGTAATCTCGATTCCTTGAGATTGTTTTTAGCCGATTACCCCGTGGCAAAAGCATTCATGCTCTACGGAGGGACGGAGCACTTCAGACAGGACAACATAGAATGCATCGGCTTTGAAGAAGGCTTGAAAAAGCTGCCCGAACTGTTTGGCACCAGCCTTAAAACCCGCCGAGCGCCCGCGCGATCTTCTCGGCCGTAAGCGGCATGGACTTGATCCGCACACCAAGCGCGTCATCAAGCGCGTTGGCAATCATGGGCGCCGCCGGGATCATGGTGTGCTCGCCAATACCACGCGCGCCAAACGGCCCGTCAGGCTGCGGCACCTCGACAAGAATCGGAATAACCTCGTCGGGCAGATCATGCGCCGTCGGGATTTTATAATCCGTAAAATTGGGATTAAGCAGCCGGCCCTTTGAATCAAAGCGCATGTCTTCGTACAAAACCGTGGCCAACCCCTGAAGCAAGCCGCCGACCACCTGCCCCTTTGCAAGCGAGGGGTTGATGATCCTGCCTCCATCGACGGCCAGCGCGGCCTTGAGCACCTTTACGCGACCGGTCTTGCGATCCACCTCGATCATGCATGCACCCGCGCCAGTGGTGTAATGCACATTGGGGTGCCCGCCCTGGCTGGTCTCCGGATTGCTTTTTGCCGAGGAAAACTCGGGCATGAACATCCCGCGCCCCACCACGGGACCGCCTCTGAAAGTGCCATCCTCCTGCATGATGCCATTGATGATGAAATCCCTGAGCGGAAGCGAGAACGAAGCGTCCGTCCTGCTCTTTACGCACTCCTTTTCAAGATAAAGCGCGTCGCGATCCAGCCTGAGGCCGCGCTCTACAACATCAAATATCTGCTCGCGCGCATCAAGCGCCGCGCGTCTGACGGCATTGCCGCAACTCCACGTTATATGAGAGGCCACGGTCTGCCATTCGTAGGGATTGCGATCGGTGTCCGGCGTCTCCACGCGGATGCGCTCCGGAGACACGGCAAGAACCTCGGCCGCAATCTGCGCCATGGCCGTCAAAAACCCCTGCCCTATCTCCATTGCCGAAGCAAGAATGTTGATGCTTCCGTCCTCGCTGAATTTCAAAAACACGCTCGAAGAAGCGTTGGGCGGCATCGCCGGCGCCTTCCAGAAAAGCGCGATGCCCCTTCCGACCGCCTTGTCCGGCCCGCTTGGACGGGGCTTTTTGTTCCAGCCGATCGCTTTTGCCGCCTTGTCGATCGACTGCATGAGACCATTGGGGTTCATGTGCGCGCCATAGGCAAGCGTGTCGCCCTCTTTGATGGCGTTCTTTTTGCGGATCGCGATCGGGTCAAGCCCGAGTTTTTTCGCCGCCATGTTCATGTGTGATTCGAGGCCGAATATCATCTCGGAATACCCGAAGCCCCGGTACGGCCCGCCGGGCGGAAGATTTGTATAAACACAGATTGAATCGATCTTGAGATTATCAATCCGGTACGGGCCGGTGGCCGAAAGCCCCACGGCATTGACGACGTTCGCGCCATATTCAACATATGCGCCGGCAT
>MEQJ01000126.1:11999-12166 GCA_001770165.1 Bdellovibrionales bacterium RIFOXYD1_FULL_53_11 | reverse complement strand
TAGGTGTTGTAAAACTCCTGCTCGCGCGTCCAGATCACCTTTACGGGGCTGCCGCGCACCGAGGTGGCAAGCGCGGCGGCAAGAATTTCCATAGTGACGCCGGCCTTTCCGCCAAAGCCGCCGCCGACATAAGGCGTGATCACGCGCACGTCTTTATGTGTAAGACC
>MEQJ01000126.1:11889-11969 GCA_001770165.1 Bdellovibrionales bacterium RIFOXYD1_FULL_53_11 | reverse complement strand
CCGCTGCGTATGCGGCGACTGCGAGGCCGTCCAAACGGTGAGCCTGCCCGAATGATCATAAAGGCCGACCGCGCCGTGCG
>MEQJ01000126.1:10724-11877 GCA_001770165.1 Bdellovibrionales bacterium RIFOXYD1_FULL_53_11 | reverse complement strand
AATGAGCAAACCGCGGCACCGTATAAGTATCTTCAAGGACAAAATCAGCCGCAGTGAACCCGCGATCCGTGTTGCCCTTCCGGGTTTTGCGATGATGCGCGATGTTGGTGCCGGGTTTTGGAAAAAACCAGGGCACATGGGAATAATCGCCAAGCTCGGGGTGGACGATAACAGGAGGTTCGCTGCCTGCGGCGCCAAGCGGCTCAAGCATGGGCTCAAGCACTTCGTAATCGACTTCCACAAGCTTTGCAGCCCTGAGCGCCGTGCGCTTGTCCCGGGCGATTACGGCGGCAACCTGCTCGCCGACAAATCTTACCGAATCCTGCGCCAGCACCCAGCGGTCTTTCATATAAAGGCCAAAACGATATGGAAAATCACGACCCGTCACAACTTTTACCACACCATCAAGGGCCAGCGCCTTTTTCGGGTCAATCCCCCTGATGCGGGCGTAGGCATGGGGACTTTCGACAATCGCGGCATATAGAAGACCGGGACCAAACTCGATATCATCAATAAACTTCGCCGCCCCTGAGATTTTTTCAATTCCATCCACCCGAAGCGCCGACTTGCCGACGTACTTGAGCTTGTCCATTCTCAGCGCCTCCCTTTTCCGGAGACGGCTTTGACCGCATCGATGATGGGCTCATAACCCGTGCAACGGCAGAGGTTGCCGCCGATGGCCTCCTTGATATCGCCTTCGGACGGCTTTTTATTGCGTCTCAGAAGCTCCGTGGCCGAAACAATCATCCCGGGCGCGCAAAACCCGCACTGGAAGGCATTAAGTTCGTGCATCTTTTTTTGAAGCGGCGTGAGCCCGTCCCGGCAAATCCCTTCAAGCGTCTCGATCTCGCGGCCATCGGCCTCGGGCGCCAGGATCAGGCAGCTTCTGACGGCGCGACCGTCATAGAGGACCGTACACGTCCCGCAATCGCCGCGGTCGCAGCCGCACTTGGGGCTTTTGAGGCCAAGCGTTTCACGCAGGACCTCAAGCAGCGTTTCCATGGGCTGCACTTCAAGTGTACGTTGTTCGCCATTGATTTTTGCCTTGATCGTGATTTTTTTCATAGGAGCCCCACCGCTTTCTTGAGCCCGCGCTCGAGCATTATGCGGCACATGTGCAAGCGGTATTCTTTGGAGGCGCGGATATCGGTAA
>MEQJ01000126.1:0-10637 GCA_001770165.1 Bdellovibrionales bacterium RIFOXYD1_FULL_53_11 | reverse complement strand
CACGGCGCCAAAAGCGATCCGGTATTTTGCGCCGCGCATCGCCGCTATGGCAACGCTGGCCTGCGCAAGGTCCTCGCCGGCATAACGTCCGAGCTTCATGAAACAGGAGCCGCGTATTTTCTTTTCGAACGGAATACTGACGGCAGTGACCAGTTCGCCGGGTTTAAGCGCGGTTTTGCGGGGACCGAGAAACCATCTGCCCACCGGTATCTTGTGTTCACCCCGCCGGCTCCGCACAATCACATCGGCATCAAGGACAAGAAGCACCGGGCCGCTGTCAAGACACGGCACCGCCGAACAGATGTTGCCGACCATGGTGGCGCGGTTTCGAAGCCCTGAAGACCCCACCGTGCGGGCGGCCTCCACAACAAGCGGCAACCGTTTTTCAAGCTCTTTTGACTGGATTATCGCCCCAAACGTAACACCCGCACCTATGAGCGCGCGGCCCTTTTCAATTGTTATGCCGTCCAGGCCCGCAATAGCCTTGATGTCCACAACCACATCCGGCTTCTTGCGCCCGTCCTTGAGTTCAACCACCAGATCGGTGCCGCCATTGAGAATCGCGGCCCGGCCCTTGAATTTTTCGAGAAGCTCCAAAGCCTCTTCGAACGTTCCCGGCCTGTGATATTCAAACCCATCCAGTATCGGCATTACAACCCCCGGCTTATTGCGGCAGCATCGCGACGATGCGGCACATGCTGCTCTCCAGTTCCATCCCGCGGAGCGGAAAACACCCGATCCAGGCGCGCTTGTTGCGAAGCTTGTCTATGTCGCCGCCGATGTTCTCGGCGTGTACGATGCGTTTTGGAAAAAGCTTGAGATGCATGACCTGGTAATAAATATCCTGCGGAAACATCTCGTCCCAGCCCTTGCCGTATTTGTCGCGGAGTTTTTTCTCGGCTTCCTGGAAACGGGCCGGGTGCCAATTGCGGATGATCGTATTCATGGGATGATCCGCGCTGCCGCAATCCACGCCGATCCATTTGATCTTCATGTCCATCACCCACTCATGGAAGCCGGGCCCCGGGCCGGGATGCTTCACGAAATATCTCACTTCGTCGGAGCCTTCCTGGTCCCACGCATACTTGTGATAGCCGGTGTTGATGATGAGAATATCGCCCTTTTTTATTTCTGCCTTTTTTGTCAGCATGTCCGGCGAATAAAGATCGTAGTCGCCGACCTCGTCCGAGATATCCACCACAACACCCGGGCCAACCCACTCTTCCATCGGCACCTGGCCTATCGACCGGCCGCTGGCGTGAAAATGAATCTCGCCGTCCATGTGGGTACCCACATGATTGCTCGTGGTGATGATCTGGCCGTTTGCGCCCTGCCCCATGTGGGCCCCGGCAATGCGCTTGAAGTACTGGATCTGAAGAGGCACATAGCTTGGCCAGGGCGGCGTATGAATGCTGAGCGGCTGCGTGAGATCATACATTTTTGCGCTGGCCATGAGATCGATAAATTGTTTCGAGTCCATTTTTTCTCCTTGTTGGATTATTTGTTCCCGGCAAGCCGCGCGGCAAGCCCCTCTACGGCTTTTCTGAACGGCTCTTCCGGGGCGCTGAGCACCCCGGCCCCCACCTGACCCACTCCCGGCTTCTTGTGCGCGACACCGGTGTCAATAAAAGGCATGACCCCTTTTTGAACAACCTTGACCGCATCAATGCCGGTAGGCGTCCCCCTGAAATCCAGGCCCGGGATCTGATAGGCCGGGCTCTCCGAAGCGGTTATTTCATACATTTGCATTGTATATGAAATTGCATCCTCGGCGCGGCCGCCCACGAATTTTACGATGGCGGGCGAAGCCGCGATGGCAAAACCGCCAAGGCCGCCGGTCTCCGTGATTGCGCTGTCACCGATATCCGGATTGGCATCCTCCCTGGTGAAACCCGCAAAAAAGAGCGCATCCGGCACCGGCGCCTCTCCGGTAAACCACTCGCCGCCCGTGCCCGAAAGCTTGATGCCGAAATCGGTGCCGTTGCGGGCCATGACGGTAACGACGCTGCTCGACTCGATTCCCGATGCCGGATCAAGCACGGCCTTTGAAGCCGCCATCGAAAGATTGAGAAAAAAGTGATCATTGCCGTTTATGAAATCCAGCACGCGCACGGCGGTACCGGTATCGGGCGCGGTGCGCACGATATGGGGGGCGATGGCGCGGTAGAACAGCGAGGTTGCGGCGCGGTTGCGGTTATGGACCTCATCGCCCATGTGCAGCGCCTGGGCAATCAGGGCCTTGAGATCAAGCGGGCCCGTGCTGACCAGAGCGTTTTTTAAAACCGGATACAGCGTCTTTTCCATCCACCTGAGGTGCTCGATGACCTCCGGTGCGTATGCCCCGTAGCGCAGCACCTTGCCAAGGCCTTCGTTCTGAGTGCAAAAACTCAAGTTGCCATGCGTCTCATTGCGGACAATGAAAACCGGCATGGACGCGGATATTATTCCGGCCATCGGACCCACCGCCTGATGCTCGTGACATGGCTCGAATCTGATTTTTCCGGATGCGGCAAGCGATCCGGCATCTTCGGGCGTTTTTGCAAACCCCTCGTAGACAAGCGCACCCATCACGGCCCCGCGCATCGGGCCGCACATGCGTTCCCATGACACCGGGGGCCCTGCATGAAGAATGAGGTTCTTTTGCATCCCGGGCACCACATCAATGGCGCTTCCCATTCCGACCAGCTTCGGACTGCCTCCGTTGATTATAGCGGCCGCCTTGAGGTTTGCCTCTTCAATGCGGACGCGTGAACCGGCCAGGATTTTGGCGGCATCAGCCGTGATGCCGACCGGCGGTTTCCACTCGACATGGATGCTCTCGGCTCCTGATACATCAAGTGTCTCCTTGAAACTCCTCAGGCCGATATTCACGATTTTTAGTTTTTCTGAAAACAACCCCTTATTGGACATTTTCAATAGTCCTTATCAATTCTATCGCCAGTGAACAAGCATGGGCATTTGATTCCGTAACAACGGCTCCGGCGGCCCTTAGTTCCATTATTGTCCTTGCGCGCCCCTGCGGGTCGGCATCCGTACCGGTCACCGCGCAGATCACCGGCACGCTGCGACAGGCCTCTCTGATGACCGGCGCGATCTCGGACGAGGGATCGGGATGCGATCCGTATCCAAGAACCACATCAAGAAGCAAAAGCGCGGTCTCCGGCGATGCGGCTTCTTCGATGATCTTGCGGTTGCGCAAAGTATAATCAATCATCGGATGCGGACGACCCACGGTAAACTCATCCTCACCAAGATCAATCACCGTGTGCTCACGGCTCTTCCAGGAATCTTCAAGTTTATTGAAAGGCTCAAGCGCAATATTTGCATGAACGCTGCCCGGAGCAAAAACATCAGCGGCATCACGCATCATGACAAGCGCCTCGGAAGCAAATGTGCCGCCGCTGTAAAGAGCCCGTAAAAAGCGCCTGTTTTTCTTCCCATCAAGCGCCAGGGCAAGTTTCTTGACAAGATCCTTGTCGGTTTTCATTCGCGCCACAAGTGCGGCATTTGGAGCCGCGGCATTCGTGCCGGAGGCAATTGCCGCTGCGGCATGGGCAGCCTCTTCGAGGGTGCGCGCGGCAAAAACGCCCGGCATCACCTCTTTTGACCCCAGAAAAACCGAAACAACCGGTTTTTTTGCTTCCTTCACCGCCAGGGATATTTTTTGGAGGACATCCTTGTGCGGTGGTTTTGATACCAGAAGAAGTACGCGCGTATCGGGATCAGCCGCCAGCGCCCTTATCCCCCCGACAAACATGATGCCACCCACCTCTTTTTTTACATCCCTACCGCCGGTGCCTATGGCCTGCGAAATCCCCTGTCCGAGGTTGGAGCAGATACATGAGACCTCTTGGAGGCCCGTACCGCTTGCGGCAACAATGCCTATCGGGCCGCGCCGCACGGCATTGGCAAACCCGAGCGGCACGCCGTTGATCAGGGCCGTTCCACAGTCGGGCCCCATCACAAAAAGCCCCTTTGAAGCGGCCTCCTGTTTCAGGACTATCTCTTCTTCAACGGTCACGTTGTCCGAAAAAATCATCACATTCAACCCGCGCTCAAGTGCGCTGCGCGCCTCGGCGCCGGCATAGCGCCCGGCAACCGAAATCAGCGCAAGATTTGCATCCGGCATCACCTTGAGCGCCCCGTCAAGACTGCGCACGGAACTGCGCGCCGAACCCGAACCCGGCTTTGCCGGAGAATCCTTCAAATGCTTTTCAATATCCCTGATCACGGCGTCGGCAACTGCCGCGCTTTCGGCCTTGATGCTCACAACCAGATCCGCATCAGATGCGCCCTCAAGTACGGGCAGCATCATGCCTGATGACTGTAAAATGGATTTATTCTCCCGCGTGCCCATTACCAGCGCGGCATCAAGCACGCCAGGCATGGCACAAACCCGCTTGGCCGCCGCCATCAGAGACACCGAATCGCTATAAGCCCCTTTTTTCACGCTTCCCTTGATTATCATCAGCTAACAATTATATTACGCACTGATGCCAGGCAACTTCTCTTTTGTAATAGACGGCCAGCTTGCCGGGTCCGCCCTGCCGGGCGGCCGCGACACGCTCGAAAACGATCTGCGTTTTTTCAGGGAGCACGGCATCACGGCAATAGTATCGGTCATCAACGCGCCACTGGAGCCTTCGGTCATTGCCGCAAGCGGCATGCGCTATCTTCACCTTGACGTTCCCGACTTCACCCCCCCGTCCACAAAACAACTCAAGCGCGCAGTGGTGTTCATCGACGACGTCATCGCACAAGGCGGCGCCGTGGTTGTTCACTGCATGATGGGTATCGGCCGGACCGGCACCACGCTTGCCGCCTATCTTGTGTCAAAGGGCGCAACGCCGGAGCAAGCTGTCACAACGGTGCGGGCGCGCAGGCCTGGATCGATTGAAACCATGTCGCAGTACAAGGCGATTGAGCGGTTTGCGGAGTATTGCTCCAGCCATGAACATGATGAACTGATCACGAAATAGCGACAATCACCACGCTTATCCCGATCTGACTCACCGGTCATGCGCCAGTCCCGCCCAAAGCCCGGAGCAGTAATCCGCGCCGGATGTCGCGCCATGACCGAGCACCAAGGCAAGCTCCTGCTCAAACCCGCCGCCGCGACAAATCGCCCCGAGCAGCGCCTTTTCGTGCCCGTTCACGCGCGCCTCGCAGGCAAAACCGAGCAATGTCCGTGCAAGCGGCTCGCGCCCCGTCATTGCAACACGTACTGCCGCCGATGCCGCACCAAACGCACCCTCCGGCCCGGATGCGACATGGAGCCCCGCCAGGAATCCGCACAAAAAATCATCCCCGGACGGCGTGAGCCCGATTCCAAGACCACCCAAAAGCCGTACGCCGCATTCAAAAGCTCCTTCGCGTAAAAACTCCACCCCGGCGCGCAACTCCTGCGCATAAGCGCCAAAAAATCCGCCCTTTTCTTCGCGCCCCTGTAAAATTGCCCAAACGCTTTCGCCAGACGCATCCCGATCCAGCAAACGGCCAAGCGCAGACGCCGCCGCCCCCCCCTCCGCGCATGTCATGCCATCAAGGCGCGAATCATAAACCCCGGCGCCGGGAAACGAAGCACCGCTGATCTCAAGAGCGCGCAGCGCACCCCCTTCCTGCACAAACAAATCAAACTCCGCAGAGGCAAGAACAATGCTTGCCGGGCCCGGCCCGACGCATTCTCGAACCACGGACACAACAACATCACCGGCCAGAAAATTCACGACATCCCTGAAAACCGAGTGAACCGGAAATGTTCCGTGCAGCAGAAGATCGCCGATAATGAGCGCGTTCACACCAGGATCACCCTGGGGATATACCTGCCAAAGCCCTCTGGAAGCTCAAGTGCTCCGCCGTCAACGGCAACCGTGCCCCGCAAAATCACCGTGCGGCATCTCCCGCGCACCCGCAGATCTTCGTAAACAGAATAATCACAGTTCATGTGATGCGACCTGGCGCTGATCCGGTCCACGGCTTCCGGATCGAAGATGACAATATCGCCGTCAGATCCGGGCATGATCGCGCCCTTTTTCGGGTACAATCCGAACACACGGGCCGCGGCAGTGCTGGTAAGCTCCACAAACCGCTCGGGCTTTATCCTTTTTTTCGCGACGCCCTCGGAAAACAGAAGCTGCATCCGGTGCTCGACCCCCGGCACGCCGTTCGGGATACGCGCATAGTCGCCAAGTCCCCACTCTTTTTGCTTCATCGTGAACGGGCAATGATCAGTCGCAAGAGTGTCGATACGGCCGTCTTCAATGCCGCGCCAGAGTGCGGCGCGGTCTGCGGCACCCCTTAGCGGCGGCGAGCATACATATTTTGCGCCCTCAAAGCCCGGGACTTCGTAGAGCGCCCTGTCCAGAAGAAGGTACTGCGGACAAGTCTCGGCAAAAACGGAAGGCAGACGCTTGCGCCTCGCATGAGCCTTTCTTGCGCCCGCAAGACGCCTGAGGGCCTCACCGCTTGTGATATGCACCACGTAAAGGGCGCATCCGGTATGAAGCGCCATATCCACAAGCCGGGTGGTGGCTTCTATCTCGGCCTCCACGGGATGGGCCTCGGGATGGTATTTCACCTCATGTTTGCCGTGTGAGCGGTGTTTTGCCGTCACGCGCTCGATCATATCGCCGTTTTCGGCGTGGGCGAGCACTATTGCATGGAGCTTTGCGACGTCCTCCATGATGGCAAGAATATCGGCGTCACCGATCCGCAGGGCTTCGTAGGCGGTAAAAATCTTGAACGAACTCACTCCGTGCCGTTCAACACATTCACGGATCTCACGG
The DNA here is from genome assembly GCA_001770165.1 of Bdellovibrionales bacterium RIFOXYD1_FULL_53_11. GTDB lineage: Bacteria > Bdellovibrionota > UBA1018 > UBA1018 > UBA1018 > XYD1-FULL-53-11. The sequence goes on along the minus strand of MEQJ01000126.1, from coordinate 3,852 downwards.
CGTGTCCTGTCGTTGTAATCGGTGATCGATACATGAAACGCAAAATCACAAAACGAATTGCCGTTGGCACGCGACATCCACTCGCCAAGGGCGTGCGACAGCGTGCCCCCGCGCTCCTGGTTGGCAAAATCGATAATGGTAGTGGTACCGCCGAACAGGGCCGCCCGCGAGCCGGTTGAAAAGGTATCGCTCGAATGCCCGCCTCTGACCGGAAGCTCCATGTGGACGTGCGGATCAATGCCACCGGGGAACAGAAAGCAGCCCGAGGCATCAATTGTTCTGCCTGCCGGACGGGTGATTGATTTTTTTATTTCTTTTATCCGGCCCTCATCAATATAAACATCGGCCCTGCGTTTCTTGTCCGCGTTTACGACAACACCGTTTTTGATGAGCAATGAGGTGTTCACTCTTTTGAATGCCCCCTTACAACTACTATAAACAATAAAGGACTCGGAGGAAATTAGCCTCCGAGTCCTTTATCGCCACGGGAACCTCTAAGAGTGTGTGGGGGGGAAGTCGGACCCCGTGGATGAACGGCTTTATACACTTATCATTGCAATATATTCAACTAAAAAAACCAGGTCCAACCATTAACAATATAAAACCTTTTATAACAAGGCGTTACACATCAACCGGCGCGCCCTGTCCTATGGCTTTTTTAAGCGGCTTCAAGACCGCGAGCATTCCAAATCCTGCAACAAAAGCCACAAGCGAAAGCAGCAAAAAGAATCCGCCCTTTGACATCTTTTCCCAATAAGTGCCAAGAAACCCGCAAAGGTAATTGCCCACAAAACTGGACAGAAACCACATGCCCATCAGCATCGATACCATGCGCACCGGAGCGAGCTTGGTAACCAGCGAGAGCCCGACCGGCGAAAGATAAAGCTCGCCGATTGTAAGCATGAACGTGCAGGCCACGAGCCAGATGAGACTGGCCTTGCCACCCGACGAATATGCGCCTGCTGCAGGGATCATGATCAAAAATGAAATGCCGACCAGGAAACACCCCGTAGCCATCTTTGCAACGCTTGACGGCTCTTTTCCGCGTTTTGACTGCCACGACCAGAGCCAGGTGATGAACGGCGTGAACAGGAAAATCATCGCCGGGTTGAACGACTGAAGCCACGAGGCGGGCATTTCCCAACCAAGGATCATGCGGTCGGTATTCGTATCGGCCCAGAGCGCCAGCGTGTTGCCCTGCTGTTCGTAAACAGCCCAGAAAAGTATGTTCAACGTGCAAAGTATGATCAAAGCCTTGATCTTGCCCATCTCGACAAGATTGAGCGTATGCTTTTCACCGGTCGTACCGGCGGCCCTCTGGGTCATGATGTTGTCAGGCGCAAGATAGCGCTGACCGTAGATATAAATTGCAAGCCCGACAAGCATGCCGATACCGGCGGACATGAAGCCGTAGCGCCAGCCGTAAAGTTCGCCAAGCGTGCCACAGACCAGCGGCGAAAAGAACGCACCCACGTTGATGCCGACATAGAAAATACTGAAAGCCCGGTCGCGTCTCGGATCACCGGACTTGTAAAGACCACCGACCTGCGTGGAGATGTTGGGTTTGAAGGCGCCATTGCCAAGAATGAGAAGAATCAGCCCCGGATAGAACATCGCGGGACCCGATGCGAGCAAAAACTGCGCGGCAGCCATCAGCACGCCGCCAATGATCACGGTTTTTCGCTGCCCGAGCACGCGATCGGCCAGAATACCGCCGAAAAACGGCGTAAAATATACAAAGCCGGTGTAGAGCCCGTAAATCTGCGACGCCTTGTCCTGCGCGAACATGAGCTGCTTCATCATGTAATAAATCAAAATGGCGCGCATGCCGTAGTACGAGAAGCGCTCCCACATTTCCGTAAAAAACAGGAAATAAAGACCCTTTGGATGCCCAGCGTCACCGGCCATTACTGATGTATTTGCTGTGCTCATTGTCTGTGTTCCTCCTGGACAAAGCGCGTATAACATCAGAACAATCAAAGATCACAACGCTATAACGCGGCGCCCTGCATTTATCGGGATATGCAATACATATTGGAATGTCATTGAATTGACTACGGCTAAATCATGAGCTTACTCATTCCGATCAATATTACAGATGTTTGCAGGAACCGTAATAAACGCCAAGACAGCTGTCGTGTCCCTTGTGCTTTTGTGCGCCCTTGGCGACCCCGCCCGCACCGACGAAATATACCGCCCGACATCCATCAATGAAATAGCAGAAGAGGTTCCGGCAAAGGAAAAATTCGTGCGCGTCAAGGGGGCCAGCGTTGCCTGGGCGGATCACGCGGCGCTGAGGCGGGATTTTCAGCAATTAAGAACAAGGACAAACACCGAGATCGAACGCTGGGTGCTCGACAATTTTGCATATATCAGCGAGGGACAGCTCAAGTTGAACGGAATCCGCAACACCCCGATACCCGTCAACAACGCCGATACAAAAATCATGCACCGCCCGCGAATATATGACCGGGCGGCAATCATGGAAGCCGGCAAGCCGGGACAGGGGCTTGTGGACGTCAAAGGCGCCGGACTTGCCGACGGCTCCATGAACCAGAAACAGGCAATCTACGCGTTTAAAAACGTCGCCAACGACATGGATAAATTGAATTCCCTCCGCACGCTTGATCATTCCGACGGGATGATGTCTCTTGGCGAAGCCATTGCCGAAGTTACAAGACAAAACGCCGCTCAAAAACTTTTCGATCTGCATAACGCCGCGCACGGCACACGACTGCAGACAGTTGAATCATATTTTATCATCTCAATACCATCCGGAATCCTCAAAAAAGACAATGAAGCCGTGCCTGCCGCCCTTTACGGGCGCCAGGCGCATATCGGACTGATGCATAATCATGGCCTTGAAATACCACCATCAATATATACCGATATGCGTGGTGGCAAACAAAAAACCGGAACCTCAAGTGCCATTGATTTCGGCGGCGTGGTCATCAACAATAAAAAACTTGCCCACAACTACAATACCCTTCCAGTAGATACGACAATCAACCCACAAACTTCAAAACCATGGATATGGGGCCATGATACGGCAAAAGCATATGTCAGCGGCGATCATGATGCCGTATACCGCCATGTCCGCGAAATGACCGGACCGATACAGCGGGAATGGCAGCAGACCGCCGGATATTCCGGCCTCAAGATATTTGCAAATCCGCTCACTCAAGCCGAAGCCGCGGCGCTTGAAAAATCCACGACGAAATCCCTGATGGAAAAAATGATAACCGGCATGGCAAAAGCGCCGGAAGCCGAAAAAATCAAACTCATCAACGGGCTTTCATATGTCGTCCCGCACGACGAAGAAAAATTATTGAAACTTGCATCGTTTCTAAAAGACAAAAACCATAAAATCCGCCTCGCAGCCATAGAAGCCTTTACCAGTGTCGCCAACATGCAAAAAAAACTTCCGGCGGCAATCCAGCTTGAACTGACCCGCCTCGTCCTGCTTGAAAGCGATCATATGGCTTATTCCGCCGCCGAAGCGCTCGGCTATCTGCAAAGCCATATACCGGAGCTTGAAACCATGCTGGCCAAGGCCCTCCATCATGCAAATGAAAGTGGAAAAACCATACTGGTTCTCGAAACGCTTGGAAACATAAGAGCCTCGCAGCCGGCAATACATTCAAAAATCGCTTCCATGTTCACGCACGCGGACGCGTCAGTACGCATTCACGCGGCAGATGTGGTGTACAAGCTCGCGCCGTCAGACCATGCGGTCAGGCTGTCGCTTGCCGGATTGCTTCGGGACCCGTCAACTACAGTCCGGAGCCATGCCATAAACGCGCTTGCAAAATGTCTTGCCGCACAAACCTCTGCCGAAGACGCCAAATTTCT
>MEQJ01000125.1:26750-34474 GCA_001770165.1 Bdellovibrionales bacterium RIFOXYD1_FULL_53_11 | reverse complement strand
TTCATCAGTCGGCATAAGAGCAATTTGCGAGCCAGATCAGCTATCTTGCCCTATGACGAATTGCGATCATGCACAGGCTGGGGGGACGGCTTTAACTGTCTAAGCATTTCATTATAGTTTCAGCAATGTTATTGCCGTTTGTCTGCTCCATCTGCACGACAAGCCCCGGGCTGGTATGATTGAAGTCGGTGACTTTCCCGCCGATCAGGTCGACGGCGCACAGGCGGATGCGGTGTTTGCGGAGGAATGCGCCCGTACGGCGTGCCACGGATTTTTCCTGTCTGGTGAGTGCGGCCGGTTTGAGTTCCGATCCGCCGTCAATGTTGACCCTGAAATCCCCGGCCAGCGGTTTTTTCAGCACGATCGAGACGACGCGGCCGTCGACATACCAGAGGCGTTTCTCGCCATGCTGGATTTCCGGAAGATATTCCTGGAGGATCACCGGCTGGCTCCAGTCGGCGGTTGCAGCGCGCAGAAGCTCCGCCGCTTCGGCCGTGGAATATTCAAGCAGTTTTACGCCCCTGCTTTGCGCAAGGTGGAGGGGTTTCAGGACGGCCCGGAGTTTTTTGCGCAAAAAACCCATGAGTCTTTCCTGCTGTGAAGAGACAATGCCATCAGGCATGAGGCCCGCTTCGGTCATAAGAGCGTGTTTTTCGTTGAGGGCAAAAATGGATTCGGCGCAGTTGACCAGTTTTCTGCCGGCGCCCAGCCAGAGCAGCTGGAGCGGATGCAGATAGGCGTGATCAACCGGCGGATCGGGCCGGTAATGGATCTGGTCGAATTCTTCCGGGCCTGTCGTGCGCAATGGCGCGAAGACAAATCCGCCTGTCGCACGCCCAGGATCGACTTTGGTGAGGCGTGCCGCATCAAGAAGCACCCGGGAGCGTTCCATGCGGACTGTTTTCACGTCACACCAGTACTGCGGTATTTTGAGACGCAGGCCTTCTTCCATGAGCCGGAGCGTGGTCTCGCGCGGATGATCAAGAGTAGACCATGGATCGGTCACCCAGAGCATTTTTTTCCGGCGTTTCATGTTTCACCCGACAAGCGGCTGGTTACTTCGCCCGCGATCGAGGCAAGCGGGCCTCCGTCATTGCCCCACGCAGAAAACAGCTCCTGTTTTGCGTGGCCGAGTTGTTCGATGGCAAGCATGCGGGCGTCGTGGGCGGGGAGATGGTGAAGGATGTTGAGATGCGTCCGGTCCTTTTCGCCGTCCTCAAGATCGTCGGCGACCTGGAAGGCAAAACCGAGTTCTGCGGCAAAGCGTTCAAGAGAGGCAAGTTGGGGGCCGGGAGGGAGGTCTGCAAGGTCAGCCGGCAGGAGCAGCGAAGCCTTGAAAAGCGCGCCGGTTTTGCCGGCGAACATCGTGCGCAGTTCGTCAATTGTCGAGCGGGGCGAGAGCGCCAGCTCGGCGGCCTGTCCGCCCACCACGCCGCGCGGGCCCATGGCCCAGGCGAGTCTTGCGGTGGCACGCGTGAGGCATTGCGGGGCGGTGACATGCGGCGCCGCCGTGAGAAGGGCTTCGAACGCAAGCGCGGTGAGCGCGTCTCCGGCAAGCAGGGCGGTCGCTTCGCCGAACTGCTTGTGGTTTGACGGCCGCCCGCGGCGGAAGTCGTCGTTGTCCAGGCATGGAAGGTCGTCGTGGATGAGGGTGTAGCAGTGTACCAGCTCGATGGCGGTCGCGGCCGCGGCGGCGGCTTCGCGCGCGATTCCCACCATGCGGCCCGAGTTCATGGCTAGGCGCGGGCGAATGCGTTTGCCGGGCGCGAGCACGCTGTAGCGGATGGCCTCAGCCAGTTTTACAGGCGCGCCCGCGAGGGCCCTCTCAAGAAACTGCTCGAGCGTGGAATCGGGGAAAAATGAATCGTAGTACATATTCATTTTACCGGCACCGGCACGGGCGCATAGAAGGGTCCGTTGATGTCAAAGGCATAACCTCCGTCGGACTGCTTGCCGGCGGCAAGCAGGGCATCTATCAGGATGAAGGCCTTGAGGATCTTCTGTGAAAGCGAAAAGCGCGTCTTCAGCTTCAGCGTACTGGTGGACCATTGCTTGCCAAGAGAAACCTCCCCGGTGACTTTTGCCGTGAGGTCGTCGTCAGCGCCGGGCTTGCCGGCCGTGAGCGTTTTGATCACCGCCCTGCCGCCGCCGGCCGAGATTACGGCCTCAATCGCGGAGATGCCGAGCTGCGGAACCGAAAAACCGTAGAACGTCTGCTGGTCGATCGTAATGCGCATGATTTTTGCGTCAAGCGAGGCGGTGATTCCGGAGGGCGCGGACGGATCGCCCTCAAAAAATCCCTTGCCGGTCAGCTCGGCGCCGGCCTTGAGCCCCGCGAGTGATTGCACTATCCCCAGCTTTCCGGCGTCAAAATCCTTGAACGAAAAGGATGCGTCAACCAGTCCGCCCTTGACGGAAACCGACGCCTTCATCCTGCCGCCCCCGTTTTTGATCCAGACCTTGCCGCCCAGGCGGCCGGTAAGGAGCGAAAGAAGCGAAGGGGAAATCTCGATTTCGTCAAGCAGCACCGGTTGCGCGGGGGGCGGGAGGCTGATGACCGCTTTTTCCATGGTGAAGGAGATGCCCGTAATGATCGAAACAGAGGTTTTTTCGGACGAGACGGACATTCCTTGCGGCGCAAGCCGGGCATTCACGGTGCCGAGGATGAAATTCTTTATCTTCTCCTCCGGCAGCTTGAGCAGCGTAAAAAACAGCAGGCAAGCCGCCGCAAACACGGCCCAGCCGGCTTTCTTGAAGAACCGGCGCGGTTTGTTCCCTTCCACGGTTTCAGCGGTCTGTTCCATGTTCATGGCACCTGCTTGATGTTGAACGCGGACACCGAAAGAGTTGCGTCCATGAAGCCGGCGGGATCGCTCTTGGTGTCAATGGTGAGATTCCGGAGCTTGACGGGTTTTGCGCCGTTTTCGAGACTGAACGCAAGTTTCACCACCTGTTTGATTCCGACATGTTTCAGGACAAGATCATACTGTGTTTCTTTTGCCTGTTCGGTTGCGGCAAGGATTTTTTCATTGTTTGCGGTCAGTGAGGTTTTCTCGATCCCGGCGCCCGCCGCCAGGAGTTCAAAATACCCGGCCCAGGGCGCCGTGTCCTGGCTGCCCGGATGGCCGCCCTGGGCGGCGGGGGCTATCTCCTTGAGACGCCGCATTTCGTCGCTTGCGGACTGGATCATGGTCAGGAGGTCGTTTTTTTCGGCAAGCTCCTTTTTGAGCGAACGCGCAGTCAGCATCAGGCTGAGAAGCACGATGATAACCGCAAACACCCCTGCCGCAACGCCGGCCATTGAAAGATACATGCGGCTCTGGGTGTCGAGTTCCTCCCATTTTGTTTTGAGCTTCTGAAACCATGCCTGGTCATAAAGCTTGTCATAGATCCTGCCAAGCACCCTGCTTGCCACGGCATCAATTGCCATAGGATTCCTCCTTCGGCTTTCCGCTGAAAGTCACCTTCCAGCGCTTGCCGCTTCCGTCGGGGGCCTGTGCCTCCTCGGTTTTTGATCTCTGGATATCGCCGATCTTATCGCCCAGCACGACGGCCAGCTTTTCGGCAAGCTGGGGGTTTGTCACCAAAAAGGTGAGCGAGGCGTTTGCCGGCGCATCCTTGGAATAGGCTCCCGCGGCGGATGAACCTATCTGGAACTGCGTCAGGTCAACCACGATGTCGTCAGGAACGGACGAAGAAAGATTTGCCAGAAAACTGAGAGGGGAGCGTGGATTGGGTGTAAGAAACCGGCTCATCTCCCGCTGCTTGGTGAGTTCCTTGTCTATGGATTTGCGCAATGTCGAGGTGCTCGCGATGTAGGTGCGCATCGCGCTCTGCGAAACCTGTCCGAAAAACGTCCTGATGTCCCTTTCCAGCTTTACATCCATGTCAGTGAGTTTTGTCTTGTAGGCGGCAAGCTGGACAATCATGCTCACCACGATGCTGGCGGTGACGGCGCCGCTTGCCAGGAGCGGACGGCGGAGGGTCGCCAGCGAGAGTTCCTGCGAGCGCCCCTGTTTTGCCAGCGAGCCCTTGCGGAGGTTGATCAGCGTAGAGCGGTCGGGGCTTTTGACCATGCTGAGCGCAAGAGCGGCGGCAAGCGCAAAGGTGGCGTTGGAATGTTCGGAATAGGTTATGCCGGATGGTGTTATGGCGCTCAAGGCGCCGAGTGCATGCACCGGGATGTGCATCTCCTCTTCGAGCGTCCCGGCCAGTCCGTGCAGCAGGGAGGAGCCGCCGCCGAGGTAGATGGCTGACGGCGATGCGCCAGTGGCGTTTTTGCAGATGAGAAGAATCTTGCGCATCTCGCCGCACAGCTCCTGCACCGGAGCGAGCAGGGTTGACGAAAAATCCACCTGCTCCGGCGTCGCCGCTTCACGCGCGGATTGCGGGATCACGAAGCCGTGCTCGATTTTCATTTTTTCGGCCTGGTCGAGCGGCAGGCCGTAGCGCCTGCTGATCGCCGAGGTGAGCTCGCGCCCGCCCCAGGCGATTTCACGGGCGGCAACGGGCACGCCGCGCCAGTGCACATAGAGCATTGTATGCTCGTGTCCGGTCATGACAAGCACGATCGGCTGTTCCTGCGCCGCCGGGCCCATGATCCTGTTGACGAGCGTTCTGCAGGCCCACGCCTCGGTGGTGATGATGTCGGGATCAATGCCGAGCGCGGACCAGCTGGCGATGTACTCTTCAATCTTTTTAATCAGCGTTGCCGAAACGTGAAGATGCGTTGACGGGCCGGTTTGCGAGAGTATTGAGTGGTCATAGGCGGCCTGTTCAAGAGGGAAGGGCAGGTCGTCGTCAAGCTCGAACCCCACGCTTGCCTGTATCGTTTTCTTGTCCCGCGAAGGAATCTGGAGGTTGCGGAACGTGGCATGCCCCGTTCTGACGCAGACCGAGATCCGGTCGGGTTTTTTCTGCAGCCCGTCGATAAAACGCTTTACTGCCTGGCACATCTCCTCATGCGTGGTGCCCGGCGGGGTTTTTATTTCATGGTAGTCGTGGATCTCATAGCGCCCGAAGGCGCTGTCAACCTCGACCGCCTTTATTCCTGTAGTGCCCTGATCCAGTCCAAGCAGTCTCATCGTTCCCCCTTAGAATATCCTCATGTTGTTTATCTTCAAACCTGATTTCCAGCGGTCCGGTTTTGCGTTTGCGGGTCCGGCAGGCGGAAGCCAGGGGGCCTGCAAAGGCGCAGGCGGCGAGGTCTTCTCCTTGGTGTCCTTTTTGGTTTTGAGCGTGGCCCAGGCCTGGATGCGCCGTGACGCCTTGTTCACCTGCGCCTGTACGCTGATGCGGAATATCGTCTCGTCGATGATGATTCTGATGTTGCGCTTTTGCAGGTCTTCCTTGTATCTGGCGATTTCCTTGTCGTCCCTTCTGAAGATGCTTATGTGGTCCCTCAGGTAATTGAAAAACCCGTCCTCGTTTTTGAAGGAGTTGTCTTTTTCTTCCGTGTCCCGATACTTGAAAAATTCGGCCACTTCCTCTTTCACGATGCCGGGGACGAGGGCTTTGAGGGTTTTTTCATCCATTTTGTTGACGTTGATGCCCGGCGTGGAGCTTACCGTGAGCGCCGGGGCCAGCAGGTCGTAAAGCGTATCGTCCATGTGCCGGATCATGTGCAGTTCGGAGAGGGAATAAAATGGCGCGCGCTTTGGCGTCACCGGATGGCGGTCGTCGCGGGAGCGCGGCTGGTAGCTCCGGTCCGCCCATTCATAGATGGCGTCCATGAGCTCGTCAAATCTGAGATCCCGGTAGTTTTCGGCAAAATCGCGGTCATTTTCGGTCTTGTCGTTGTAGATCTGGAAAAGGTAGTCCGAAAGGCTTTTTCGGGCGCTTTCGGCGTTGAATCCGGTCGGAGCGGTGGAGCCGGTTGGAGCGGTGGAACCGGTCGGCCCGGAGGTACCGGTCGGCCCGGAGGTACCGGTCGGCCCGGTTGCCGATTGCGGCGCGAACTGCTGCAAAATGGAATTGAGATTGTACTTTGACGACTCCGATTCGATCACCGACATGAAAGAGCCGTCGAAGCCCGAATCGGCTGTGAATTTTTTTATGGCGTCGTTGTCGGACGCCGAAATCCCCGGCAGGCCCGCCGGGATCGGGAAGAGGAACGGGAAGCTCCAGACTTTTTCGACCAGTTTGCGCGGGATCGAGCCGGCAATGCCCGTCTTGTCCGCCCCGAGGAAGGTGTTTATCTGCTGGTACATCTTGATTCTCAGCAGTGAGATCTTGACTCCGCTTTTTGCGAGGTAAAGGGCCTTGACCTGGTCGGCGCCGTCGTAGGCCATGCGCTGGTTTACCTGCGTTACGTAGGTGAATTCCGTTACCAGCACGGACAATACCGCCATGGCCGAGATCACCATGAAAAGCGCGATGCCGGGGCTCCGGTTTTTTTCAGGTGCTTGGTTCGAGTCCGGCAATGGGCACCTCCGGTCTGAATTTATAGACGCCGTCGAAGCGCAGTCGTGACGGCCCCACCACCTCGACGCTGATCTCGATCATGTCCGGGAAGATGTTCTTGAATTCCTCCTTTTCGGTGTCCCAGCGCTGCTCCCAGCGGTCCAGGGCCTTGTGGTAGTACCGGATGCTGAATTTTTTCAGGCCGGGAAGAAGCGGGTAGGTGCGCTGCAGCTTGTCCTTGCGGTCGTCGTCCTCGTACACGTTCGGCGATTCGCGCTTCACCAGGATGCTCGTGCCGTTTTCGGTGTCGAACGAATCGCGCTTGAGTTCGTAAGAGATCTGCGCGAGTTCGGACTCCGGCGCCTCTTTGTATATGCGGATGTGCGAGGCCGAGATGAAGGTCATCGTGGTTTCGGTTCCGACAAAGCGGGAGTTGCGTATTCCAAGCTTGTCGGCCGCGCCGGACCAGTATTGCGTGGTCTCGGTTTCCATTATGGCGGCCATGTCCTTCGGGTCGGCGGGCTTGGCGGTGTCCTCCTCGGGCCGCATCATGTCGGGAGTATATATGGATGCGATGTCCCGCTCGACGATGCCCATCGAGAGCCGGATGCTGTTGAAAAAATCCCCTTCACCCAGGATCAGGTCCCGCATGCGGTAGGTCTGGCCTATGGCCTGGTAGATGCCGACGCTGATGATCGCGAGCACCGCCAGCGCGATGATCACCTCCAGCAGCGTGAAGCCCCCTGCGGTGACTGCTGCGCAGCCCTTGTTATTCCGTGAGTTGGAATTCATGGTTCAGGTTCACCCAGTATGTTGATACGGAAAAGCTCTGTTCTCCGCCGCCTTTTTTCCAGACCACCGATACCGTGACCTCGCGCACGGCCTTTGAAAGATTGGTCGCCATGAGTTTTGCAAGTTTTTCGGCTGCGGCGTTCATGCCGCCAGCGTCATCGCCTTCCCCGCTTTTTCCGCTGCCGCCCACGCCGAGATTCGGAAATTTTATCTCCTTGATCTTCCTTTTCCAGGTATATTCCTCGAAGGGGGCCTTGAACTCGCCGGCTTCCTCCTCCTTGAGTTCGTTGAATTTCTTTCCTTCCATCTTGAGCTCGGTTTCGGCCATCAGATTTTTTGCAAGCATCGATACCGTGTTCATGCGGCGGGCCTTTTCGGCCGTGGAAAGGCTTGCCGATTCGACCATGAGTATTGCCGAGAATGCGACGGTCATTATGGCCAGCGCGATCACGGTCTCCAGCAGCGTGAAGCCCGCGCCAGGGCGGAAGGTTTTCATCGGCTTTCGTCCTCGTCGCTTCCGGGGGCCGGCT
>MEQJ01000125.1:21732-26722 GCA_001770165.1 Bdellovibrionales bacterium RIFOXYD1_FULL_53_11 | reverse complement strand
GCGGCCGATGACGGGGGAGATTGCAAGCGTGGCGTGATGCTCGGAGGTGTCCTTGAGGTGGATCACGGTCTGTTCCGAGATCCCGTGCGGGAAAAAATGGGTATAGACGGTTCCTTCGGTAACCGGGTCGGGGCTCTGCTCGGTCAGGATATCCTCGAATACCACGCCTCTTGGCAGGGCTGTTTTGCCGCGAGTGATGCTTTTATCCGGCGCGAAATCGCTTTTCGGGGCGGGTTTGTCCTCTTTGCTGCTGAAGCGGCTGCGGCGTTCGTCGCGTTCGATGGTTTCCTTGGTGTCAAGGAGCGAGCCGGACGAACCGGCTTCGACCCAGTAGGAGTTGCTCTTGAAGTCATATGCCAGGCGGTAGACCCGGCCCGTGAGTACGGAGGCATTGTAGGTTTCTTTTATGGTTGAGGACATCTCCCTTGCGGCGGAGCCGAGGGAGATTTTCATGTAGCTCGACAGGTTCGGGATGGCAAACGCGCCTATCAGGGCGATGATCGCCACCACGACGAGAACTTCGAGAAGCGAAAACCCCTTTTCACGGTCTCTAGTCGAGTTCGTCCGATTTAATATCCTTGTCAAGCCCGCTGCCCCCCTCTTTGGCGTCGTTTCCGAGTGATTTCAAAACAAATTTGTTGCCGTCTGATTCGTAGATGAAAGGATTTCCGAATCCGTCGTTCGGAACCTTGTTTTCCCTGAAATATCCTGACGGATCGTAGTTCTTGCATTCACGGCCGCCCGGTTTTTTGATAAGGGCGTCAAGACCCTGGTCCTGCGTGGGGTAGAAACCGCAATCGAGCTTGAAGTTGTCGAGCACCACACCGAGCTGTTTCATCTGGAGCTTGGTGGATTCGTACTTGGCCTTCTGGAAGCGGCTCATGACGTTCGTTCCCACGAGTCCCATGATCAGGGCAATCACCGCCACGACAATCATCATTTCGAGCAGCGTGAAGCCGCGCTGGTTCATGGCAATTGCGTTGTTGTCCCTGTTTACCCTGTTTTCCGGCATGACAGCCTCCTTCGTTTCTATGTTGTCCCTAACGGCTCAAATTGCTCAGATCCATCAGGGGGATGAATACACTCAATACCACGCCAACCACGCCAAAGCCCATGAATATGATGAGCGCCGGCTCGATGAGGGAGGTCATCGTGTCGATGCGCGAATTGACCTGGTCCTCGTAGGTTTCCGAAACATTCTTGAGCATGGCCGGCAGCTCGCCGGTCTTCTCGCCGATCGCGATCATGTGCAGGACCATCGGCGGAAACTCGCCGCTGCGCTTGAGGGGCTCGGCTATCGACTGGCCTTCGGTGATGTTTTCGCGCGCGTTTGCGATGGCCCTGGCTATCGGCGCGCTGCCTACAAGATTTTTGGCGATGTTCATGGCGGTAAGGATCGGCACGCCCGAGCCGAGCAGCGTGGCCATCGTGGAGGCAAAACGCGTGATGGCGATCATGCGTATCAGCGTTCCGAAGAGCGGGAGCCGCAGCTTCGTGGCGTCCCATCTGGGCCTGCCGGCGGCTGAATTCGTATAGCGATGAAAAATCCATGCTCCGATTGCCCCGGCGCCCACGAACAAAAACCACCAGCTGACAATGACGTCGCTTATCATCATCATCATCCTTGTGACGGCGGGCATCGGCTTGTTCATGGACTCAAAAACCTTTGTGAGTTTTGGAATCACAAACGTGAAGATCGCGAGCATCAGCGCGAAAGACACGCACATCATGAGCACCGGATACGTCATGCCGCTGATGATCTTGCCGCGCAGCCGCATCTGCGCTTCCTTGAGGTCGGCAAGCCGGAGGAGCACGAGGCCGAGCGTGCCGGAGCTTTCGCCGGCTTCGATCATGTTTGCATAGATGTTGTCGAAGATCTTGGGATGCTTTGTCATCGCTTTTGCAAGGCTCGACCCTTCGTTCACGTCCTGGCGCACCTGCGCGAGCACGATCTTGAGCGCCGGCTTGTCGGACTGGTCAACCATGGCGGTAAGCGCCTCCACGAGCGGAATGTTGGATTTCACGAGGCTGGCCATCTGGCGGGTCATGAGCGAAATTTCGCGTCCGCTCACGCGACCGGCCAAAAACGGGATGCTCATTGCCGCATCCGGTCTTGCGGTGTTTTTCTCCGAAATCGACACGATCATGAGTCCCTGCTTCTTGAGCTTGAGCCTGGCCGCCTTCTGGTTCTCGGCCTCGACCATTCCGCGGGAGGATTTTCCGGAAGCATCAAGGGCTTTGAAGTCGAATACCGGCGCCATCTTCAAACCTCCGCATGCGTCGCGCGCATGAGTTCATCGACGGAAGTCAGTCCTTGCAGCACTTTGCTCACGCCATCCTCGCGAAGCGTGATCATGCCGGCTTCCATCGCCGCTTTTTTGATTATGCTCGAATCCGCCTGCTTGACGATCAGGTTGCGGATATTGTCGTCGATCAGCATGAGTTCGTGGATCACGGTGCGTCCCGAATAGCCGCTCTGGGCGCAGCTCGGGCAGCCGACGGCCTTGTAGATGGTTCCGTCGGGCGGGAGCGATTGCAGGCCCATTTCATTCATTTCAAATTCCGTCATCGTATGCGGCACGCGGCATTTGGTGCACACGCGCCGGATCAGCCGTTGCGCCACGACTCCGAGCAGCGAGCTTGCGATCAAAAACGGTTCAACGCCCATGTCGATGAGGCGGGTGGGGGCGCCGGAGGCGTCATTGGTGTGGATCGTCGAAAGCACGAGATGGCCCGTCAGCGATGCGTTGATCGCGATTTCGGCGGTTTCCTTGTCGCGTATTTCGCCCACCATTATGACGTCCGGGTTCTGACGCAAAAAGGCCCTCAGGGCCCGCGCAAACGTGAGATCGATCTTCGTGTTGACCTGCACCTGGTTTATGCCGTGTATCTGGTATTCAATCGGGTCTTCGACGGTGAGGATGTTGCGCTCGGGGTTGTTGAGTTTCACGAGGCAGGCGGAGAGGGTTGTCGATTTGCCGCTGCCCGTGGGGCCGGTCACGAGGATGATCCCGTATTTGCGGAACACGAGTTTTTCGATGACGTTGCGGCTCCGCTCCGGAAATCCGAGCTGTTCGAGTTCGAGTATCGTGCCCGACTGCTCAAGGATGCGCATTACGATCCTCTCGCCGTAGATCGTCGGCACGGTCGAAAGACGGATGTCGATATCCTTGCCCGCGATTTTGATCTTGATGCGCCCGTCCTGCGGCAGGCGTTTTTCGGCGATGTCGAGGACGCCCATGACCTTGATGCGCGAGGAGATGGCGGCATGGGCGCGCTTGGGCTGGCGTATGATGTCGTACAGCACGCCGTCAATGCGGAAGCGCACGACGAATTCCTTTTCAAACGGTTCGATGTGGATGTCGGAGGCCTTTTCTTTTACGGCGCGGAAGAGCAGGGAGTTGACGAATTTGATTACCGGGGCGTCATCCTCGGTGGCCTCCAGGATGTCGATCGGGCCCTCGAGGTCGTAGTCGTCGAACTCGCCCTCGATCTGCTCGACAAGGCTTGCCGTATTGCGCTCGTAAACGCGGTTGATCGCGTCCTGTATCCTCATGCTCGTGCTTACGACTATTTTCACCGGTTTTCCGGTCAGTACTTGCAGGTCATCGACAATCGATTCGTTGAACGGGTCCGACACGGCCACCACAAGCACTTCGCCGCGCGTGGTCTGCTCCTTGCCGATCGGAAGGACTTCCTTGGTTTTGGCGTAGTTGATCGGGATGTCCGTCACGAGCATGGGGTCGATCTCGCCGGACTTGAGATCCTCTACGAAGGTCATGCCGAGCTGGATGCACAGCGCGCGCATGATCTCGTGGGGCATGATCATGTTCTTGCGCACGAGGATCTCGCCCAGGAGGCCGCCCTCTTTTTGCTGGAGGCGCAGCGCTTCTTCGAGCTGGACTTCCGAGAGCGAAGTGTGCTTGAGGAGGATCTCCCCGATGCGCATGGCCATTGTCTTCTTACTCCCCTCCCGGCATTGCCGGTGGCGGCGGCAACGTCTCGGTCGTGGCCGGTGGCGGCGCGGCCGGAGCAGCCGGAGCAGCTGGAACAGTCGCGGGTGGCGCCGCAGGTGGCGCGGCCAGGGGCGCTACGGGTGTTGCCGGGAGCGGCTGCGCTTCCTCGACCGGTTTTGCCGCGAGGAACGGATCGTCATCGTTCAGGGACATCACCTTGTTCGGGTTTTTTGCCGCCATGATATCCTTCATGTCCGGGAGCGAACGGATCATCTCGTCGCGGTAGTGGCGCATTTTGTCGTTGCCGCCCGCCGCGCTTTCGATGAAGTCGTCGCGCTGCTTGAGTTTTTTATCGAGTATCGCGCGCATTTTTTCGTACTGGCGCACGATGTGCGGCGTGATGAAGATCATGAGATTGGTTTTTTTTGTATTGCTTGTCGTGGATCTGAACAGCCAGCCCAGAAGCGGGATGTCGCCGAGGAGCGGGATTTTAGAAATGGTTTCGCTCACGGAATCCCGCATCAGGCCGCCGATCACGACGGTGTCGCCGTCGGCAACGACAACCGATGTTTTTGCCGAGCGTGATATCGTTGAAAACGCCTCCTGCTGCAGCTTTGCCGGGACTTTCGAGCTGAAATCCTCCATTTTTGCATTCACATCCATCTTGACGAAATTGGAGATCTTGTTGATCTGCGGTTTGATCGTGAGGGTGAGGGAAACCGGTTCTTTTGTATATGATGACTGGGTGCCGCCCGTCTGCGTGGTGGTTGTCGTCGCGACCGGGATTTTTTCTGACGATTCAAATACGGCTTCGGTATTGTCGAGCGTCAGGATCTGCGGCGTGGCAAGCACGTTGGCGTTTGAATTGGACTGGATCGCCTTTATTAGACCCATGATGCTGTTGACGGGGGTGTCCTTTCCGTCAATTTTCATCGTGACCGTATTGCCGCCCTTGAATCCCAGCACCGCGCCTTGCTGCGAGAGCGGGTTTGCAATGAAGCTCAAAAGATCGGTGCTTGGCGTAAGCGCGATGC
>MEQJ01000125.1:10342-21687 GCA_001770165.1 Bdellovibrionales bacterium RIFOXYD1_FULL_53_11 | reverse complement strand
CAAGCGCGATCTCCATTATAATCGCTTCGACGTAGACCTCGTCGCGCTGGATGTCCAGCTTGTTGACCACCCGCTGGATGGTTACAAAGTCGGATGGCGATGCGGTAACGACCAGCGAGTTTGTGGCCTTGTCCGGCGAGACCTTGATATTGCCCTCGAAGAGCGATGATTGGACCGGATTTACGCCCGTGCCGGACGGTCCGCCCGATGGACGCGATCCCGGGCTTTGCGAAAGGTTGTTCAGCGTGTTTGACATGGCTTCGGCTTCGGCAAACTGCAGGTAGATCACATGCACCTTGCCGCCGCCCGTGGTGGCCGGGAGTTTCTGGTCGAGCTTGGTCACCAGTTCGCGCACCTGGTCCGCGCCCTTGGTGTTTGCGTGCACGATGAGGGTGTTGGTGCGTTCGTCGGCGATGATCGTGTTGATGATGCCGCCCTCTTTTGTCCTGCGCGCGTTGAACTTTCCGGCGCCGCCGAAACGCGGCGGGCCGCCCGGGCCGCCGCCCACGCCGCTGGTGCCCGGAATCAGCGTGTCGATCAGCTTTGACAGCTCGACGGCGGACGCAAATTTTACCGGAATCACCTCGATGCCGGCGTCGTAGCCCTCGACGTCGAGGATCTCAAGCAGCTTCTGGAGCTTGGCGATGTTTGACCCGGTGTCCGTCACGATCACCGTGTTGGTCTGCTCGTACGGGATGATGCGCGAATTGGCGGGCATGAAACTCCGGAAGTTGCGCGCCACCTCCTCGGCCGACAGGTATTTCAGTGGGAACAGCCGCGTGATGAGCGCGTCGGTGTCCGGCGAAAAATCACCGGTGTAGGTTTTGAGCTGCTTGTCGCGCGCGTCGCGCTGGCGCGCGATGCGGATGTACTTGCCCGACGGGATGAGCGCAAAGCCGTTCATGTCAAGGGCGGTGAGAAAAGCCTTCCAGGCGTCGCCGACGGTGATCGGCGCGTTTGAGATGATCGTGACGCGGCCCTTGACGTCCTTGTCGAGGATGAAGTTCTTGCCGGTGAGTTTTCCGAGCGCCTTTGCGATGTCCATTATGTCGGCATCCGGAAAGTTGAAGTCCGTCACGATCTCCCGGCTGCCTTCGGCGGTTTCGTCGTCGATGTGCAGCGAGGAGGGCGCTTTGGAGTGCGCAATGACGCCGCCCGGCTGGGTGCCTCCCACGGAAATGCCCTTTGGGCCTATTTTGGGATCAGCTTTGCCGATGGTTGTTCCGTCGGCGGCGGGCGCTGCGTCCCCGGCGCCGGCTTTTGCCGGAGCCTGCGCGCCGCCCTGCGGGTTTGACGGGCGGACCGGAAAGTCGTCGTCCGGAAATTCAAAATCATCCTCTTCGTCTTCTTCCTCGAAAAAACTGCCGCCCTTGTTGGGCGCGGCTCCGGCAAACGGATTCTGGGTGAAGGTTCTCGGGCCGGCATCAAATCCTTTAACCGGGTCCGCGGCAAACGCGTAACCAAAGCCCTGCGCCATAAGCATGGCAAGTCCGATGAGGCCGATAAGACAGGCGCTTCCGGCCAGGATCTTGATCCATTTCAGGGGTACCTGCATCCATTCTTCATCCATTGCATCACCTACCTTATATCGTAAACCAGTGTTTGCGTGCGGCCGTCGCGCTTGACCGTCAGTTCAAAATGCGATGATTCCTTCAGGGCCCCGAGCTGTTCGAGCGCCTTGCCCGGATCGCTCATCGGCTGGCCGTTGATGGCCGACACCACATCGCCGTTTTTCATGCCGAGCTTGTCGTAAATGCTTCCGGGCACGATCTGGAAGCATTTGTAGCCCGCGGCCATGCCGTTTTCGAAATTCGGAACGCAGCGCGCCTGCGTGAGCACGTTGTTGAGATCTCCGAGCGTCTTGTCCACCTCGGTGCGGGATATGTTGTATTGCGTGGGCGAAAGTTTTTCGATGCCCGGGCCGCGCGGCGCGGTGCCGAGGCTGATCCGCGGGTTCACGCTCGAGAGGTTTTGCGGCAGCTCGATATACTCGCGCTGGCCGGAGCCGATGTTCACGAAGACAACCCGCTCCGACGTGATCTTGAGAATCCGGGCTTTGGCGGGGATTTCGTCGTTGATGCGCACCGGATAAACCATTCTGGCGCTTGTATCCTCTATGGTGGCGATTGATCTCAGCTCGTTGCGCAAAATCAGCGTGCCTATGAGATTCAAAGGCAGGGCTGTCTTGACGGGCTCGCCGGCGAGATCCACAAGCTGCGTGGCTCCGGCGGTCCCGTCGCCGGGCATTGCCCGGTTGCTGCTGAAAAGATTGCGGGCGAAGATTTTTGAATAATCATCAAGCGAGCGGGCGCGGGTGTCCGAGAATTTCGAACGTATCTGACGCGCGGGGGGGGGCTCTGGCAGGAACCTTCCCACGACCATGGCCGTGAGATCCGCAAGGAAAAACGTGCAAAGCGCGGCGGTGGCCAGTTTGCCGTAAAAACTCGCGCCCTGCTTCTGGAATTTGCGCTGCGCCCAGTCGGCGAGCACGATCGGATCGATCCTGGCGAGGCCGACGAGTCTCTTTTTTATTGCGGACAGGTTCATTCATGGATCATGGTTTGCAAAAACGGCGCCAGAGGGCGGTATTTTTTTGACATGCCGCGGGGCCCGCCATTCAAGGGCAATTCCGGTCGCGACAGGGCGGACGCGCCCTGCAGTGGCGGTGCATATGACAATTTGTCTCGGATTGCATAGTCTGTTATCTTTAATAATGACAAATTGTCACACTATGGAAAATGACATCTTCGTTGTTGAGGCGGCCCGGACGGCGGAGTTTTCGGGCAGGGAAAAGGCAGCTTTGTTATGCGGCACGGGCGATGATGCGCTCGGGCTTCATATACTTTCCGAGGGGGTTGCCAGTTCGCCCGGCGGCGGCGTGGCGGCCAAAGTGGCGGCGGATACCGTGCTTGCGGTGGTCAAAAAAAACCATCCGTCCGATCACAATCCACAAAAATGCAGGGATCTTCTGAGGTATGCTTTTCTGCAGGCTTCCAATGCGGTTTATGAAAAAGGCCAGCAGGACCCCACCCTCAGGGGGATGAATGCGACGCTTGATGCCGTCTGGATATGCGGCGAGCATGCGGTGCTGGGCCATATCGGGGATGGAAGGATCTATCTCAGCCGCGGCGGGGTTCTTTCGCTGCTCACGGAGGATCACACCTTCGAATCGGTTTTCGTGCAGGAAGGCGTGTTCATGGCCGACAAGGCCGGAAAAAGCCCTTTTGCAAATGTTCTCACGCGCGCGATCGGCAACCGTGCGGCGGATGTTGCCGACATGCTTTTGGTGGAACTCGTGCATGGCGACCATCTGCTGGTCTGCTCGCATGGAATGACGGCGGGACTTGGCAATGACGAAAAAATCGCGCATGCGCTCAAGAACGCCGGGCCCGCGCCCGGGCAGTCGCTCGGGGCGCTTGTACATGCGGCAAGGGTGCAGAGCCAGAGCGGCGTTGTTGCGGGGCTGCTGGTTTCCTGCAAGGAAAAATCAGGTACCGGAATAACCGGAAAGCTGAGCGCGCAGCTCAAGGTGGATGCGGTGAAGAACTGCGCTTTTTTCAAGGGGCTTGTCTACAAGGATGTGATGAAGTTTCTCGAGCTGGCGTCACCCAAAACCCTCAAGCCCGGTGAGGTGATCATGCGCGAGGGGGCGGTGCCGCACGAGCTGTGGGTTCTGCTTTCAGGAAAGGTTGATGTACTCAAGGGGGGCAGGGTGATCGGCACGCGCGATCCCGGCATAGTGCTCGGGGAGATGGCGCTCATCCGCCAGTCGCCGCGTTCGGCCACCGTGGTGGCAAAAGATGCGGTGCAGGCGATTGCGGTCAAGAACAACGACATCATCGAGCTTATGAAGCGCGACAACGGTTTTGCGGCGCGATTTTTATGGTCCGTGGCCGCGGTACTGAGCGAGCGCCTTGATGACATGGAGAAGAAGTTCGTGGGCAAATGACCCGGATCTATCTTTCGTTTTTTCTCGTAGCACTTTTCGGATCGTATGCGGCCGAGTGGGGGCCGTATTACATTTCACTCATGACCGGCGGGCGGCTCGAGGTCGTCGGCTCGATCAAGCAGCGTGCCGAACCCTGCGGGGACGCGCCGCGCGGCGATGTGGTGTGCAAGGTGGCTTATCGTTTTCCGAAGGCATACCTGGACAAAATGGCCGGCGAGGACGGCGCCGGACTCGGGATAATCCTGCATGCCACCGAGATCGGCTGTGCGGATGCTTTTATGCCCAAGGCGCGTTTCGGCCGCGTGGAAACGGCCGGAAAAGACATCGATTATCAGAATGTCTATCAGACATTCCGCAAATCGGTGCTTGATTGCACCACGGGTGATGCGCTCATAAAAGCATGGAGCCCGGCCGGTACGAACAGATACGGTTATATGGGCGGACAGGCGGTCGTCGGCAGCAGCACTGATGTAATGCGGACAAGGAAATTCGTGGAATTTTTCAGGTCGTCGTTTCTTGTGATCGCCGCCGCCCTGTTGATGCTCGTGTATGCTTTCAACAACGTCCTGACCGGCATGATCAAGATCGACACACAGCCTTCTGCGCTCGAAAAATACTATTTTTCCTGGATCGCTTATTCGGCGTTGATCAGCGGGCTTTTCGGTCTGCTGCTTCCGTTCAATGCGGATTCAACATTGTTTTCCCGTATTGCCGCGTTTTTCAGGCTCATGATTTGTTCGGGGGTCGTTATTTACGCCATAAGCCGGTCAGGCCGGGTGCCCGAAAAACTTTCGCGTGTTTGCGGGTATCTTGCCGGTTCGCGGGGGCTGCCCTTCGGGCTTCACTGGACGCATGTGCTGATGGCGGTGATTGTGCTGGTTCCGGCATTCCGGGCTTTTCATGTGCGTATCAACGTCGTGATGGCGTTTATAATGCTGCTTCTTGGCGTGTTGCACCGGAGCCCCATGTATTTTTTCTTCGGTCTGGCCGGCATCTTGCCGGCACTAAGCATTTACAAGCTTATGAGCCAGTACCTGCCCGACTCCCGGGTGCTGCTCCTTTATGCAATCGGATGCCTGATCTGGGAGTTTGTCGCGAGGATACGCAAAAGCGCGCGTGTGAGCGATTCGGTGCGCTGGGTGCGCGGGATCATCGAGGGCTGCGGCCGCGGCGAAATCACGGTCCAGGGGGCGCTCAGGGAGTTTGCCGCCCGTTTCGGCGTGGGGCAGATATCGCTTGCGACGGCGCGGCCGGGCGGCGGTTGTGATATCACCATCAATCGCAGCGACGGCGGCAAGTGGGTGACTGAATCTTTCATGCGTGACGTGCTGCCCCCGATGGTTTCGCACGTGATGACGATGCGCGACCCCCTGTGGCATCTTGACGAAGGCTCCCTTTTTGCGATCAATCTCAGAAAAGGCCAGCTTCGCGTGCAGGATTATGGAAGCAAGCTTTTTTCGGTCGTTCCACTCATGACCGAAGCCACCGCCATCGCGGCGGTCAGTTTTACGCGTTATGACGAAAAATACGCCACGGATCCGTTCATGAAGCTGGAACTTGCCACGGTCACCGGCCACCTGCTGCCGCTCCTTGCGCGCGAGATATCCCGGCATGAGCTTGCGCTGATGGAGGATTGGGACCGGTCCTGTCAGGGCTTGTCCGAGAAGATCGCCTCGTACAGGCAATCCGTGGCCGAAAAGGGGTTTGAAAGCTGCGCACAGGAGGTGATGGACGGCGTGCATGCCGCGCTCGGGGTGTCCGGATATATCGGAAGACTCGATCCGGTTTCCAGGAAGATCCAGCTTGTTGCCATCGCGGGATACGACGAGGAGCTGCGCGCTCATTACAGGGCCACGCAGTTCTACGCGCTCCAGCACAACGAGCAGGGACCGATGGTGCTTGCCGTCAATCGCGGAAAGATCATCACTGTCGGCGACATGAATCTCCTGCACGGGGTGTTGCAGGCAAAATCACTGAAGATTCTTGAGAAGTCCGGTACCCGGAGTTGCGCCGCGGTGCCGGTCATGCGCTCCGAAGTGTGGGGCGTGCTCTGGATCGTGAGCAAGGAGGTCGGCAAGTTCAGCGCGCGATCGGAGCCCGGGCTCAGGATGATCGGCGGCGCGATTGAGAATCTGCTCGGCTTTGAGGAGATGGCCGAGGCCTCCGAAAAGGCGCTGGCCGCGCTGGAAGGGTTTATTCCGAAGGATGTCATGAGCCGCGTGCTCGAAGGCCGCAGCGTGCGTGAAGAAGAAGCGGGATATCTTTTGATGGCGGACCTGATGGACAGCACCCGCCTTTCGCGCGTTGTAGGCACCGACAAGTGGAGTGAGTTCGTAAAGGGCATGGTGCCGTTCGTTGAAGAGGTCGCGGGCCGTTTCGGCTTCAGGCTGCAGCTTGTGGTGTGGGACGCTTTTTTTCTGACTCTCGGGGCCGCGCGGCAGCGGTATTCGGACGTTACGCGTGCGTTTGATCTCAGTACCAGGCTCAATGCCGCGTTTTCAGGGGAGATTGCAAAACAGTTTGATGCCGCAGATGCCGGCGATTATTCCCAGCGCGCGAGATTTTGCCTCACCTATGGTGACATCACCCGCGACGTGCGCATGTCGCACACCAAGAGCTGGACGATAGTGGGTGGCGCCATGTCGGCAGTCAACAAGCTTGAGCAGGCATGCAAGGGGCGGCGCGGCATCATTTTCGTTTCGCGCGTCGCTTTTGACGATGAGCCCGGTCCGGTCTGGACTGAAATCGACACGCAGGTCAGCGGTATCGGGGAGAGGGTTTACAGCCGCTAAATGGGTTGTATTTTTATAATTCGGTCATACAATCATTACGGGGGTAGGGCATGAGAAAGATATATCTCCTGTTGATGTCTTGTGTGTTGTTATGCGTGACGGCAGGCTGCGGCGGATCAAGCAAGGATTGGGCAAAGGTCAAAGCGTTCATTCCCGGCGATACGAGAGCCATGAAATTGATGAACATCGCATCTTCGTCGGCCCAGTTGCATTATGCCACGGGCCCCGTATTTGATGAATTCAACTGTTACGCCGTGAACGTCATGTCGGATGATATCGGAAAATTTTTCGCCGATGACGTGATCGACATGGCCAAGGTAAGGGCGGGCGCGTCGTGTTCGACCTATCGCGGGGTGATGTCAAATCTTGTTTCTGCAACCACGGGCGGCACGATGGAGGTTTTTGTTCCCACGGGTGCGTCAAGGGTGATCCAGGTGATGGGGATGAAGAACATCACCGGCCTGAGCTGCCAGGATGCAATGAACACGTATTGCAACAATTCGTCTTCATCGGCCACTTGTAAAAGTGCGTTCTCCTATGTCTACGAGGTGGGCCGTTCGACGGTTGATGTGTTTTCGGACATGGATGTCGCGATCAACAAGACGTACGATCCGGCCAACCCCAACAACATCGGGTGTTCGACGGAGTACAGTGCTTATTCATTTGATTATGGCGCAAACGACCAGATTGCCGCCGGCGGCATCAGTGCATCAAGCGGTTTTACCTGTGCAATTGTAAGCGGTAACAGCGTGGCGGCAAGCGGGCAGATAAAATGCTGGGGAAATGGCTCGTATGGCGAGATGGGTAACGGAACATCCACCCCCACCAATGTGAGTCCGTCCACAAACGCAGTTGCAACCGGCATTGCAAGCGCCACAGCGGTGGTTGCCGGCGGTGATTTTGCCTGCGCCATTGATGGTGGTGCGGCAAAATGCTGGGGCAACGCATCTTATGGCGCGCTTGGCAACGGCATGTCCAGCGGCACATATTCAACGCCGCAAAATGTATCCACGCTGTCGTCGGGCGTAACAAGGATAACCGCCGGGATGTTTCATGCGTGCGCGCTGACTGCTGGCGGCAACGCTTATTGCTGGGGCAGGAATAATTACGGTCAGATCGGAAACGGAACGAGCACGTCAATCATCGCCACGCCGGTATCGGTATCCGGACTGGTCAGCGGAGTGCTTGATATCAAGGCCGGCGGAAACCATACATGCGCAGTGACCGGAATTGGCGTCGTCAAATGCTGGGGGTATAATTTTTATGGTCAGATCGGCACCGGGACTACTTCTCCAACCATGTATAGTACGATCCAGGAGGTTTCGGGTCTTTTGTCGACGGCAAAAAAAGTCGCAACAGGCGGAAATTTCACCTGCGTGCTGCTTAACGACGGAGCCGTCCAGTGCTTTGGCTACAACCAGTTCGGACAGATCGGCGTGTCAACATCCATTGCAACGGTAATAACTCCAACGGTTGCGATGAACAGCACTTATGGCGCTTATGATATTGTGGCCGGCGAAGGACGCGTTTGCGCCCGGACCAGCACCAACGGATTTTATTTCTGGGGAAAGTATCCTGATTCGGCATCATCCAATACTACGCCGACAGCCCAGGCGGCATGGCCGGGCGGTATTACAAAAATTGCCGATGGCTGGTCGCATACATGCGCGCTTATGAACGGCAGCATGATGTGCTGGGGCAACAACAACAACGGCCAGATCGGAATCGGCAATACTTCAACCCAGACGGCGCCTGTTAATGTCGGATCATTTTTTCCGTAAGCCGCTCTGCGGCTTCTTGCTGATTTGTCTGCTTTGGGCGGTGTTTTATACCGGATACGAATACCGCATGCTCATGGACGACGGGCATTACATGAACATCCTGCAGGGGCTGGCTTCTTCACAGCTCAGCCCGTGGACAAGGTTCCTGCACGAGAAATTATTTTATCTGCAGGGGCTGGCGTTCGGCGCCTCGGCTGAAAAATCGTTTTTTCTGGCCGTGCTTCTGCACCTTGCCGCCGTCTGGACGGCCTGGAAACATGTTGCAACGGCCTTGCCGCAAAAAAGCAGGATTCCGGCGCTGATCGGAGTCGGGATTTTTGCCGTGCATCCCGTTTCAATGCAGACGGTGGTTCATATCGCCCAGCGTTCGGAGATTCTGGGCGTGCTGTTTGCCGCATTTGCCGTATCGGTATATCTCAAATCACTCCAGGCCGCGGTGCCGTCATGGAAACATGCCCTTTGGTCCGGTCTTTTGGCTCTTTTAGCCCTTGAGTCCAAGGAATCATATTTTACGGTCTGTTTTTTGATGTTTTTTGCCATTGCGCTGAGGATGCGGTCCCGGGCGGTTTTTGCCGCCGTGCTGGCGACACTGGTTATTGGCGCGGTTGTTGCGACGCGAGATACGGTCCTGGAGCAGAACAGTTATGAAAAAACAATTTACAAGCGGAGCCGCATCGCGAGGGATGCGGCAATAGCCGGAAAAACGGTCGACAAGGAGGATTCCGTCGTCCTTACATTCCCGGGCCGGCTTGAAAACCTGCAGATACAAACGGCGCTCGTCCCGCGCAGGCTGCAGATAACCTTTGCGCCTTTTGGAACGCTGTTTGAGTATGGCCGCTTTCCGTTCGGTCTCCAGTCGTATTCACTCCAAAATCCCTGGCTCTGGAGCGGGACGGGCCTCATGGCCTGCTTTGTCCTTCTGGTTCTGGTCTTTCGCCGGCGGTTCAGTTTTCATGAATGGCTGCTGGTTCTTTCTCCGGCGCTCCATTACAGCGTTTTCTGGCTGTTTCCGGTGTATGATACGCTGTTTTTGTACCGGATGTATGGCAGCATTTTTTTCATGTTCGTGCTGTCTGTTCCGCTTGTGGTCGGGCGGTTGACGGATGTCCGGAAAAAGGCGCCGCAAATCATCATGCCTGTTCTTGGTGTGCTGTGCCTCGCGGCAGCCTTGACGAGATATGCCGAAATGCGGACACATGTTTCACAGACCGGGGTCGAAATGTACCGGGTTCCTGAAAATTACAGGGTATATTACCGGCGCCTTCATGCCCTTGTGGATGGCGGATTGCCGGTGGATTGCGCCCGGAGCCTTGAGCCGGCACGGACGTTGTCGCCGTCTCTTTCGGTGTATTATATCGAGCTGGCATGGTGCCTGATGCGACAGGGGGAGGTGGAACGGGCCCGGTATTTCGCGCGCCAGTCGCTTGAGCATGAGTCGTTCGGCGACAACATCCATCTTGCATTGTCATACATTTCGGTCCCGGAAGGCGCGCTGATCAACAAGGAGGATGTGCATCCCCTGAACCGCGGCTTCATCCTGCCTGCATTCGGAAAAACGCCCTCCGGGGATGAACTCAAAAAGGCCGCCCCCAGGCGTCAGTGAAAAAATCCGGTGCTTCTTGCCAGATCCGCGCTTGCGCGGATGGTCCATTTGAGTTCCTCAAATGTTCTTATGGTGCCGAGCGTTTCAATGATCTTGCCGGTGCGCAGATTGAAGGCCCTCAGTGCCTGTTTTTGCAGGGTGATCGTGCGTTCGCTGCTCAGGTTGGGATTGATGTGATAAAGTCTGTTTGTGTAAAAACCAGAATCAAAGCCAAGCTCGTTTTCCCCGGTAAGCAGGCCGTTCTGCCGGAGATAATCATGCATTTCTGTCCCCGGAAACGGCATGTACAGGGCAAAGCTGGTCATTGTGGGGTCGGCCTTGATGGCAAAATCGATTGTTTCCCGGATCGTGTCCTCGGTGTCGAACGGCAGTCCGAGGATGAACAGGCCGACGGTGATTATCCCCTCCGCCCTGAACATCCGGATCGCATCGATGATGTTCTGCAGATCAAGATTTTTTTTAACCTTGCCGAGTATTTCAACGCTTCCTGATTCAATGCCTATGTTAACCTTGAAGGTGCCGGCTTTCTTCATTTTCCGGACAAATGCCGGCGTCAGTTTTTCGGTCCGGATGCCGTTCTGGAAGTTCAGGTGCAGCTTGAGGTCCGCGTGAATGATGCGGTCGAGGGTCTCTTCCGCGCGGTCCATGTCGAGCGTGAAATGATCATCCAGTATGTCAAGCTGCCGGATGCCGTGATTTTTGGTCAGATGCAGGATGTTTTTCATTATATAGTCCGGAGAATGCGCCCTGAATTTTTTTCCAAACACCACGGACGTGCAATAGGTGCAATGGAACGGGCAGCCACGACTTGTAAACACCGGGCCGACGGGGGTGCCGCGGCTCCGGCACCGGTAAAGCCCGAGCGGTGGCAGCAGGTCATAGGCCGGCAGCGGCAGGGTGTTGATGTCTTCAAGGAGCGGGCGCGGGGGGTTGACTGTGATGCCGGTTCCATCAAAATAAACAAGCCCGCCAATGCCTGCGGGCGGTTTTCCGGAGCAGAGTTCTGAAAAGGTGACTTCACCTTCACCGTATACGGCGAAATCCATTCCATATTTTTTCAGAAGCGGTCCGGACTTGTCGGTGACGAAGGGGCCTCCAAGGCAGATGGCAAGCGCCGGATCAAGGCGTTTTAGCGTGGTGGCGAGCTGGACGCCGGCACGGGCGCTGATGATGTTCACGGTAATGCCGGCCAGATCGGGTTTTAGCGCCCCAATGCGGTT
>MEQJ01000125.1:9646-10242 GCA_001770165.1 Bdellovibrionales bacterium RIFOXYD1_FULL_53_11 | reverse complement strand
GGACCACTGATTTGTATTTCACCGCGAAAACCCCCAGATGCGTTTATTGACCAGCGCGTCCGATAGGTCAATAGCGTATAAAAAAACGCGGCAGCAGCGTCATTTACCTGACGTTCCATCAAGTAATTTCTCATGCCATCCGATATTTATGTGCCGGGCTGTCCGTTCCGGTAAATGCAGTTAAAATATCCTAAAGGAGACTTGCCGTGAAAATAACCCCGAAAATTTTCATTTTAGCAGCACTTTTTACCATCCAGCTTGTCCTGCCGTCACTGGCGGCCGCAGCGCCCGCCGAAAAGGAATGGAGCATAATGGTGTTCCTCAACGGCGACAACAACCTTGATTCGTTCGGAACCAAGGACATGAAGGAGATGGAAAAGGTCGGCTCGGACGCAAACGTCAACATCATCGTACTGCGCGATACGAACAGCACGGCGATAACTTCGAAGATCTATTACGTGGAAAAAGGGAAATCCACGGCGGTAAAGGATTACAAATCCAACATCGACATGGGCGATTGGCACAACATGGTCGATTTTTTCAAATACGTCAAAGAGAACTACCCGGCCAAGCGGTATCTGATGGATATCTGGAAT
>MEQJ01000125.1:8742-9637 GCA_001770165.1 Bdellovibrionales bacterium RIFOXYD1_FULL_53_11 | reverse complement strand
GGCTCCGGATGGAAGTTCAAGAATGCGGACCCGCTCACGCGCGGCATCTCGTATGACGATCACTCCGGCAATCATATTTCGACGCCGCAGCTTCGCGAGGCGTTCGGGCAGATGAAGGATTACAATGACGGCCGCAATATCGACATCCTGGGAATGGATGCCTGTCTCATGCAGATGGCCGAGGTGGCGTATGAGGTCAAGGATAGCGTGGATGTTGTCGTGGGCTCGGAGCAGACGGAGCCGGGCGACGGCTGGCCGTATGACAAGTTTCTCGAACCTCTTGTGCTCAAGCCAACCATGGACGCGGCCGAACTTGGCACCGTTCTGGAGAGCGAGTACACGAAATCATATAATGGAGGCTCGCAGGGCACCCAGCCGGCTCAGGGCAGCGTGGTAAGCACCGCAAAACTTGTGTCGGCACTTGGGGCTTTTGACGAGTATCTTGACCTGCTCATCGCGCTCGTGCCTGCAAACAAAAGCGCCATATCATCGGCAGTGAGCGCCACGCAGAAATATTATTACAGCGACTACAAGGACATCCAGCATTTTGTGGCCCTTCTCAAGGACGGCATCAAGACCGAACAGTTCCAGGCGGCCAGTGACAAGTTGCTTGCGCAGTTCGGCGAGGCGGTTATCGCCAACTTCGTGGTCGGCAGCGGACTGGGCAATTCCAAGGGCTTTTCGATCTGGCTTCCCGACAAGAGCCAGTATGGAAGCAAAAAGGCGCTGTATTCGGAACTCAAGTGGGTGGCGGATACGAAATGGGAGACGTTTCTGGAAAACTATCTCTACCCGAACACGCCGGTTGTGACGGTTCAGTCCGTTGAATATTCGGACGAATCCGCCGACGGATTTCTCTCCGTGGGCGAGAAGGCGGTTTTCAAGGTAACGCTCA
>MEQJ01000125.1:0-8728 GCA_001770165.1 Bdellovibrionales bacterium RIFOXYD1_FULL_53_11 | reverse complement strand
CCGTACACCGGGCATGTTGAGGTGGCCGAGCTGCCGAACGGTGACAGGGTGATCGAGGGGTTGAATGCCGTGATCGCCGCTGATGCCGCGCCCGGCGCTTACACCTTCAAGATCAAGGTGGTTATGCCGGGATACGGCGAAATCGAAAAGGAGGTGCCGGTTGGCGTTGATCCGGCATACACGCTTGAAGACCATGCCTTGTCTTCTCCTCATGATTACACCGCAAGTTATGACAACACCTGGACCATCACAAAGGGCGGGGCATCGGGCATGAGGGTGCATTTCGGAAAATTCGAGACCGAGAAGGCGTATGACTTTGTCTATATCTACGACAAGGACGGAAAAGAGATTGCAAAGTTCCACGGCAAGCTTCTTCCGTTCTGGACGCCGATGGTGCCGGGCGACACGGTCAAGATACGCCTCAAGAGCGACAACATCATCAACAAGTACGGATTTGATATCGACAAGATAGCGTACTGAGGCGGTTAGAACGAAATACGGGGCCGGAGCCTGTCAGCAAGCGGCTTGTCCGCCCCGCCGACGGTTCCGGCTTTTTTTAACTTGTCAATCACGGCGCCCCGCACCTTGTCGCCGGTGTTTGTGATATTGCGGACCGGGATGCGCGACATGGCCCACTTCATGCCGTTTCCGCCTTCGGCAATGTAATCAGGCATCGCGATCGTATATGTTTTGTGGTCGTTGATGCCCGTGCCGCTTTCGAGCGCGATTGATTCCATGCGATCGGTTTCCCAGGCCGCAATCCTGCCATCGCCGTCATAATCCCTTACCGAAGCGCCTTTGCGCCGGAGCTTTATCCTGAGGCCCGAGACCGGAAAGATTCCGTAAGCCCCGCTTTGGGCGGCACACATGAATATTTTCAGCTGCGCACCGGTGACTTCCGCCGTGACGATCACGTTGTCAAAGGGGAGCGAGCGCTTGATGTCACCAAGCGTGATTTTCCCTTTTGGAAGCGAGGCGCGCATTCCTTCGGCATTGTAGACGGCCACCTGAGTGCCGGCTTTTTCACGGATGGCATCGGCGACAAGATTTCCCAGGGCGGATTCCTCATTGCGGTCGAATTCAACCCGGGCTTCGGCTGTGCCGACTGTTTTCCGGTTTTTTCCGGCAATGCGGTCGAGGAAGGGTTTGAGCATGGCGGTTACCGCCGGATCCTGCGTGAGCATTTGTCCGTAGAGCGGGAGTGAAACCCTGACGGGGCTTTCGACCCGGGTCAATTCCGGCCGGGCTTCCTTGCGGCCCTCATCAAGATACAAATGAATGATCGAGTAGGCGTCCCCCCCGAATCCGGCTTGCACCACCGGAATGCCGTTGATCCGGTGGTTTACGTAGGTATGCGTGTGTCCGGTGATGGCAAGGTCTGCGCTTGCCTTGGGCAGGGAAGAAAGCATGATGGAGGCTTCGTCCCGCGGATTGCATGATTCTTCGTCACAGCTGAGGCCGACATGCAGCAGTAAAACGATGAGCTTCGCGCCGGCGCTCCGGAGCTTCGCGGTTTCACGCGCGATGGCGGGCCCCGGCTTTGTGAAAATGAGCCCCTTTGTTGTTCCCGGCTTTGTCGTGTGTGGCGCATCAAGGGTTGTAATACCGATCACTCCGATTTTAGTGCCACCGGCCGTGAGCAGCACGCTCGGCTTGACGTTGGGCAGGTGCGTCCCCCGAACGTTGGCCGAGAGAAATGGATATTTTGCTTCCTTGAGGCGCGCCCTGAATTCAAGATCGTGATTGCCGAGCGCCGAGGCGTCAAGGCCGGTCATGTTGAAAAAAACTATGGTGGGTTTGCCGCCGTTTTCCTCGCTTTCGGGGGCCCCCTGCATCTGGTCGCCGGCATCAAGCACCAGAAGAGAGGAGCCGTATCTGCTCCTTAGGGCTTTGATGTGCGCCGCCAGCAGCGCCGCACCGCTTCTGATGTCGCTTTTAGGCGCAAGAAAACCGTGGAAGTCGTTGAGTGCAACAATTGTGATGCGCTGGAGGCCGGTTTCCGGCGGCGGGGCCGGAGCGGTGTCTGTCGAGGCGCAGGAGCAAAAAAAC
This sequence comes from Bdellovibrionales bacterium RIFOXYD1_FULL_53_11, assembly GCA_001770165.1. Taxonomy (GTDB): domain Bacteria; phylum Bdellovibrionota; class UBA1018; order UBA1018; family UBA1018; genus XYD1-FULL-53-11. Next base: position 6,679 of record MEQJ01000125.1, on the reverse strand, counting down.
GGGAGAAAACCAATCATGAGTGCGCGGGACGCCAGCTTGGACATTGCTAACAGTTTTACCGGACTTTCACGGGCTGGCAACTGTCAAAGTTCTATTTTTGCGGTTTGTTGTCGAGCACGTATCTGATCGCGTTGCCAAGCTCCGCCGGAAGGGATGGAACATTGAAGGTGTTCCAGAGCATGTTTTTCCCATCTGCCGCGTCCCGGGCCCGTTTGATCGCATCTGTGGTCTCGGGGTTGTCGCGTATCCGCGGATCGCCTATGTTGAATGGCCTGGAAAGCTTGTATTTCATGGATGCGGTTGCATTGAGCCGGTACGAACTTTGGTCATAGCACAGCTCTATGAATCGGTTGTCGCGCAGCTTCTGTTCAACGACCAGCAAAACAATTATGACATTATCATCCGTGCTCCAGCCATCCGTGTTCACCGGTATTTCCGTCCATTCAGGTGATAAAGCGTATCCATCCTGCTCAATGGTGGTGGGATATCTTTTGGTAATGCTGTCGTGGCGGGGGGAGAGTGAAATTTGTATGTATTCCTTGCTGTCCCATGTGCAGACGTATCCTCCCAGGTCCGGATTCCAGTACGATTTTGAGTCGGCCCATGAGCTTTCGGTGACGGGTATGATGATCCTGTTTGAAGGGTTGAAGTCTCCGGTATGGTCAAAGAAGATTCCAGACAGGGACGTATCGAGCGAGAAGATGGTTGCAAAGACGCCGATGTGTCCGTTTGTTCTATTGAACGGGTGCATCATCAGGGCAATGGATTTCGGGGCGCTGAGGATGAATTTTGTCCTGAATGCCGAGTTGTCGGCATCGCCGTGATAATTGATGTCCCCCTCTAATGTGTAGGTGCCGGTGTAAGACGGGAAGGATTCGTAGTCGTCACATCTTGCAATGCCCATGCAGATCATGGCTGCGATCACAAGCGAGCCAAACATGCCGGTTGATTCCAATAATGATTTTTTTGCCATTACACACTCCTGTGACATGCCGCGTTAAACAAGAGTTATGCCTAAAATATTTAATAAAAGCAAGGGGATTGTTAATGCAAGAGATACTCATTTGACAGATGTTTTTTGGTCATGCCGCCTCCATGACGGAGCATCCGGTGGAATATTTCTTCCGGAACGTCCGAGATTTTCCATGCCTCATTGAGTTCGTGCCTGCCCTGACGGGTAACCCCTTCAAATTGTTTGCGGATCTCCGGTCTGACCTCGTCCGGCTCGACAAGCGCCGCAAGCCACATCCGCGTCACGCCGGTGTCGAGCACCGCGTTTTCCGGGCTTGAGCCGCTCATGTAGCGGCAGAACATCGATTCCCTTATTCTTTTGAAATGCGTTCCGCAATCGATGCCAAGCTCCTTGCAGATGCTTGAAAGTTTCACGTGCTTGTTTTTCATGGCTTCCCTTTCCATGCTTGTCCCCCCCGTTTCGGGGTGGAGCGGATGAATTCCTTCATTAATTCTTCCATGACGGTCGATGCCGGAATCTGCCCGCAAATGCGTTTGAATTCAGAATAAAGCCCTTTCGAAAGATACAGGGTTGTTTTGTCCCGGTCCTGCATGCGTGCCGCCGCCAGTCGCTCGAGTATTTCGTTGCCATTTATTTTCATACCGGTATTTATAAATATAATTATAAGGATAAAAATATTTAAAACAACACTTATAAAAGGCGGTATAAATATACCGCTCAGGATTTGTCGCGGCGGGAACGGCTCTGTTCGTAGATCGCGATGCTCTGCGGCGGGACCAGCAGTTTGCCGGCGGCAGGATCATATTTGGCATGCGCCAGGCGCGGCTCGGCAAGCTCGGTCCAGTCACGGTGCCTTTGTAAACGCAGCCCCTTAAGGGCTTCATGCGTGAAATCCGCCGGTTGAAGCGCCGCATTGATCGCTATGATCAGCAAGTGCCGGGCCGGGTCGACTTGTGGCAGTCCGGCGATGTCGTCTCTCAGCATCATTATAATCAGGCCTGGAGTTTGATTCTGACCCAGGTCGGTTTCGAGAAATTTGAGACGGGCCTGGATATCCTCTACGGTACGGAGCTTGAGGAGCGGTGAATCCCGTCGCACGCTCAGAAGCTCGCGGAAGTATTCGGCCGTTTCGCTGATGTCGGGCGGCGAGGGCTTGAGGTAGTGGTTCCTGAGGCGTGGCGCCCAGAACTCCCAGTCCCTTCGGTTCTCCCCCGGCGGAAGACCGGCCCCCCAGTTGTTTGTCTGGCAGGTGAAATCGATGCGGTTGAACCAGTCGCCCGAATTATAGCTGTTGTTGTCGCCTGATTTTGAGCGGAGCAGCTCGGAACCCGCATGGAAAAATGGAATTCCCTGGCCAAGCATCACAAGTCCGAGAGCAATACGCTGCATTCGCACGCGTTCGGACGGAGTGGCGGTTGGTGGTTTGCGGTCGGGCTTTTCGAACGGGGCCTTGGCCGCGATGTTGTCCCAGAGATCGTAGTTGTCGTGTGAAGATACAAAATTTATGCACTCAACCGGCGAGGCGGTGTAACCCGCGGGCGCGTTTTTATAATGGAGTTCCCCGCCCTTGATGGTCGTGCCCAGGTAATCCTTGAGCGTATAGTCCCTGAGCCCGCCCGCCAGTCCGATGCGCAGCACGTCGGTCAAATGCAGCAGCAGGTGCTTTTGACCCTCGCGTTCATGGTTCCAGTTGTCATCCCAGTACAGGCCGGTGCCGAAGCCCTGATCCATCTTGTTTTCGGCGCTCGAGCTTCCGCCGCGGATCGCGTCGCGGGTGCGGTCGTTGAAAGTGCCGATGCCGGAGCCGAACATGTTGACCTGCGTGCAGCATTCGCCGGGGCGGATGTCATTGGTGGAGCCGAACTTCCAGCCTTCACCGTACAGGTATATTTTTTTTCCGTCGACGCCGTCCTTTTCCGGCGTGAGGGCGTCAAGCGCGGTTTTTGCCGCGCGCATGTTGTCGAGGGTATGAAAACCCATGAGATCGAAGCGGAAACCGTCCACTTTGTATTCGCGCGCCCATCTCACCAGGGTGTCGATCATGAGTTTTTCCATCATGCGGCGGTCCGTTGCGAGATCCCCGCTTGCGCCGCAGGCGGTTGAGACCATCGCGCCTTCGTTGTTGGTCCTGTAGTAGTAGCCCGGCACCGACTTGTCGTAGAGCGTCGGACTGTTGTCAATAAGACGGTAAGTGTGGTTGAACACGACGTCCAAAACAACGCGAAGACCCGCGGAGTTGAGTCCTTTGACCATTTCACGGCACTCGCGGATGCGGGCGGGGCCGTCCGGCTCAAGCGAGAAACTTCCTTCCGGCGCCAGATAATGAAGCGGATCGTAACCCCAGTTGAAGGCGTCACGGTCCTTGCAATTTTCGAGGATGTTTGCCGGCTCGGTGGAATCCGGCGGAAGACCTGCGGGGATTGCCGGCTCTTCGCGCTGTGATGGATCATCATTGACGGTCGCAAAATCAAAAAAAGGCAGAAGGTGGATGTGGGTGAGACCTGCCGCGGCAAGCGAGCGCAGGTGCTTCATTCCGTAGGATTCTGTTTGCGTGAAAGCGAGATACTTGCCGCGCAGCTCCGCCGCGATGGATTCATCCCATGCGCTGAAATCCCGCACATGCATTTCGTAAAGGATGATGTCATTGAAAGAGCCAAGGGGGGGCTTGGAAAGCGATTCCCAGCCGTCCGGCATCAGCGTCTTGTCCGAGAGACCGGCAACGCAACTTTTTTGACTGTTGATGGAGAGACTTGTGGAATAGGGGTCCGTAAAGGTGTTTTTTACAAAACCGCCGCTTGCCGGGATATAGACCTCGTTTTCAAAAATATAGAATTTGTTCCTGTCTGCGGGCGCAAGCCCGGCCGTCCACACGCCGCTTTTTCCACGCTCCATCACGATGGTGCGTGATGGTTTTTCATCGGAGCTTTTGTCAAAAAGATGCAGAAACACCGAGTTCGACGAGGGTGCCCATAGTTTTATTGTTGGCGCGCCTGCGGCGTCAAAACTTACGCCAAGATCAGGGCCGTCGTAAAACGCGATGTCATCAAACACGCCGTGAAGCTGGAGGCCCGTGGCAAAAATTGCGCGTCCGTCCTGGCGATGCACCCCCAGGCATGCGTCGAGGTGAAGAAGATCAGCGGCCTGGGCTCCAAGCTCCGGATTCCGGAAAAGCGGATGGCCCGCCCATGTGGGGTGCGCCTTTGCGAGGGCGGGCGTGGCGCCCGCGTTATCGGTGCGGTCAAGTCTTATGCTGTGACGGGCTTTGATAAAACCATCTTCGACCCTGAGGCCTCCGGCCTGAAGCCAGACCGAACAGCCTTCAAGTTGTCCGCTGTCGGCAGGCGGCATCCACGCCACGGCATCGGCCGCAAGCCAGTGTGCCAGCGGTTTGCGCTTCAGATCGTTGAACCAGTTTCCATCCAGCGGATTTTTGTCGGGGTTGTGCATTATGAAATGATGAACAGATATCCGGCTTTTTACAACAGGGAAAGAAAGGGAAACACGGCTCTTGAATTTCGCCAAATTACGTAGGAACATGCAATTCATAAGTTGATTTTATCTTTACCTCCAGGAGGCGCATGATGTCGCAAACACACAGGGTGATTAATTTTTACGCGGGTCCGGCCGGACTGCCGCGGCCGGCGCTGGAACGCGCCCAAAAGGAGCTTCTGGATTTTGAGAACACCGGCATGTCGGTTATGGAGATTTCACACCGCGCTAAAGAGTATGATGCCGTTCATGAAGAGGCTATTTCTCTTACCAAGGAACTTTTAAACCTCCCGTCCAACTACAAGGTCCTTTTGTTGCAGGGCGGCGGCAATCTGCAGTTTGCCATGCTGCCCCTGAATATTCTGCATGGTGGCCGGACGGCTGATTATATCGTCAGCGGAACATGGGCCAAGAAGGCTTATAAAGAAGCGAAAATTGTCTGTGGCGATGCCGCAAAACTGGCGGCATCAACAGAGGAAGAAAATTTTTCGCGTTTGCCGTATCAGCGCGAACTGAAACTGAATCCCAACGCCGCTTACGTGCATTTTACGAGCAACAATACGATTTATGGCACGCAATATAATGATTTTCCGGAAACGGGATCAGTGCCGCTTGCGTGTGATATGTCGTCGGATATGATGTGGCGGCCGTTTGACGTCAAGCGCTTTGGTTTCATTTATGCCGGAGCGCAAAAAAATCTGGGTCCGTCGGGTCTTGTGCTTGCGATCATTCGCGATGATTTCCTGGCCCAGTGCCGTGATGATATTGCGACCATGCTGCGCTATAAAATCCACGCCGAGAAAAACAGCCTTTATAATACCCCGCCGTGTTTTTCGATCTACATCCTGCGCAATGTGCTGGCATATAACAAGTCCATCGGCGGGCTTGCGGCCGTGGAAAAAAACAACCAGGAAAAAGGCCGCCTGCTTTATGGTTGCATCGACAGGAACAAGGATTTCTACCGTCCGATCGTCAAGGAGCCGGCTCATCGTTCGCTTATGAACATTGTGTTCCGTCTGCCAACCGAGGATCTGGACGCAAAATTTGTAAGTGAAGCGAAGAAACAAGGAATGATCGGCCTCAAGGGATACCGTGACCTTGGTGGCGTCCGGGTTTCGACTTACAACGCCGTGACAGTGGATAACGTGAAGACGCTGGTCGCTTTCATGGAGGAGTTTGTAAAAAACAACGGTTAACAACAAGGGGGGGATTATGAAAAAATTGCTTATTGCAGTTGTTGCCACAGGACTTGCAATTGCGCTCAACACCTACGCGGGCGAAGCACCGCATCCGGTGCCGCTTGGCGACGTGACCGGTGACGGTATTGCGCTCAAGATGCATGATCACGCCTTTGGCGGTTCGATCAAGGATTTTGTGGTCTGGGGCTTCGTGGACGAGGCCTCTTTTTCCGCCGAACTGATCATGCGTCGCGAGGGGCAGTTGTTGAAAATCGCCCTGAAACGCGGGGATGACAAGCGCGTTGGCGGCGAGATCAAATCCATGCGCGCCGGAAATGAAACGGTCACTAAAATATATATGACAAAAATCGTTCCCAAAGAAGGCAAGATCATTTACGACATCAACGGACTGGAAGCGGTTGCAACCGTTACGTCAGAAGCGTTCCAGAACGGACACCATATAAATCCAGCCGTTTCTCTTGCATACAACGGGCAGACCGTTTCATATAAAATGCACAAGGGCGAAGGGTGCTACGGATTTTTGATGTATACAACGATGATGATCGCGGGTGCTTATCTGCACTGAGACAGGCGGGATCAGCTTCTCGTTCTTTCGACCGCGATCACGCCTTTCTGTCCCTCGAGGATGCTGGTGATCTTTTGCAGCTGGCTCGTGCTGGCAACTTCGACATCAAAGTAGGCGATGGCTTTTTTGTCTTTTGTGGTGCGGATTGTTGCGCTGGAGATATTAATTCCGCAGCCGCTGATCGCCTGTGACATGCTGGCAAGCAGCCCTGGTTCATCAAGTGAAAGAACACGGATTCGTACGTGGCGCTTTACGGCATCCTTCGAACTTATGTTCCATTCTACATCAACCTTGCGCTCCTGGTCATTATCGAGGGATTTGGGGCAGTTTGCCGTATGAATCGTGACGCCGCGGCCACGGGTGATGAATCCGACAATGCTGTCGCCCGGGAGCGGGTTGCAGCAGCGGCCGAAGCGGATGAGTACATCGTCCACATCGGCAACCTTGATCGCG
>MEQJ01000124.1:6243-6368 GCA_001770165.1 Bdellovibrionales bacterium RIFOXYD1_FULL_53_11 | reverse complement strand
CGCAAGCGACCTTCTGAGACCCGCCACGAAATCACCAGCCGCCACCGCGCGGCCGTCCGACCACCGCGCACCCGGCCTCAACGTGAACTCGTAGCGCCGGCCGCCACCGGACACATGCACGCTTG
>MEQJ01000124.1:0-6200 GCA_001770165.1 Bdellovibrionales bacterium RIFOXYD1_FULL_53_11 | reverse complement strand
AAGACCTTCCATCACATTGCAGATGATCCTGAGCGCCATCCCGTCCTCCGCAAGCGCGGGATCAAGGGACAGGGGTTCGGCGGCGAGCTGCACGCGGATTGTTTTTTCAGGATCGGGCTGTAAAGGCGCATCAAGGGCCGAATCATTTTTTTTTATACAAGACAGGGCAAGAAAAAACACAAGGGCGATGATTGACCCGAACTTCAAGCGGCCGTCCCCAGCGCCTTGCCGGCCACCCAGCCGGCGAATTCAAAACTCGCCGTAAACGCCGGGGAGACGGCATTCAAAACGTGTGTCGAAGCGGGCCCTGCCTCGATCACGAAATCCATCTCAAGCGCGCCCTTTTCAATATTGAAAAGCTGCGCCCGGAGGCCCACTTTTTTGCACGAACGGAAATCCCCGCGCCCCAGTGACGGCACGAGCGCACGGGCCGCGCGCAGGAAATTGGGAAAATAATAGCGGCCGAACTCCTCGCGCACGAGCGTCCTGAACCCGCCGGTATCGCGCACGAGCATTCCGAGCAAATCACGCGTGATGCCCGGACACTCCGCAAGATCGATACCGGAGAGCAGCCCGTAGTTTTCGCGGCCGAACGCGGGTATGGCCGTCGGACCCACGATCACCTCACCGTCCACGGTCCTGGTCAGATGAACGCCAAGAAACGGCACGCGGAGATCGGGGGTCGGATAGATCGCGCCCCTGAGCCGCGCGGCCGTCTCCGGAACAAGTTTTTTATAAACCCCCTTGAACGGAAGAATCCGGTATTTTTTTCCAGCCCCGAACCAGTGTGCCACGCGGTCGGCGTGCAGGCCCGCGCAGTTTACAAGATGTCCGAATCCGTAATCCGCCTTCGTGGTGCGCAAAATCTTCTGCGCTCCGCTGGCGCCGACCGCCTTGACTGATCTGACCACCTCGACGCCCGCGACGGCAAGATCCTCCGCGAGCGACCGGAGCACGGCCTTTGTATCGATCACCGCCGTTGTTGGCGAAAAAAGCGCGACGCCGTGGCCGCGCGCGGCCAGAGGCTCGAGTTCGGCAAGCTGCTTTTCATCGATTTTTTCGAGTTTGATGCCGTTTGCGGCCGCGCGCCCCATTAAAACATCGAGCTGCGGAAGCAGTTCTGCCGACGGCGCGACCACCACCTTTCCGCACTTGCGGAGCGGGATGCCTTTTTCTACCGCGTACTGCTGCATCCTCCGCGAGCCCGCCGCGCAAACCCGGGCCTTTATTGACTCGGCCGAATAATAAATCCCCGAATGCAGTACGCCGCTGTTGCGGCCGCTTGCATGACAGCCGAATTCGTCTTCCTTCTCAAAAAGGGCGATGCGCCCGGCCTTGCGCGCGGCCAGCTCCCTTGCCACGGTCATGCCCACAATTCCGCCGCCGATCACGACAAAATCAAAATTTTTCATGCGTCTTGATGTTTATTATATTTTTCGCCCGCCTGATATTGTTATTTTGAGCCATCGGAGTGAATATCAGGTCATGTGTCCCCGGCCATTATGCCTGCTTTGCCTCGTTTCAACGGCGCTGCCGGCCATGCTGTTTTCCGCCTGCTCCAGCGCGCCGAAAAACGACCATTTTCTTCACAAGATCATAGTAAACAACATCCACTTCCGCCGTCCGGCGGGCCCCGGCGCCGATCCGTCCGGCGGGCCCGGCGGCACCGACTACCGGAGCGACCCCGCGCCGGACGCAAGGCTTGACTGCCGGCCCGCAGCGGAGCTTTTCAATGGAATCGACATCAAGGCGGTACGCGAATGTCTTTCGGACAAGACCACGGCCACGCCGGTCAGTTACAGGCTCAGGCGCGAGGCGGTGCCAAAACTTGTATTGAACGTCGATGAGCCTGAAAAGGTTTCGCTTTGAGTTTATAAAACACTGCCGGAGATACCGGTGCCCCGCGAGATTTTTTTTGAGACCAACGAGTACGGCCAGATGCTCTGCTACAGCGCGCGTCTTGATATTGAAGCCGACGAGCTGGCAGGCGCGAAAATGCCGATGGCAAAAATAGATGTGACCATCCCGCTTCCGCTCAAACGGCCGCCAAAAGACGACGCCGAAACCGTCCGGCTGCTCCAGTCCTGGGCGCTCACGCCGCTTTGGGGCGCGGGCAGGGACGGCAAGCCGGAGCTGAAATCAAAGATCGTCACAAAGCAGCTTTGCAAAAAATGCATTGGCGAAAAAAACCTGATGCAGCGCGAGTCCGTGCCGGCCTACTGGCCTTGAGCCGTCCGCGCGCCGCCTTCATAATATTCCTTCACGCTCATGCCGCGCGCCGCCGCCACGAGCTGCATGATCCGCGGCATGCAGTTGAAGCCCTGGCACCGCCCCATCGACGCGCGCGTGCGACGCTTGACGCCGCCCAGCGAGGTAGCGGGCACGACCGACCGGAGTGATTCCTCGATTTCCCGGCGACTCACCTTTTCGCAAAAGCAGACCATTTGCCCGGGCTCCGGGCGCCCCTCGAACTCGCCGAGGTACGGCATGCGCACTAGTTTGAATTCTTTTTTTGCGCTTATCACGAGGCCCAGGTCCTTAAGCCCGTCCACGACATATCTTCCGATGCCGAGCGCGGCCGAGAGCCCCGTCGAACGTATCCCGCCCACGGTCACATAAGAGCGGTCGCCGTGGAATCTGATCTGGTAATCCGAAAACTGCGTGGCCGAGCGGTTGCCGGCATAGGTAGTCGTGATTTCCCCGTCGTCCACAAGAGACGGCATGAGGAGCCGACCCATGCGCTCGATGCGCGCAAGGCCCTCGCGCGAGGTGGAGGTGTCGTAAACATCCTGGTGATCGTCGGCCGTGGGACCGAGGATCACGTTGCCGAAGATGGTCGGCGAAATCAGGATGCCCTTGGTATGAGGCGTCGGGACCTGCAAAAGTATGTGGGATACTTTTTGGAGCGCGGATTTATCGTACACAAAAAACTCGCCCTTGCGCGGATTGATCCTGAAATCCTCGCGGCCCATCATGGCGTCGATTTTATCCGCAAACAGCCCGGCGGCATTGACGGCATAGCGCGCGTGCACGGTGCCGCGCGAAGTTTCGATGGCAATCGCGCCGGGTGCCGCATCACGCGACATGCCCGTCACTTCCGTGCCCAGCATGAGTTTTGTGCCATTGACCACCGCTTGCGTGACGTAGGCAAGCGGCGCGGTGAACGGGCACGCGATGCTCTCTTTCGGAACAAGCACGGCCCCCTTCATGCCGGGCGCGAGATGCGGTTCGAGCCGGTACATCTCACCGGCGTCCACGGCTCTTGCGTCAAGCACTTCGTTCTTTTTTGCCAGCTCAAGGATTTTCGGAACCTGCGCGTATTCTTCGTCCGTACGGGCGATGAGGAGCGCGCCAATTTCTGCAAACGGGATGTCAAGGGCGGGCGCCACGTCTTCCCTGAAGAGGCGGCTGTTTTCGCGCACGAGTTTTTCTTCGAGCGTGCCGGGCTTGGCGTCAAAGCCGGTGCAGATAAGCGCGCTGTTGGCCTTGCTGGTGCCGCAACCGACGTCGTGTTCTTTTTCAATGAGCACCGTTTTCAATTCATATTTCGAAAGTTCACGCGCGATGCCGGCGCCCACCACGCCCGCGCCGATCACCGCCACATCATACAGGTCCTGAGGTTGCATATGGCGTAAACATCACGGCGCCATGCGGGAATTCAAGAAAAAAACACCAGCCTGGCGGCAGGGTTGCCCCGAAAAATTCCGGGACGCGCGAAATCACTTCTTTTGTTTTAAAAACGGCTCCATTTTAGCCAATCCATAACTCTGGATTGCCTGCCACTGGTTGTGATGCCGGCAAAGAAGTCTTAAATTTCCGGGATCAGTCGAGCTACCCCCGAACGCGTGGGGTTCGCAGTGCTCGATTTCAAGACCAAACGTGGCATTGCAGCGTTTTCCGGTCCGGGGATCGGTAAAAGCGCAACGGCCTCCGTATTTTTGCCAGATTTGCGTTCTCAGTGCCTGCGGGATTGACCGCCCTTGTCCGGCCTGGCTGGCCGGGTTGGACGCAATGGGTACGACTTTAGGCGCCGGCCTTCTGAGCGGATCGATTTCATCGAGCGTGACTTCGCTCATGAAGTCCACCAGCTCGGGATACGATGCCGGATTTTTGAGCCTTGCCGCGCCAAGATCCCGGACGCGGTGAATTTTTCCGACAAGCGCCGCGTCGGCGATAAAACTTATCACCGTCCGGTTTTCGGACACCGCGCGCTCTTTCTGAACCCTGATGGCAAGCGGAGAAAATTCGAGCAGTTCACGCGTAACCTCCCGCGAACTTTTATTCTCGCATTTTTTGAAAATTTCCTCTTTCTGCGCTTCGGAATAGACTTTGTTGGCCTGGTTCTGCTCCGCCCTGAAAAAACTCTGGATCTGGCTTACCGTGGAAACCGAAAGGACGCCGGCCTTGATTTTATCCTCCAAACCCGGCCGTTCCCTTAACGCGCGCATTGCGGTGGTCCGCCGGTATGCCGCGTCCCTGGAATATTTCAGTTCATCGACCGCGTAGTCCCAGAGGCTGGAATGCCCGGACTTTGCATAAGCGCGCCGCCGCTCGATCTCCGCAAGATGATGAAGAACGCCGGTCGTGATACGCCTCTCGTTTTCCACAAGTTTGCGGGTGTTTTCCAGCAGCGCATCGTTGGTGAGGGCGCGAAGCGCGCGCAAATCCTGCTCTTCATGTTGGTTGTCCATCGGTAACTCCTCCGCGGCGCGGAGATGCAAAAGGGGTTCCAACGGGATCAATGGTCTTCACTGACGGCAAGAAACGCCGCACATTCGCGTTTGGTGACGCTGCCCGCGCTTTTATCATCCGGGCCCCGTCGCGCGAAATCCCCTTCTTGCCGTTCAAGATGTCGCTCAGCCTCGCGGGCGGCCGCGGACGTCATATTTTAGACGATTTTTTTTGCATCACTCCATAAAACTTATTGGATCCTTTTCAAATTCCTCCACTGCTGTCCGGCTCGGGGCGCTATAGAGGCAGGCTGAGTTGAGGGCTGGGCGGGTATCTTGTCACCAACGGAAGTTTTCCTAAAAGCCTTGAAATAGGCTCTTTTAAGAGCAAAAGAGTTCCAACGACAGCCATGGCATCCGTTATTGAAATACTTGTCTTCAAGCTGAACCTCAAAATTTGCACGAGTAGATAAGCGATCATTGCGACTAAAATCTGCGATTTTACCGCATTTACCGAGGTTCCGAGGAATTTTTTGATTCTCAGGTTCTGCTTGATGGTTTTGATAAAAAGTTCCACATCCCATCTTGCCTTGTAGATGGCGCAAATGGTGCTGGCGGCGAGGTCAAAGTTGTTTATCAGGAACACCAGCCACTTCTTCGTGTCCGGTTGGCGGTAACTGATGCGCCGCAGTTTACCCGAATATCTCTCGCCACGCTGCGAATCTAGGTAGATGACCTGATCTGCCATGATGCCTCGTGTCCGGCTCGTCTTGCGGCACTCAACCACCTTGAAATGGCAATTCTGCTTGGCTCTGGTAACGAAGGTGACGCCGCCAACATTGAGGTCATTCATCCAGCTGAAGTCAACATAACCTTTGTCATAAACAACAGTATCGCCGGGGTTGAACACCACATTTTCTCTTGCTGCCCGGATGTCGTGGCATCTGCCATCAGTGATGATCGCGAACTGGGGGATGTTGTTTGCTATGTCTATAGCTGTATGCAGTTTTACCGCGCCTTTTCCGGTTTTTTCGTGATGAAAGCGCGCCCAAGGGTACAGCTTGAGGCAAAGTTCAATGGTCGTGGAGTCCAGCGCGAAGACGTCGCCAAGAAACCGGAGCCGGTGTTTTTTGGGAGCATGTTGATATGCCCGGTTGATGCAATACTGGAAAAGTTCTTCCAGTATCGCCACTGGCCGGACGGCGTTGGCATCGGCAAGGGTGCTGCGCCTGACTGGAGCAAAGCCGAGTTTTTGCATCTTTACGTCCTGATGGGCAAAGACCCGCTCGATGGCGCGGATTGAGTCGTGTCCGGAGAGCTGCCCGAACAATATGGCACCAAACCACGTCCAGCAATCAAGTGACCTGACGCCGCGATTGTCGGCGTGTCTTGCAACTATTGATTCGAACTCGGTTCTTGGGATGAGTTGTATAACTTGGGAAAAAACGGTATTGAATGCCACGGCCTGATCCCTCCTGTGGAATGGAAGTTTTTTGCAAAATCCTCATACCACATCTGGATTTCAGGCCT
>MEQJ01000123.1 GCA_001770165.1 Bdellovibrionales bacterium RIFOXYD1_FULL_53_11 | reverse complement strand
GACTCTTGGACTAATTTCTCCCTTGAGGTATATTGTATCTACATTACCAGAGTCTGAGTGCCATATGATGTGGACTAGTACACAGCATTGACGCCTGCCAGTCGCATGGTATACTGGAACACACGTGACTTATTATGACCATTCACACCCCGAAACCTGTTAATACTCGCCATCGCCTCTACATTGGGCTCGCGCTGCTTTCCTTTGTTGCAGCAACTTTATCGCTTGGAGCACTTAGGACGAGCGAGTGTGACGTCAGCAAGTATATTGTAGAACACAATTCTCCATCGTATGTCGACTCGAGCATAGGACTCGGCTTTCACTATCCCGCCTCGTTTACTGTGGCTACATCGACAAACCAAGAGGGACCCAAGACCGTTAGAGTGGTATCCTCGACCACCTCGGATCGCAGAGAACCGCGGCTTTACATTGAACACTCCTCAATTACTCCCTCCCATGTGGGATGGTTCAGTGACTACGCGTCCAAAGATGTGCCGTACAGCACAGTTGCAGATGAATGGAAGTATGAAGTGCTATCCCAATCTATGCTTGACCGCGGAGGAATGCGCCTTCTCAGGCAAGAGTACAACGCGTTTCCGCGAGTAACAAATCGAAGTCATTCAATGGACACTTTCGATACGACCAACGAGTATGCAGAGTATCAGTTCGTAAGGTACGTGATCTGGGGTGTTGCACACATAGTTACACTAAAAGGTCCGACTAGGTTTGATGATTACGGAGTCACATCTGTGCGGTGCCAACGCATTGCCGCACTCACTTTGATCGACGGCATTGCCAACACTGTATGGCTTGCAGATATTAGATATTAAGGTGTCGCCAGCTTCACGTTTGTAGAAGGAAAGCACCTGATGGGCGAGCCATTTGCGCATTCCGCAATATACTGCTCTAGCGTTAGGTCTTCCAACCGAACTTTTTGAAGAGCGATTCGTGTATCCGTATCTTCGTAACTCCCATTATCTTTAAACCTAACACCGAAGTGCAAGTGGTCACCATCGGTGCCAGTAGATCCCACAATTCCAAGTGGTTGCCCTTGCACCACTATTTCCCCTTCTTCCACATCCGGCCACCCCTTCAAATGCAGATAGCGCGTTTGATACCCTGTCCGCAAGTCGCGGTTGAAGTCGTGGTCAATGACCACGTGATAGCCATTAGCTGGATTGCCCGCCGAGAACGCAGCGACAACAACGACACCCCCAGCTGCGGCCAGAACTTCAACATTGGTCTCCTCCATGCGGGGTCCTCCATCTGTGCTGCTGATGTTATCGAAGTCAAGCGAGAAGTAGTTGCTCCCAGTGTGCGATGGTTTGGGGTTAGCAGCCGATCCATTGCACCCTTGGTCGCCGATTTCCGTGGTAAGCAACCAGGACTTTCCTGCGGGAAGAGGTAGCTTCAGACTCAGGCCTGAATCGTTGAAGGGTACTACGCCGAGTTTCGAGATATGCACTGCCTCAGACGTGTTGATAGGGTCAGTGGCCATATTGATGCTATCGTTCCCGCGAAAGAGTCGAGCAAGAAACCAGCGCCGCATGTCGTGTGTCACCGCAACGATGTATTGCCATGTTGAGCGTGTTTCGACGGTGGTACTCGTTTCAAGCGTCATTGCTTCGGCGCGGGCAATAAGCGAAAAGGAGGGGTGCGAGTCCACGCGCTGAAACACTGCTGTAATTGTCTTAGCGCTGTTTACTTCGATGGTTAGTCGGTCGGTCGTACCGCTTGCATCCCCTTGCCACAGTAGAAACCGATACCCAGGGGTGGCGGTTGCTTGGAGCTCGACTGTTGATCCACTAGGGTATTTCCCATCATCTCCAGGTAGAGGCAGGACTACAACATTACCTCCTGCTTCAGGATCACGCAAAGACACAACTTGATAGCGTGGTCCCGAGCTTACTGAGATTGAATGCCGCAGTTCATTGTCACTCTCATCGGACTCGCCAACCTCACTGTAAGCGTCGGTCACGACGCGAATGACGTGGTCGCCCGCAGGCAATGTGCCGAGAGAGTAGTTATTCTCACCTGCGAAGAAATAGTAGTTCGCCTGTAATGTAGCGGTAGACCACGTGTTCACTGGGTTGTCATCCACAAAAAGCCGTGTTGAAAACGCCTGACGAATATCGGCCGCTCCGGAATTGGCAAATGACCAATTAGCAAATATTGTGTCCGTCGCTGCGAACTCCGCCTTTCGTGATCTACTTGTCGTAGTATCGGTCACGATGAGGGCATGTGTCCAGTTGGGGGGTATGTACAAGGTTAGGTTTGGCAATAACTCCTGTGTCTCAATAACCAACATCACATCGTCAACACGGAAGTTCGTGACTTCACTGACATCGTTTGTGCTCGCAAAGCAGATGCTGATGGTGTTGCCAGCAAACTCCAAGAGGTCGTAAACGGCTGATTGTTGATAATATGGATTTCCAGGCCCTCCGTGCTGGTCCTTGTTGGACCATGTG
Source organism: Bdellovibrionales bacterium RIFOXYD1_FULL_53_11 (assembly GCA_001770165.1). Lineage (GTDB taxonomy): Bacteria > Bdellovibrionota > UBA1018 > UBA1018 > UBA1018 > XYD1-FULL-53-11. Next base: position 25,655 of record MEQJ01000123.1, on the reverse strand, counting down.
TTGAGCGATTTGAGAATTGTGTTGTCAGGCGAAGCCTTGCGAATCGTGGCGCTGAAGGTATCGAAGGCAGTCGTGTTTCCCTCCAAAGAGTTAATGTTGTAGAAAAAAGAGAGTTTTGCGGATGTGGCATTGGCGGGGATAGACACGATTTGGTATGCGAGATCCTTGGCTGACTCGACACCGCCGAGCCAGAGGTACATACTTCCAAGATGTTGAAACTTGGCGTAGCTGGTTGCTTCAGCGCCACCAGACAATATCCAGCTTGTGGATCCAGACTCAAAGTCGCCATTCTGTAAAGACTGTGCCTTGCCTTGGTACGACAAAGCGATGAGAAGGAAGAACGCGGTGAAGGCACTCCAAGAGATTAGCTGGCCGGCAGATGGTAACAGTTCGCAGTGTGAGCACTGAATGCTCGGCGTGGTTGAGCCATGAGGAATGGCTGACGAATGTTTATGGGCAGGCGTCATACGTGTGGATAGTATCTAGGAAGTCTATGACCTTGCCGGGGTGAGTGGAAAATCGGTGATGGAACATCCGGAAGCCAGACGGATGCTTGCCGACCTCAGGAGAGGCCATATCACCGGTCTCATCTTCTCCAAACTGGCCCGGCTTGCCCGCAACACCAGGGAACTGCTCGAATTCGCCGAGATTTTCCGGGCACAGAATGCCGACATGATTTCCCTTCAGGAGACCATCGATACGAGCACGCCTTCCGGTCGACTGTTCTTCACCATGATCGCCGCAATGGCACAATGGGAACGCGAGGAAATCGCCGACCGGGTGAGTGCTTCCGTTGTGGTTCGCGCGAAACTTGGAAAACGGCTCGGTGGTCCAGCTCCTTTCGGATTCGAGTGGAAGGAGAAGAAACTCATCCAGAACCCGCAGGAATCCCCCATCCGCAAGCGTGTCTATGAACTCTTTCTGGCGCACCGCCGGAAAGGAGTCGTCGCCCGAATGCTGAGTGAGGCGGGATACCGGACACGGGCAGGGGCCAAGTGGAGCGACATCACGGTGGGTCGCGTCCTGCGCTGTCCCAGCGCCAAAGGTGTCTATTACCAGAACCGCACGCGTCAGACGGGCGATTGGAAATGGGAAACAAAGCCCGAGAGCGAATGGGGTGAGATAAAGCTCGATCCCATTGTTTCCGAGGAACTTTGGAACCAATGCAACCAGATTCTCGAAGAGCAAACCAAAGCCCACAAGCGTCCGGGCCGGAAACCGGTTCAGTTGTTTGCTGGTCTGGCTTTCTGTGCCTGCGGACATAAGATGTACGTCCGATCGAATTCGCCTTGCTCAACTCCAGGCGGAGATGCCAAGGCTCGAAGCTGAAGCGGACCTTCTCAAAGTGAGCAGCCTTTCCGCCGAAGAGGTTGTTTCAGAAGCTACGGATCTCTACCGTCGCTGGCCGGAAATTCCGGTGGACCACAAACGCAGAGTGGTCGAATCCATCCTGGAAAAAGTCACAATTGGCAATGGTGAGATCGAGCTAACATTGTCGTGCTTACCATCTTCTGAAGAACTGACAAAAAGCCAACAGGCGCTGTTGGGCCGGTTGGGAAGTTGTCATCGAACCGTGATTGTGACGCAACCCAAGAACTCGCCCTATATGCGGCGGTGGAAACGATATCCAGATGAAGCCAACACTTTGGGTGCCCACCTTCGCCGGAAGCGCATCGATTTGGGCCAATCCCAGGTGCAACTCGCTGCGACATTGGGTGTTACAGAATCGGCTATTTACATGTGGGAGAAAGGCAAGAACCGCCCTTCAGAGCTCCATCGATCGAGCATCATCCGATTCCTTGGCTTCGATCCCGTCCCAACACCCTGAGAGCCTACAGGCGTTCGTAGTCGATGCGCCTGTTGGGACTTTGTCACGCCGAACGAACGCTAGCGAGCACCAGAATCACCCGTCGCGAGCACCGCAAGCGACCCCAAAGGGGGAAGCGGAGACGGCCCGGTTCTCCTGGCAGACGAATGGGGACAAGCGATTAGCGGCTCGCCTCATCGCCCAGGCAGCACCTCGCGGTGAATGCAGCGTGGTCCAAGCTGGCGTTACTGACCTACAACTTGGTCAGTGCGACGCGGGGATTGTGTTTCTCGGTCGAGGAACGGACCGTGCGGATGAAGAAGTTCCGGTTGCTGCTGATTCACTTGTCTGGGCGGATGAACCGGAACAACTGCGTGATGGGTCTGCGGCTGTGTGCGAGCGCGGAAGCGATCGCGCGGATGACGAAGGTGGGGGCGGTGTTTGAGTTGCCGACGCAAGCGACCGCAGCGGTGGCGATGGGGCGCGGGAAGAACAAACGCTTCGGGTAGCGGCAAAGACGGCACTCTATAGAATCCGCCGCGGAGGAAGTGTCTCTCCGTCAGGCGGATGGATGACTTATGGAGGGCTCAGGCGAGGAATTTGGTGGGTGCAGCGCGCCCGCGCACCCCCCCCGCCGAATCCGGGCAAAACCGCCGCCGTGCCCAGCGCAAACCTCCTTAGGCGAGGATTTGGGAGGCGTCGCCATGACTTGACTCATGGCATGCCTGAGACGTAAATTTGTTGCTTGTGCGAACGGGATTTCTGGGTAACGTCGATCTGTCCGATGCAGAGATAAAGCGACGCTGATCATGGCGAGCGGCGCGAGACACAATGTTGCCACTTCATGTACTGCCCTGCAGACCAAAGTGACCTCGGGGTTCTCGGCGGAATGGGCCCTCGCGCGACGCACTATTTTGTCGAGGAACTACTCCGGGCAGTCGAAGAGTTGTGTCAGCCCATGCGAGATCAGGATTATCCGAACGTCTTCGTTCGATACGCTTGCTACCTGCCAGATCGAACGAGCGCAATCGAGACAGACTTACGCCCACTCGCGAGAGCATTACGAAAGGAGGTCCAGATCCTCAAAAAACTTGGGTGCCGTCGGGTGGTCATCCCTTGTGTGTCCGCTCATGTGGCACTTGAACGGCATTTGTCGGGCTGCCCGGTGGTCAACATCTTGGAAGCAGTGGCAACTTACCTACACCTGAATCGCCCCGGAAGTTCGGTCGGTGTGTTGGCAACGCGAGGATCCCGCCTGTCGGGAATTGTTGAGAAGTTCACATCTGGCGATCAGAAAGTTGCAGTACTGAGCCCGGATAAGGAAGATCAACTCATGGCCTTCATTTATCAGAGGGCGAAGACGGCGCAAAGTCATGGTGACGCTTCGGAACTGGTCTCCCTCGCAAACAGCCTCCGCGATCAGGGTTGTGATCTGATCATCGCAGGCTGCACCGAGGTCGAGATGTGCCTTGCTCGTCTCAACCGACTCGAGATGGAATTCGTCTTTCCACTCCAGATTGTGGCTAAAGCAATTGTATTGGACTGGCAAGGCGACCTCCCCGGAGTCCCTCGGTTCAAATGAAATCGCGACAACCACTTCTTTACGTGGACGCTGCGGCCGGTGGGTCACTAGAGAACTCACTCTCACCTGTTGCCCTGAGGAGCGTCGGTCCAGGCGCCGCTGATGCCATTAAGCGACTTTGGGTACTCGGTGGTAGCGACCAGGCTGGGAGCGATCGTTTGCCATTCGAGCGAGATCGGGACCGCGTATTTCACAGTCGACAATTCAGGAAGCTTGTTGGCAAAACCCAGCTATTGATCGCCCCCAATCGTGGCGATCTTCGAACTCGACTAACGCATACGATGGAAGTTTACCAAGTTGCCACCAGCATTGCTCGGCGTTTTAATTTGAACGTCCCAGCAGTCGAGGCAATTGCCCTTGGCCACGATGTTGGGCATACGCCATTTGGTCACGCCGGAGAAGAAGCGCTGAATGGGAAACTCAGCAGTATAGGAGGATTCCATCATGCGGCTCATTCCGTACGATCCCTCGACCATCTAGCGTATGATTCACACATAATCGGATCTGAGCGGACCTGCGGCCTGAACCTGACCTTCGCTGTCCGCCAAGGTATACTCAAGCATGGTTGGTTCTCGAACGGCTCAACTCCCTATCATCTACCTCCGACAGAAGCACACGCGTGGAATCTAGCTGGCTCTGGAGTAGGACTGTCGTGGTCCACCGAGGCCCAAGTTGTTGCGCTAGCAGATGAGATTGCCTACTTGAATCATGATATCGAGGACTTGATTCTGTACGGAGTTGAAAAGGTCCTTTCACCTGCAGCGATCCGGGTCTTTTTTGATAGCTATGCACAACAACACCAGCATGACGGGGCTGCAGATTGGAAGACCACTCAAGAGCATTTCCTCAATCTACTAGCTGAGAACAAGGCACTTCGAGTCAAGCGCCTCGTTCGCGATGCCATTGACGCATCGCGCGATCGAATGAAGCCAAGCTACCTTCCGAAGTCGCTACCGGGAAACCGCATTATCGACTTTAGTGAGCCAATACGCCGGACTCGCAATCTATTCTACGCATTCTTCAAAGAATGTATTTATTCGGACGTCCGGATCAAACACAAAAACGAGCTCGCGAAGGAGTGTATCCTCTTCCTGTTCGACTTCTTTGAGAAGTTCTTCGTCGGTAACCTCAACATGTTGCCCCTTCACATTCAGCGCGAGTTGGAACTCAAACCACCTTGGTGGCACGAGTATTTCGGGAAGTTGCGCCCAAGCAACTCCTCTCCGCCAGCCGAGGATGTAAATACTGATTCATCTATCGCCTGCAAACTCGCAGCTGCTGACTTGGTCGCCGACCTCACGGACCGAGAGGCCCTTGAGACCCGTGACGCGCTAAATCGCGCAGAATCAGGGGCTGGCATGGAAGCGATTGACAGGATGCTTAGTACCTTCCCAACAGAGCGCATGATGGAGCTGACCGCGGAGAGAGATCATGCGACCACGCGGGCACTTAAGGGGCTGTTTTCATTTCCCGTGTAACTTGTTATACTTTCTCCATGTTCCATATATGTCGTTCCTCCACCACACCGTAACACGCGGTCATGCTCGCTTCCAAGAATCGAGATTCACTTACCCGGCACGCAACTGGGCGTTTCTCTCTTTGCTCGGTGCGCAGTTCCCGCAGGAATCCGGTAGCGTTGCTTTGTTGGGATGTGGTCCCCTTGAGCCGTTCGAGGTCTTGACCCTTCCGTCCTATACAAAGCACGAAGTGCTCGCGCTGGATTGTAGCTCCGACGTAGTTAGCCTAATTCATGAGGCCATGGTGACCGGTCTCCTGAGCGCATCAACACTAGGATCGATTTGTAGGTCGCACGACTCAGGGAATCCGTACTTCACTGATGCGCACCGGATTCGAAGCAGATTGGTTGAAGCTGCTACACAGGGGTACAAGATCTGCCTTGAAGATAGCGCGAACGGTGCTACATATCGCGTCAACCCAAACGACAAACGACTTCGAGTCCGTAGATGCGATCTACTTCAGGCAATACCAAAGGAAGTGTCCCGCGCATCTCTGGTGTTCGAGGGATTCATGCTGATCAATTGGGAGAAGACTCCTCGTTTGTTCTCCATGGTGCCGCTTTTTTTGGAGCGGTTGTTCCGGGTTATGCCGCGGGAGGCCTGGTTTGCTTCAGCAACAAGCGGAGCCCATTATCTTAAGGATTTCTCGGAACCGTTTCTCCGCCAAGTCCTAAGTGCAGGTAGGGTACCAGCGGTTGGTGTCTTGTCACGATGGTCTGCAGGACAACATAAGAGCATAACTTCCCAATTTAGCGCTGTGTTTCAATCTGAAGAAACGGTAGATCCCCGCCTTTCGCAACTTGGCAAGGATTTGACAACCCGCGCGATGCGAGACGTCACGCCTTTAGGAGTGCGCGTGTTTCATGAAGAGATGAGTCTGGAGAAGTTATCGAATGCGTTGGAGGAGGGAGAGGTGCTGGCATTCACTAGACAAGGTGAGAATTGCTTCGAGGTTAAGCTCATGTCATGGGCTGAGTTGTCTGGGCGCTGTGAGGAGCTCGGAACCACATATGAACTACGCGTCTTGCCGAGCACAGGCAAACATACTACTTCTGCTTCTGAGAGAAGTCCATGCCTGTGACTGCATATTATGCGGTCTAATCAAGAAGACCAATTCGCGCACCTGACCATCGACCGTCCACCTGCGCCACCACGCGCGAGATCACGTTGCAGTCCGATCAGGTGGGTGGAGGAAGGACCTGGGCCGTATCATCATTGGCTCCGCAGTTCAAGCCTGCCTTAGAGCGTAGCGGAGCCGGCCAAACGACGTCACGCAGGCCTTGCGGGAACAACACGCTTAGCGCGCCTCACCGATCCTAGGGACGTCCCCGACCGCCTTGCTGATGAAGTTGCACACCTTGAGCACGCGCGCCGCACCCCTGCCGAAGCAACACGTTCACCAACAAGCCGATACGCGACCCAAAAAACCCTGCGGACAAACACCAGTAGCTGAGCTCACTCGCGCGCCTATTCGGTCAGGCCAGGCGAGTCCGTTACGCGTGGCGACCGGCGGCGAGGCGAGCTTGGGCTCGGAAGCCCTCGCCGCCGCTCGCCGGCCTGCCCGAATCCACGGCGCGGTGGGACCAGGGGGCCAAGCAGCGTCGCCCAAGAGGGCTCCGAAAAAAAGAGGGGAAAAGAGGGCGGAAATCTTGACTCTATCCGGACACCCCTTTATGAGAGGACAGCAGCGTCGCTTCATGTTTGTGAACCCTGAACTCGCAAGGTACTATGGCACCTCTAAGGCCGAGATGGAACTTCAAAAGGAAACGGACACCTTTTACAATCCACATAAGGGCCAGACGGATCGCTTTCAGGCAGATGATGAACGCATTCTAAGCGATCAGGAACCAGCAATCCGCGAGGCTGGGCTTGTGATCGATGCTGAAGAGATCATGCATAAGGGTACCGGCGAAACTCGACTCCTGAAGACCACAAAAAAGCTGTTCATGTATCCCAGTCGCGAGCCAAAGAAGCACGTACTGGGTATTTCCACAGACATTACAGAGGCGCTCAGGAAGACGAAGGCCGAGCGTGGCATGCAGGTCGATGCTCATGTAACACTTCGACAACTGCTTGGCCCGTTTTCCTCAGTTCAGGATCTTGTAGATTTCCGCTCAAAGCTTCCTGGTGCCTTTCTTACTGTAAACACTCAGTATAAGTGTATAGCATCTGGAGTATTGAGCACCGTTCGCGCCGGCGAGCACACAGAACATGTGGTACAGGCCTATGCTTCCCGTTGGCGGCAAGACTTCTTCCGGTTGCCTTGGGCGCGCCTCCAGGGAAATATTCGAAGAGGCATAACCACCATTGCCGAGGACCCCTTATTGCGCGAGCTCGTTGGCACACATCGAAACGAACCCTGCCAGATGATGGTCGGACAATTCGCGGGAACTCCATTCGGCGCATTCTTGAGCTCCACCTTTTCCACGCAAATCAGTAGCAATTGCTCAATTGTGCTGGCAGCCGGGATTTCCCACGCATCCGGCGCAAAGCGGCTATCTGACCTAATCACATTTTTTGTTCTGCCAGTCAGTGCTTTCAATACCGACGAACTGCTTGTGAGGTCCTTGCTCTATTTTGTGCAGCGATTCACAGACTCTCTCACGCAGTTCTACCGCAATTCTGAACTGTATACCGAGCGGAAGGAGTTTCTCACGGACGTTACCCATCAGCTAGTCACGCCATTAGTAAATACAATTGACACTTGTACATCGACCATCGAGAGACTGGCTATACTATCAGATGATCAAGTCGCGGACAGGATGTGTGAAGCTCGTGGCTTAGTTAGGCATTGTGCGATGTTCACACGGTCGTTTCTCGCCGCCAGTCAATCTGATGAGGTGGAACTAGTAAGTTCCACGGAGTTGAACGAGACTTCCGTGAAGGTCACCAGACTCATGATTGAGGTGGGACGGGATTTTCGCGCAAGCGCACACACAAAAGGGCTCAAACTCCACGTCCATGAACACGTCCTGGATCATCTGGGATACCAAGAGCTTGACGAGGAATGGGTTCGGCACGCTCTAATGAACATTGTTGACAATGCAATTAAATACACGGCTGCCCGGAGTGGGCGCACTGTGCGCCTCTTTGGGGATTTGCACCCGAATGAGTTCGCTTTGTGTGTTCAGAATCCAAGCTGCATCCCAATTCGGAAAGAGTTCGAAGATCGCATATTTGATCGTTGGTTTCGTGCCCCCGAAGCGGAGGAAGAGGAGGTTCAGGGAACCGGAATCGGATTGGCGCTCGCTCGTGCCGTTGTCGTGGCACATGGCGGGCGCATTATTGTCGAGCAAGAACCGTTGCACAATGGTGCGTACGAAACGAGCTTTCGATTATGGTTCCCATCATCAAGGAACCTGAAGCCGTCATCATCGAACACACTATGAAAGTCCTATTAGTAGACGATCAGGCGTACTCATTCACGCCGCTGGAAGAGCGGTTAAGTGCCCTGGGATACGAATTGGTACGTCGGATTGATGCTTCCGAGGGATTAAAGGAGGCGCTTGCGCTTCACAAAGCAGGCGAACTCAGACTAGTTATTCTTGATATCATCATGAAAGCTGGTCCTATGATCTCCGATTGGACCGGTGGCCGGGAGTCGGGAGTGGTATTGGCCGAACAACTCCGCAAGGAAGGAGTACCGGTCCCAATCGTGTTCTTTACGGTTGTTTCGGATGACCAGTTGAAGTCACGGGCCATGTGCATCGCAAATAGCCGGTATATCGGGAAGATACCTGCACAGTCTATCGCTGATATTGTCGCCAGGACACTTCAACGTTCACAATGATATGCATTCTGTTACGTCTCGGCGCATTGTCCTTTGTGTAGTCATCTGCGGGTTATTCGCTTCAGCACATGTGATTCATGGCGAAGCTCTCTCTAAGCAGAGCGATGACCGGGACTCCGCAGAACGCGATGCAGCCTCTGAAATGGCCATGAAGGTCATGTCTGTCGCGGAACTATCAATAAAAGCAAGTGACCGATCTCTCTCGGTGATGATGTGGTTACTCGGCGGCTGTCTCGGTGGCAGCACATTAGGCGTTGCTGGTCTGTGGATGTGGCTATCGCGATTTACACGGACTATGCGGAAGGAGATAGTTGAGTCGCAAACGCGTGCCGGCGAACTTCATACGCAAGCGGGGCAAACCGTGAGCGTATTCGAACAGATGCTTCGCAGTCTACCACTTGTGCTTGTCGACGGAATCGAGGAGAACGACAAAATAGTCGCCTTTAACACTTTGGCGCAGCTTCGCCGCCCGGAGTTGGCGCCTGTATTCGCCAGCCTAATGAGACACTCGCACGACACCCGCATTCAAGCAGCTGCGGTATATGCATTGGGCCTGCTCCCGGGCGAGTCACAGCGATGGGTAAAGGAGTTTCTAACGCTTTCTCGTAATGTCGATGAGAACTTGCGCCGTGAATGCGCAAGGGCGATGATCGCAATTGACCCTTCAATGCGCGAGATCCGGATGCGCTTGGAGGAAATGACCAATGATGCTGATGACATCGTGCGGCAGATGGCTCGGAATGGGTTGGGCATTGCGCGAATTCTTTAGTGTGGCGATGCGGTAGAACATGGATACGCATTCATGGATGCAGCATGCGAAATCCTATGACCTGTAGACAGTCTGCTTGTATGCTCTCGCGCGCGAATCAACAAGCACCCTCAGATAGCAATAAAAGGGCATGGCTCTGATAGCCATGCCCGTGATGCGTGATTGACATCACGCTATGATCATCCTTAATGGCTGAATCCGTCGAGTGAGGATATTCATGACCATGCCGAGCTCCTCCAACGTGACCATGCCGAGCAAGGCCTCGTCGTTCTGCTCACCAAGAACTACAGGTGTCGATCGGTTCCCTTGGGTAACACGAATGTGGCATTCAGCTACCTTTCGAGCGAGGACTGTACCGTCGGACAGCCGACAACAAATACTACGTTGCGGTTTGAGCCGGATCTTTCGCCAAGTCTCTAATGGAAGCACAGTGTATATTACGCCAGTATCCAAGAGGAACTGAAGTGTATCCTGTTCACCAGTTGGCCCGGTCACCGTGCCTTGAATATATAACAATCCCATACGACTCCTTTCGGTAATGAGTTTAAGTGAATTGGCTCCTTCGAACATCGGCATTCGCCGCGCACAAAGAACCATGCTATAACCCATTGTACCAGAATGAATTGTCCTGTCAAACGGGCGGCAACCGATGCAGCCAAGCATCGCATGGTGACTCGGCGACAATACTGCTCGCCTAGCCCTGGGTCAATCACCCATGGGAAGTTGGTCTGGCCAACTTCCAACCACGAAAAAAGCCAGAGACGATGAACGTCACTGGCTGTGTTTATCACGGAACGTGAATGAGAGTTTCGGCCGCTTTCTTCCGGTCGCCGAGGCAAACCGGTCGGAAGTCGCACCAGGAACACCACATGCCCGGTCGTTTATAGAACTTGGAGGAACCGATGTCCCGGGCAACGTAGCCCACCTTGGCCAAGTACTCGGAGAGTTGATCGCCGTTCCTGCGGGTGGTGTGCCACTCGATCTTGGGCTCCTTGGTCTTGACCAAAACGCAGAACGCAAGTTCTTCAGCATCAGGCTCGGCCAGCTTGTAGGCCGTCAGTTGATCCGACAATTCGGCCTCGAAGCCATCGTAGCTGGAACCGGAGGTCTTGAAGTCAACCACCGTCTTCCTGCCACTCCGCTCCGCAACGAGATCAATCACGCCGATGAGGAATGAAGGGAGCATACGCTTCAGCCTCCGTTTCCGGCCGGCAGAAGCCGGTCGACGTTGGTGTACTTGCCGTTCTGCCTTGTCACCACCCGGCACGGGAGGTTTAGGTTGAATCCATCGGCCAGGTGATCGGCGACGGTGGGATAACCGGCGGCGCTGATTGCATTCTTCAAGTCTTGAGCTTCCCCGAAGAATTTCAGGACCTGGCCGTTGACCTGGATGCTGATGAACAGGCTCCGTCCACGCCTCGTGTTCATCGAGGCGACGGCCAGAAGCTGGCCGGTTACGGCGGCCTGATGGTCGCCGTTGTGACCGCCGTCGCTGGCTTTCGCCGATCCGCCGTTGTCGCCATTTCGAGAGGGCGTTGGCTTCGGTGTGCTTCGAAGAAACCGCTCCGCGATGCCGCCCTGAAGCTGGAGCATCTTGTCCGCCCGGGCGATGAGTTCCTCTTGCGAGAGCTTGCCGCCGAGTGGGCAGGAAAACTCAATCGAGAGCGAATCAATCCGCCCATCGGGGCTCACACTCCGCTTCAAGACCATGGCGGCGCCGTTGTCAGCGCGGTCGTTTCCGGGCTTCGGTGGGGTGGGGGCGGTTGAGCCGTTCCCTGCCGTTCTGCCGTTTGTCCTGGCGGACCGGTCGGTGTCATTGAGGACCGCCTCAATGTGCGGGCACATGTAGTTCGGGTCGGTATCGTGACGCTCGAACTCGGCGCAGGTGCACTGCGGTTGGTCTGGCAGGCCAGAAACCACATATTGCGTCGCCGGGGTTAAGGGCGAACAAACGCGATAACCCTCGTTCGTCTTCATGATGACGAAGGTCGGTTTATCTATGGTAGCATTCATACTCTGCTTCCTTTCGTGCTGTTGTTGTGGGGTGACGAGCTCGGGCGAGCCCGTGGCATTCCGTATTGTGCAAAGAGCTGGAATGACTACTCTCAGTTTAGCGGTTGGAGCACGCCGAAAAAGAGGGGTGTCCTTGGCACACTGGTCATGCCCCCTCCCCTTGGTCGCAACGCGCCGGTCACGTCATGATGGGGGGATGCAGAATGAAAACGACATCACCTATCTGGCCCGGCTCAATTTCAGGAATGATCGCCGGGTGTTTGGAATTCGCCGGCGTGACCGGCGATCACATATCTATCTCATTGGAAAGACGGGAGTTGGGAAATCTACATTCTTGGAGAACATGCTTCGGCAGGACATTGCCAATGGCGAAGGGCTGGCTCTGGTAGATCCACACGGAGACTTGATTGAACAAGTGCGTGCCGAGATCCCTGAGCATCGCCAACAAGATGTAATCTGGTTCAATGTCCCCGACCGGAACTTGACCCTTGGTTTCAATCCCCTCGGTGCCGTGCCGCCAGAGGAGCGCCCCCTTGCTGCCTCAGACCTGCTCGACGTGTTCAAGAAGATCTGGGCCGACTCCTGGGGACCGCGGCTGGAGCACATCCTACGGAATGTCCTCCTCGCCCTTCTTGATCAGGGCAACGCCACGCTGGCCGACGCGAACCGGCTCCTCTCCGACAAGCTCTATCGCCATGACGTGGCTCTCAAGGCCACGTCACCGGCTGTGCGAACCTTTTGGCTCAAGGAATACGAGGGTTATCCCGACCGGTTCCGAGCGGAGGCCATCGCCCCCCTTCAGAACAAGGTGGGGGCCTTCCTGGTCAACCCACTTCTGAACCGAATCCTGACCAGGGAGAACAGCCTCGACCTCAGGAACATCATGGATTCAGGGAAGATTCTCCTCGTCAACCTCGCCAAGGGAAAAGTGGGCGAGGACACAGCCACCCTTCTTGGAGCGCTACTGGTCGCCAAGTTGGGGCGGGCGGCGCTACGCCGCGCCGACATGCCAGAGCATGAACGACGCGACTTCCATTGCTACCTGGATGAATTCCAGACCTTCGCCACGCCAAGTCTCGCCAACATGCTCTCGGAGTTGCGTAAATACCGGCTCAACCTGGTCCTTGCCCACCAGTTTCTCAGTCAACTACACGAAGATGTCCGCGACTCCATTCTGGGCAACGTGGGAACCATGATCGCCTTCCGGGTCGGTCTTGCCGACGCGGAGATTCTGGAGAAAGAGTTTCATCCAGAATTCAACGCCTCCGACTTAGTCAACCTCCCCAATTACAGCATCGCCATCAAGCTCATGATCGATGGGGCAGTGTCGAAGGGGTTTAGTGGAGAGACTGATCAGCGCAGCGGAGTCTGTGGGCAACATGGACGGAAACCAGCACTCCTGACATAGACGGATCTCGGGCGTTCGTCTTGTTCACGGATTAGGTTGGAGGAACGTACTGATCCAGTCACCCAGTCACTCGTTTGACAACGTAGCAGCAACATGTTAATCTATGTCTCGGATCTTGCATCGTATCGCATCACGAGATATACTCTACTATGCGATCTGTGCAGTGTCTATTCACGCTGCATTGTCGTAGAGGGGTAACATCTGGACTACGTCCTACCCCTCTTTATCGTATCTCATTGTCCACATTTCCTGCCTCTTAGTAAGATGCGGGACCCAAACCGGACGCCAACCCATTACTGAGGAGCCCCGATTCCCGCCGAAGGAGGTAACTCATTATGGTCCTGCGTGCCCGTGTGACGAGATTACATTCCAAGACATCGCGGCGTGTAAAAAAATCGTTTGGCAGATGTCTGATCACAGAAATATACATCGGATCGTTCACAAACGCTTCCTTGGCGGTGAAGATTTGAAGCTTATCTGCTATTCCACACATCATCGACAATCGCCCTAGTTCAATCAACACACCTCTCGATGATCCTCCAACAACGGCAATCACAAAATCCGCTACTTGAGCATGAAACGCGATTTCATCGAGTAGATTATCAAACACATCCGTGCATTCGTGGAAGTCATCGTCTTCACTGAAGAACACCTCGGACAGAGGGAACTCGTTTTGAAGAACCTCACGGAGCTCCAAACGTTTCTTAAGGAGATCCGGTTCGTTGCCAGAGAATCCCGGACCAAGGATATGAATCTTTATCGGTAGTTTCTTCAGGGCTCGAATTTGAGCTTCTGCCAACTGGAGGTGTTTCTTCACTGCTCGCCATTGACTGTCGCCATCATTCGGGAGCCGAGGGCAGACCCCGCAGGCGCGACCAGGAAGTAGTTCCCTTTAATTGTAGCTAATCCGCACTGAATCATCCCCGTCGCCCAAAGCACTGCGCCTTCGTGATTGAGCTGAGCACACACCTCTGAAACGGGGAGAATGCCATCCTTAACAAGTTTGTAAAACAGGGCTAGGCCAGCCTCATCCGCAGCGATCATTGACTCGATTGCCAAACGGGATACAATGATAGGCGGTGAGGAATTCCAAAGGGCTGCGCTTCGTAGGGACAGATGAAGTTCCTGTCGTTCGCACCACAGAGCAACCACTAGTTCCGCAATCTCTGGATGCGTTTGAGACACATCAAACAATTCTTTGATCAATCCTGGCTTGTAGCGCTCAATCTCTTCGAACACTGCGCTGTCCTCAAATGGAATGGGCGCGACATACTGATTTGCGTTCATAGTTATTAGCACTGGCGGGTATCAGGATCACCGGCAAGCGTCTGAAGGCTTTTTAAGGAGCTTGCTAAAGCCTCAGCTGCAAGGCCAATTTCATAAATGCGCGCGAGGGCAATTGTCTCTGGCTTATGAAAAGCATCATTCCGAATGGAGATAAAGCGAGAAAGTGATTCCTCCCATTCTTTATCCAATTCTGGTAAGTGGAGGTGCAACGCGTTTAGCTCCCTTATGAAATGGAGTATCTCTCCCAAACTAAGTTCGGCAAGTGGCTTCCCCTTCTTTAGCTTTTCCTTAATGAAAGAGTTCGTCTCGGTTTCCCAGCCACTGGAGAAGGCGCGTTTGCAGAGAGATGGCACAGCGTCCTTTCTCACTCTTTCCAACTCCTCGACGAATGAGGAAATCGCCTGCAACAGTTGGCCCCGGTCTTTACCAATGAAGCTCCGGATCAACAGACTGAAGCCATTCTTGAGTCCAGGGCAGAGGCGAATTGAGGCTATAGCTCTTTCGTTAAGAGCCATTGCTACGAAGAGATCGTCAATACGCAGCGACTTTGCGTCAGGGTACTTCTGTATCAATGCCCTTGCCTCTTCAGATAGAGGCTCGTTGTTTGATTGCACTTCAGCGTCCCCATTATCATTCTCCAGAACCAGTTGGGCGACGAGGTAGGTACTTGAGTTCGCGCGTAGTAAGCGGAGTTTTTTGCGAATATGGTCCCCTAGCTTCAGAAACTGGCGCATGTCCGTAGCAATTTGCTTGACGAGAAGGGTGCCAAGACCGAAGCCAAAATACAGGCTTACTTGTTCCGTCGGAAAGTGGGAGGACAGCTCGGTTATTAGTTCATCCTGGACGATGTGTAAGATGGAGGATGTTTCCCTAAGAAACTGCACCATCATCAGGGACTTGAACTTACCATCGCTTCCGTAGGGTGGACGTCCTGAGATTTCACCAACTATTACCCCATTGGAACGGAAACGCGCGATAACGCCAGTATCCCCAGCCTGGACTGCCCTAATCTGGTCGCGGGAGACAGAGTCCAAGACTTCCGGGGGTAGGGATTTGGGGAACTCGGACCAGAGATAGAATGTTTTATCGACATTAAACTGTTGTACACTTCCGGCGAAGGCCCGGCACTGCTCTCGGAGTTCTGCTAGAAGGCTGTTATAAGCGCTCCGGCGCGCCCAGAGGCGAACGATTATGTCGTAATTGCCAAACACGTGGTACAACGAGTACCTTCCTTTGAGGAGAGACTCCAAAACACCCGTGACGGCCTTCGCAAATTCGTCAAAGTCCCCATAGGAGTTTAAAAAGATAAAATAGAGTTCTTCGTCCAGTATTCCGCGATGAACGTCTGGATGCCATACTGGAAAGTAATTTCTCGTTGGCGAAGTTGGCATAAAACATCGATCTTGCTGAGTGGCGCCTGAATGCGTAGAAATGCATATCCTTCTAACAATATGCTCGCAGGATGGTACCTGCGCTAACCGAAACGCCTCGGAGAAGCCCGCTCGCAAGACATTTGAGTGCGGCCTTCAAGTGGTGCGTAAAGTTATAGAATCCTATCGGCAAATCCAATAGAGGCATCGTCTCAGCACGCGCGAAAAACCCTGGTTGGGAAGAGCATATTTCAAGGCATCTGACGGCTTCCGAAACTGGAAGTCAAGCTCTCTTGAACACTGATTTCCACCATGTGGGGAGCGTAGTCTGGCCCATTTTGAATTTAAATGCTCGATTCCTGGCGGTGGTGCCAACCATGGAGCGATCGGCCCGTTCGGCGAGGTACTGGGTTGAGTCGGGAGCACTGGAGAGTCCGGGTCGAATGGCATTTCCGGTGTCGCTGGAACGGGCCGCGTGGAAGGAAGCTGTCATTTCCCTATTAGTTCCTAAAAGCCGACGTCGCCTGAGTAGATATTGCCAATCGTTCCGCGTATGTGCGCCACCGCCAACGGGAGCATCGCAAGCAAGACCTCCATGTTTCGTAAGTTGCAGGCTCTTTGCCGCTGCAATTTGGTCACACCTGTTGGAGTTGATCACATGTACGAAGCAGCGATGGGGAGTCGCGCCTGTCGACTTACAGCGTCTGGTCGTTATTATTGGCGGCTGGCTAAGGATGGCCGGATTTGAGTATCTTAGGCTCGCCTCCTTGCTGATCGTGTTGTATAGAAAGCGCAATTGCTATGCAGTTCTTTAATCACGCCGAATTAGAACAAAAGGTAAGCGTGGTTCTTGGTAGCACGAGAAGTATTCTGGGTTCTGCCGCAGCGGCTCTTGCAAACGAGGCGAGACAACATAATAGCCGTAGCTCCTATGACGTGTTTCTCTCTCACAGCACGTTGGATGCGAAAGTGGTATACGGGTTGTCTTGCGTGATGAAAGACAGTGGCTTCTCGGTTTATGTGTATTGGCTCGACGACGCTTCTGAACAATCGGAAGTTACCCCTGAAACTGCCCAACGCCTTCGGGAGCGTATGAAATGCTGCAGGGTGCTCTTGTTTGCGACATCGGAGAACGCAATAAATTCTAAGTGGATGCCATGGGAGCTAGGTTACTTCGACGGCACGCGTGGAAAGGTCGCCATTTGTCCCATCAGTCAGAAGTCTACTTTTGAGGGACGCGAGTATTTGGGTCTTTATCCAATTATGGAAAGAGACTTCTGGATTTGGAGAAATGGCCAGCCGTACAAGCGGTTGAGAACCTGGATTGATGAGTAGCCCCAGTTATTCCCTGGGCGTGATGCGGCATTAGAATGCTCGGCGAGCGAACGGCCGACGATTGGGGACAGACTCAAAGAACTGTCCAAGACCGCTTCATCTGAGACTATCGGGATGATCGTGCGGACTGCATTGGGTGGAGTGTGGTCCTGACCGACACCCCTTTCCAATGTTCATGAAGTTCACTGCTGCCGAAATACGGCCAGCAATAAGGCTGAGAACAGTGAACATTGGAGGACGATGTTCATGCCAATGTACATCGGGTCTCGTTCTCTTTGCGCCTGCAGCAATGAATCCATCGGCACGAGTATCAATCTTCCCCAGAAACGCAAAACCAGCCTCGCGGCGGGAGGGTGCGGTCTCGTTAGTAGCAGCGGGTCAATTCTCCTGAGTGCCACCATCGGCTGTCGCGGCATCGGCCGTTTCCAACCCGTATTTCTCGTAAAAGCGGTTCAAGTCGCCGGTGTCGGCCGGCGCTAGGATGTATCCGCCAGAGGCTCGTCTGGCTTTGATCCCCAGCCGGCGGCGGAGCACCCACCCGATCCATTTGCTGGTTACTTTTCGTTCGTAATCGTCCCCGTAGAGCTCGATGAACCGGCCGGTGATTTCCTTCACTGAGAGCGGCGCGTCGCTGGTCGCCAGGAGTTCCCGGATCACCTCCAGAACCTGGGCCTCGGTGTCCCAGCCGCGTTCGGACACCAGTTCATTCTGGCACTGCTTCGCCACGGCGCGGAGTTCATCCCTGGCCTTGGGGTCGGAGACGATGGAGAGGAGCGGAACGAAAATCTGGTTCAGCCTCGGCTCCAGGCTCCGGTCAACGAGCTCAGGCATCACCTTGCAGCGTCCTAAGTTCCTGAACCTGAACAGGAGAAGCTGGTTGCGGAGGCGGAGACTCTCCGCCTTGTATTCCGGCGGCAGGTTGATCGGAATGTCATCGCGGAGGCGCTTCTGGCCCAGTTCCTCGGTAATGAATCGGCTTTCCAGAGCTTTATCGTCAAAAGGTCCCCGGGAAGCCACGATCTTGGGGCCGAAAACGTGATACGCCACCGGGTTGTATTCGCCCTGGCCGGACACTTCGCTTCGAAGGACGGGGAATCCCCGGACATTACCGTTGTTGAGAATCTTCACCACTTCGGCCTTTTCGTCCGAAACTCGGAAATCGCTTTCATCCACGATCAGGGTGCCCCGGAACACTTCCAGGAGACGGAACAAGGGCGAGACCGTGGAAGCGCCACTGGCGAATATTGGCTTGTAGCAGAGAGAACCCACCGTGAGCAGGAACCTGGTCTTCCCGGAGCCGTAGTCGCCCCGGGCGCGAAGGTAAGGCAGTTCGTTGAAACCGTCGTATACCCAGGAGAGAAGAACGTAATAACTGGCGATCTTCTCGAACAACGGGGAGACATCCACGTAACGGTGGATAAACGATTGCAGGCCGGCGAGCAACGCTTCGTCGTCTTCATATTCCTCCGGCTTGGACGGCAAGAGAACAACCTCATTCTTGATCAGGTTGTTGTGAGGTGAATACGGGACAAGACGGCGCATCTCGCTCACCTTGAACATCCTCTGGAACAGGCACTGCCTGCCGTCCCAGAGGACGAACTGAGTCTCCCGCGCGTGCGGGTCGTAGACGGTTTCCAGAATCCGGCCGTCGCGAAAGACGGCGGAAACCGTTGGGATGTCCTGTTTCGGCGACCGCTCCGCCATGACTTCTTTGATGGTGCGCATGCATCCCAGCTTAACGCGGATGCGGCGGCGACAAAGGGGGTGAGGGTTGGTGGGGGAGGCAACTGAAAAGAGCCCAGGATGACGCCTGACTGGGATTGGTCGGTGAAATTAGCTTGTTCCAAAGGTGAGGGCGCTTTCTCGCCAGGCGCCTATTGCCGTTGCCTTCGCAGGCGTCGGCCCATTCGAAATCTACAGCTTACTTCTGGATTCTGAGGATCCAGGAATTCAAATTGTCCTCGTCCGTTTCTTGCCTCCTCGAAACCGGACCGCTTCAGTAAGTCAGCCATGTTCTTCGGAATCGTGCGTGAGGGCTCAGTCGATGGCCTAATGGCATCGAGTGTTGCCGGTGTCAATCGCATTGCAAGTGAGATCTTGTAGTTCGCGGGTTCCATGTCGCCGGTGGCGATCGTGCGCCACACCTCTGACTGAATCTCGTTCCGAGCCCTTGTCAGGGTCTCATCAAGCGTGTCACCCCATGCAATACACATCGGCAGGGTCGGAACAAAAAGGAATAGCCCACCCCCCTCCAATCGTTCGATTTCAACAATGAATGTTAGCGCCTTCATTAGTAAGTAACATGTTACCACTTGCGGATATTACACGCAAGCAGCGAGGAACTTGATCGCCAAGACAATCCGCACCGCCTTCGCCATTGAAACCGGGATGTTATCCTGGTTGAAGACAACCGTGAACATGGAGCGTTCCATCGAGTTATCCACAGGCCCGTTTTGCGCCTGGCATAGTGTACGTTACCCTGTACCCGCCAAGGTCGAATTATTCACCAATCCCTTTCTAGTCATGAAGCACACCAATCACAACCACGGTAAGTCCACGGCATCACTGCGAAGGAATGGCATGTCTCGGATTGAACGGCGTATCCGCAAGCTGCGCCTCCCTTCAAGAGTTCGGGCATTGATCGCAGCCGACTACGCGCGCAACCTTAAGGAATGCACCCGTAGGGGAGTTATGCTGCGACTCCAGGAGGGTTCCTACCCCTTTCCTGCTCCCCTCGGGTATGTCAATCGAGGAACAGGCAAGGTAAAGCAGCCCGATCCGCTCACTGCTCCTCTCATGCGCCGGGCATTTGAACTCTACGCGAATGGGTGTCACACCCTGAAAACCTTAGCCGAGGAAATGCACCGCCAGGGTCTGCGGAACACGCGTGGCGGAAGAGTCATGCCGAGCAGGTTTGCGACTCTATTGAAAAATCCGTTTTACATCGGGCAGGTTCGGGATTCTCAGACCGGAGAGAAGTATGCCGGCAAGCATCAGCCACTCCTCAGGGAATCGGTGTTCAACCAAGTCCAGAAGGTCCTTGAGTCGGAACGAACCGGCACCAAGCGATAGCTCAGGCGTCTAACGAGGAATTCCCTCCGAGTATCCCTGCGTTTGACGCGGCCGGCAACGCCGCCGCCCTTTTGATTGACCCGCCCACGGCATATCCTGAGTGGCATGCAATTGAAGGAAGACGAAATCCGGGAATTCTCGGCGCTGTGGCAGCAGAAGTTCGGCGAGGCCATCCCGCCAGCGGTGGCTCGCCAGCGCGCCACGGAGCTACTGGAGCTGTATCATCTCCTGGCTCAGCCTCTCGGCCCCACGCGAATGGGGGATTCCCAACCATCTCAACATGAAGTACTTTCTTTACTGCCGAAAATCAAGCGAGGACGAGGATCGTCAGGTCCTCTCCATTGAGTCGCAGCGACGGGAAGTCGAACGACTCCTTTCAGCGTGGCAGAATGTCACTGTGCTCGCTATCTGCGAGGAATCCAAGAGCGCCAAGGCACCGGGGAGGCCGGTATTCGACGCCATGCTGCGGAGGATCGAGCATGGCGAGGCAGATGGAATCATCGCCTGGCATCCGGATAGACTTGCTCGCAACTCCATCGATGGAGGACGGATCATCTACCTTCTCGATACCAAGAAGCTCAAAGATCTCCGCTTTGCCAACTTCACGTTCGAGAACAGCTCCCAGGGGAAGTTCATGCTGTCCATCATCTTCGGCTACTCGAAATACTACGTGGACAATCTGAGCGAAAATGTGCGCCGTGGAAATCGGACAAAGCTGGAGCATGGTTGGCGGCCGAACAATGCTCCCACGGGCTACTTGAATCATCGTGAGACGAAGACCATCGTGCCTGACCCTGAGCGGTTCCCTCTCCTCCGCCAAATGTGGGATCTCATGCTCACGGGAGCCCATACCCCACGGCAGATCCAGGAGATTGCCACGAAAAAGTGGGGACTGCGCACGCGGGTTGGGAGGAAAAGCGGGGGAAGACCGTTCTGCCTGAGCGGCGTCTACAGAATGCTCACCAATCCCTTCTACGCCGGTGTTATTCGCTGGGTCGATCACACCTACCCAGGCAAGCACAGGCCCATGATTACCCTGGATGAGTTTGACAGGGTCCAGGAGCTTCTCGGTCGCCCTGGTCGGCCACGTCGTCAACGACACGAGTTTGCTTTCGCTGGGATGATTCGGTGCGGGGAATGTGGCTCATCTGTTACGGCTTCTCATCATGTGAATCGCTTCGGCTCGCTTTACGCCTACTACCATTGCAGCAAGAAGCGCCAGGATTATCGATGCCGACAATCCCACGTTTCGGAAAGCGACCTTGAGGCACAGGTTCTGGCTTTCCTGCACACTCTGACCATTCCAGAGCCGATTCACCTCTGGCTTCTCGACAACCTGGAATCCATGGACAGCTCGAAGAGTGATGACCGGCAGGCGCAACGGGATTCAGCGGAGAAGGCCAAGGTCGCGGTAGCCCGCCAACTTGAGAACCTGACCGCTCTACGGCTTCGTGACTTGGTGAGCGACGAAGACTACCTCAACAAGCGTCAGCAGCTTGAGCAAGAGAAGATGAAGCTCGACCAGAGCATCAGCCAAATGGCAAACGGCGACTCTTGGTTCGAACCCTTGCAGGATTTCATCTCCTTCAGCCGTAGAGCCGTGGATTCGTTCAAGGCTGGCGGAACTCATGAAAAGCGTCTCATTCTGGAAATCGTCGGTTTGAACCCTAAGCTCACCGACAAAAGATTGAGCATTGAAGCCAGGAAACCGTTTCGGGAATGGGGCAATGTGCCTTCCATTCCCCTTTTGCGGAAACGGAGGGATTCGAACCCTCGGAGCCTTTAAGGGGCTCACATCTTTAGCAAAGATGCTCATTAGACCACTCTGACACGTTTCCAAATATTTACTATTCACTTCTCTTTCCTTATCCACCTATTCTTGCATAAAAAGTGTTTTTAATCAAAATATCGTATAATCATCCTATGCAATACGATTCCCCCATAACAGATATATCTAGACTAATGCAAATACAGAAAACTGCCCTGAAGAAACTAGGTATAGAGACCGTGATGGATCTACTCTATCATTTCCCTACTAGATACGGCGATACATCAGAAACTAGGAATATTTCTTCTCTTGCCAAGGGAGATCTTGCTGTAGTATTTGGAAAAATTAGTAAATTAAAGACTAGTAAAAGTTTCCGTACGAAGATAGCAATGGCAGATGCATGGATAGAAGATGAGAGTGGAAAGATACATTGTATATGGTTCAATCAGCCGTATCTGGCCAAGATGACTCCAGAAGAAGCAATGGTCAGAATAGAAGGAAAAGTTTCTGAGAGAAAACAGACTGGAGAAATATATTTTTCAAATCCAAAAATAGAAATAATAAATAAATTACCAATAGGTGTAGGAGAATCACTCTTTGGTAAAGACGGAGAAAGTCATACACTTTATCCTATTTATCCAGAATCAAGAGGAATAACTTCCAATTGGTTCTATCATAAAATAATGGAAATCTTCAGAAATGGAATATTGGATGAAATAATAGATCCAATTCCAAAAGAAATTTTAGATAAATACAATTTACCAAGTTTAAAAACTGCTTTTATATGGATACATACACCTATGAGATCAGAGGATTCTGTATCAGCTAGAAAGCGCTTTGCTTTTGAAGAAATATTTTTTATACAAATTGAAAAACAAATCGCTAGAAAAAAATATGAAAATAATCCGACATTTATTATAGATAAAAATGAAAAAGAAATGCATGAATTCATAAGACGTTTCCCATTCCAAGCTACAGAAGCACAGAAAAGATCTATAGATACAATAATAAGGGATTTCAAAAGTGGTCATGCAATGTCTAGATTACTCGAAGGTGATGTGGGATCAGGGAAAACTGCAGTAGCAGCAAGCACTGCCTATGCAGTCTCTACAACAAAACCGAAAGATAGGAAATATGGCAATCTACAAGTAGCATATATGTGCCCTACGGAAATCTTGGCTATGCAACATTTCGAATCATTTATACAATACTTTGCATATCTCGGAATACAAATAGGACTGATCACTGGTAATGGTTGTAGGAAATTCCCTTCGAAGATAAATCCAAAAGGTTGGACAGATATATCTAGATCCCAACTCTTGAAATGGCTAGAAAATGGTGAGATACCAATTCTCATAGGTACTCATGCTCTAATACAGAAAAGTGTAAAGTTCAAAAATCTAGCTTATGTAATAATAGATGAACAGCATCGTTTCGGTACGAAACAGAGAGCTTCACTCGTACAGAAAGATGCTTTAGGACTCGCTCGTGCACCACATCTATTATCTATGACAGCAACTCCTATTCCCCGCACACTTGCTCTCACTATATACGGAGATTTAGATCTTACACTTCTAGACCAGATGCCACATGGGAGAAAAGCTATTATTACAGAGATAGTTTCTAGAGATAAACGTGGAGAGACATATGAGAAGATTCGTAAAGAACTAGTAGATGGTCGTCAAGCATATATTATCTGTCCTCGCATAGATGAACCAGATCCAGAGAAAGAAATGGCAGTAAATGCAAAATCAGTAAAAGAGGAAGCAAAAAGATTGAAAAAAGATATTTTCCAAGAATATGAAATAGGAATTTTGCATAGCAAAATGAAGCCAAAAGATAAAGATAAAGTAATGCTCGATTTCAAAGCAGGAAAAATAAATATACTCTGTGCAACATCTGTAGTAGAAGTAGGAGTAAATGTAGAAAATGCCACAGTTATAGTCATAGAAGGTGGAGAGAGATTTGGCCTTGCACAGCTACATCAGCTACGTGGTCGTGTAATACGTTCCAATCATCAAGCATATTGTTATGTCTTTACAGATACAATGGGAGAGAAGACATTTGATAGATTGAATGCTCTGAAAACTGCAAAAAACGGTTTTGAGCTTGCAGAATATGATCTGAAATTCCGTGGTGGAGGAGAGCTCTCTGGTGGTAAACAATGGGGAGTATCAGATATAGCTATGGAAGCACTTAGGAATATTAAGATGGTAGAAATAGCGAGAAATGAAGCAAGGGTGATAATAGAGGAGGATATGAAATTAGAAAAATATCCGCAGATTAGAGAAAATCTAAAGAGAAGGGAGAGTGAGGTGAGGCATTGGGAGTAGAGTTACTCTATGATGGAGGAACATCTCCAGCACAAGCAGCAGTTTGATTCCAAATCGACCAATCACCATTTGATCCAGATGGATATTTATTCTTACAATATGTAGGAAGTCCTCCAACTTCAAATTTATTAGAAAAATACCCACCATCATTCTGACTCACAGAATTTGAGTTTTCAAGTATAACAGATAAACCATAATCATTTTGTGCTCTATTATACTTATAATTATACCTATAATTGACCTGACTACCACCTATATTATCCCTAGGTAAACTAGGAATAAATGGTAGAAGATAATTCTCTAATTTCTTCCATCTTCCTATAGCTGGACTACCATCTACAACACCATCAATATATACCACCCCACTGACAATAGCAGAAGCCATAGCATAATAAGGGTCAGTTAAATTCCCTGAGCCATCATTACCTGGATAATAACCATATTTATCATAGAAAAAAGTGAGAGCTTTTTGCATTTCTTTAATATTTGCTATTCTTTGTGCATCTCTAGCTTTCTCTCTCGCCGTATTCAAACTCGCAAGTACCACAGTAGATAGTAAGCCAATTATAGAAATAACAACTAGAAGCTCGATGAGGGTAAAGCCTTTCTGCTTTCTATGGTTATGGAACTGAAACATAGTTAGATTGTACCATTGATTTTATTTATAGTAAAAAAAAAGGGGGGGGGTGGATAACTATATTAAGATAAATTAATTTGGTGCGCGCGCTAGGACTTGAACCTAGAACCGCTCGAGTATAAGTCGAATGCTCTACCAATTGAGCTACGCGCGCATATTGTCTAAATCACCCATACCTACTACATTAGCAATAAATTTGATTCCCATCAAGACATACATTGCAATAGTCGTATTATTCAGTATAACATTGCATGTTCCATGCCCAAAATTATTCTTATAGGTAAGATCGGACATCTTAGAATCTTTAATCCATGTTTTATTGAATTTTGATTTATTTATACCTAATTCATTACTCCAAAATCTAATTTCTCTATCCTCATTCATGTCTTTATATAAATGTAATTTAACTTTTAATTCTTCTTTTGGTACCCTCAGTGATTCAATCCATTTAATATATACTTTTAACATTGCTGGATCTGTATTAGTTAAAGTAATTGTATGTCTAGTAGTCTTGCCACCTTCCGCCCAATACAAGAAAAAACCAGCAATAAATAATTCTCTTTTTGTAATTTTACCTATATCCCCTTTGGCTTTTTCAAAAGCAATAGAAAATTTCTCATTTCTTTTTTTTGTCATGGTCCTAATATAATTCTCAATTCTTTTCGGATTATTATCTCTTAATTCCTTTATTCTTTTATCTGAAAGTGGATAATCCTTTAACCAATCACTTAAAGTACCCTTACTTATACTAAGTATTTCTTTAATTTGATTATAACTATAGCCCTTCTTTCTTAATTCTATTGCTTTAGACTTATCTTTATATCTAGCCATATCATATCTGATGCTCTATATCCATCTTTTTCTTTGGCTGTATACCATGAGCAATAATAATGCTTTCATATTCATCTCTTTCTAGATTCTCTATTTCTATTAATCTCTTTGCTATAGAGTCCAATGCTCCACGATA
>MEQJ01000122.1:28201-49633 GCA_001770165.1 Bdellovibrionales bacterium RIFOXYD1_FULL_53_11 | reverse complement strand
GCCCGACAAGACGTTTTCAGCAGTGTCGCTGGCGCCATCGACCGGATGGCTGCCTGATTTTAAGCCAGATTTTTTGTCGCGTTTAGGTTAGAAGACCATCTCATCCGCTGACACCGGAATTACTTCAGCGGGCACGCACACGCATCAACCAGCCCAACTTCAATTGGCTTTTCCTCTCCGTATGGTTTGGCCTGCGCCCTCAGGAAATCGACAACTTACACAACTCAGACCTCTGGCGAATAGAAACCATTCCCACTGGCAGGGATATCCTATGGGTGTATCAAACAAAACTTATTGCATTGCCACCGGACGATCGATGGAAGCCTATTCCTATTCTGTTTGAAGAACAGAGGTTTGCCCTGAGAATTCTGGAATCAAGAAACTTTCGTCGTCCCATCGTCAGAACCGTTCACACTTACTTCGGTGCGCGTGTTGACCTTTACGGTGGAAGAAAAGGATTTTCCGACCTCATGCTTTCAAAAGGGCACAGCATTGAAAATATCAGCATCTGGATGGGCCATTCAACCCTGGATCGGACCTGGCGAAGCTATAAGAACAGACGCCTTTTCCATCTCTAGATGAGACGAAATTAATTTTGATTGCATCTGCCACCATCTCTTTAACTGCTACAATATGTTTATTGTTGGACAATAGTGGTAATAATGTGGCAATAATATGGAAAATCGAAAACGTCTTCGGGCGAAGTCAGCAGGAGGTACAGATAATGGGAGCAACCGCACATTCACTTTTTGGTAATATAGCCGCCGAAGATCGCATGCATCTTTTTTTAAACGGGGAGCCAGACGGCAAAAAGATCGTCAACATCCTTGATTACCGCAAAGAGGATGTATCAGTAGCCGCGAATATTCCCATGCAATCCGTCCGCTATGACCAGAAAATGCCCACTGAACTCCGGGATCGCATTATTGAGTGGGCCGTGGCAATCAACCTTGTTAGCGGCTATTTCAAAGACGATCACAAGACAATGCTCTGGTTTAAAATGGTCAATCCTCTGCTGGGAGATATTTCGCCAAGGGATATGATACGCGTGGGACGTTTCAAAAAATTATATAAATTCATTCAAACTGCACTTGGTGAAAATACGCGATGAAGGAACAGTGCGCGTGAATCTAATTCTTCAACCTGACATCGCAGAATCCATTGAAACACGCCTTCGAGAAATCGAAAAAGAGCGGACGCAGCTCATTGCTCAGTTAGCGGAACTCAAAACAAAAACACCCAAATCAGCGGCCCCACAACTAGGTCGGCCAACACTTGATTCTACACCTGAAAGCCCATCAGATAAGATTGCACTGTTTTTGAAATTGTTTCAGTGCCGTGAGTCTGTATTCCCAAAACTGTGGGAGAACCACAAAAAAAAAACCAAGGGTTACTCTCCAGTTTGCAAAAATGAATGGGCTCAAGATATATGCCGCAAGCCCCAAGTGAAGTGCACCGTATGTGAACACAGATCGTTTTACCCGCTGAATGAAAAAGCTGTTGATGCTCACCTGCGCGGTCAGATGACCATAGGTACTTACGCTATTCGTGAAGACGACACCTGTACCTTTTTAGCCTGTGACTTTGACGAAAAGGGCTGGCGCACGGATGTCGAATGCTATCGCTCAATGGCCGATGGAATGGGAATTCAAGTCGGTGTAGAAAAATCTCGATCTGGGAATGGCGCTCATGCTTGGATATTCTTTTCCTGCCCCGTACCCGCAAGAATGGCTCGGACATTAGGAACTCTCATTCTCGCTCGCTGTAGCGAAGCCCGACATACGATCGGCCTTGATTCATATGACCGTTTTTTTCCAAGCCAGGACTTCTTGCCTAAAGGGGGATTTGGCAACTTAATTGTTCTTCCCCTTCAGAAAGGGCCCCGAGAACAAGGCAACAGTCTTTTCACTTCTCCTTCAGGTGAATCGTATGCCAATCAGTGGGAATACCTCACTCAGATTCGTTGCCTTTCCCTGCCAGAGTTGCGTCAGGTGATTCAAGATTACTTGCCCGCCAGACAACAAATCCAGTCACCCGAAGATGATGCATCGGAAATCACTGATGAAAACATCTTGTCAAAATCAGCGAGAGTAGATCAGATACCACCAGCCACTCTTGCTGGAAAAACACTTGAACTCGGGTATGGCGGGCAGATTGAGATTCCCTTAGAGGGCCTGCCGTCAGCGCTGATTACAAAACTTAAACGTACTGCGAGCTTCCCCAATCCAGAATTCTACAAACTCCAACGGATGCGGATGCCAATCTATCCCCACAAACGATTCATTTTCTCTGGAGAATTGCGAGCTGACAGCCTAATTCTCCCAAGAGGCGTTCTAGAAAAGGCAACAGCCGTCCTTACTAAGGCCGGTGCAACCGTTGTTATTCGCGATGAGCGCCTGAATAAAAAGGGACTCAAAGTCGAGTTCAAAGGAACCCTAACTGATATTCAGGAATCTGCACTCGCGGCCATTAAGAAAACTGATACCGGAATTTTGAGTGCCCCCCCAGGGACCGGAAAGACCGTTATGGCATGTGCTCTTATTGCCAAGAGAAGAGCGCCTACACTCGTTCTTGTTCACCGACAGCCGCTTGTAGTCCAGTGGAGAGATCGCCTGATCCAGTTTCTTGGAATTGATAAAAAGGACATAGGCGTCCTTGGTGGCAAGAAGAAGAACCGCACCGGAAAAATCGATATCGCAATGCTTCAAAGCCTCACCCGCACCGAGTCTCTTGATGAAATCACTCAAGACTATTCTCAGGTGATTGTAGATGAGTGCCATCACATACCGGCAACCTCTTTTGAATCAGTAATGAAGCAGTTTCCGGCGCGCTATGTGGTGGGCCTGACGGCGACACCCTACCGCAAGGATAAGCTCGAAAGAATTCTATTTCAGCAATGCGGGCCAGTACGCCATGAAATAAAGAGCGCTGATGGTGGTAAACTTGAAAAGAAGGTTATCTTTACCGAAACAGGTTTTCGTCTTCCAGAGGATGCTGAACCCAAACCGGCCTATCATGTATTGGCTCATTATCTAACCACTGATCCAAAACGAAATAATCTCATCGCACATGATGCCATGGAGGCATTGCGCGCTTGCAGATTTTTATTGCTCATCTCGGATCGCAAAGACCACCTTGAGACATTGAATGCGCTCATAGAGAAGGGATTGGGAGAATCTAGCAATGCCCATAAAAGGCCCCGACTATTTCGACTTAACGGGGAACTCTCCGCGAAGGCACGCGCGCAGGTGCTCTCAGATGTTGAGACTGCGCGAACGGAAGGTCTTGCTGTTGGCATACTAGCGACGGCATCTCTAATCGGCGAGGGATTTGATTTACCAGCGTTGGACACGCTCATACTCGCCATGCCGCTATCGTTTAAGGGTCGAATGGTTCAATACGCGGGCCGGCTTCATCGCCTTGCCGAAGGGAAGACCGCTGTTGTCGTTCATGACTACGTGGATTCCTCTTCTGCGATGTTTCTT
The DNA here is from genome assembly GCA_001770165.1 of Bdellovibrionales bacterium RIFOXYD1_FULL_53_11. Classification (GTDB taxonomy): domain Bacteria; phylum Bdellovibrionota; class UBA1018; order UBA1018; family UBA1018; genus XYD1-FULL-53-11. The sequence goes on along the minus strand of MEQJ01000122.1, from coordinate 46,148 downwards.
AAAATGTATCGGAATCGCATAAAAGCCTATCAAGAAATGGGTTATCAAATCGAAGAGCCTGTCGGTCTCTTGGGGCCACGCTCTTTAAGGGCGGGATATCAGACACCGCTTTTTGGAAAGGGTTTAGCATGAAAAAACAAAATCCAAAGAATCTGCTCAAAAAGAAACTTCTGCCACGGGCTGCGCCAGAATTGGGAGGTCTGCCATCAGGATATTCCCAGTTTTTATCTGACATCAAAAATCGAGTCGCGACCGCGCAGACCCAGGCAGCACTGGCAGCAAATCAAAAGTTACTTGCTCTCTATTGGAGTATTGGACGCGCCATTACGGCGAAACAAGAAAAGGAAGAATGGGGCACTTCAATAATTGAACGATTGGCTAAAGACCTACAAAAGGCCTTTCCTGGGATGGAGGGGTTTTCAACACGGAACATCTGGAGAATGCGAGCTTTTTATCTGGCCTATCCAACGGCCAAGGGCAATGTTTCTGGGATGAAAAACAAGATCCCATTTCTGCCACAGGCTGTGGCAGAAATACCGTGGGGCCATCAAGTCATTTTAATGGAAAAAGTGAAATCGACGAAAGAGCGCGCATTTTACGCAAAAATGACGATTGAGCATGGCTGGTCCAGAAGCATCCTGATCACTCAAATTGAGAGCCGTCTTTTTTCACGACAGGGAAAAGCGACTAACAATTTCAAACGCGCCTTACCGCCGCCACAATCAGATCTCGCAACGCAGTCACTGAAAGATCCATACATTTTTGACTTCTTGACCCTATCCCCGGAAACCAAGGAACGGGAACTGGAGCAGGGCCTGATTGACCATGTTCAACAGTTTTTGCTCGAACTCGGTATCGGCTTTGCATTTGTGGGACGGCAAGTTCACCTGACGGTGGGCGAACAGGACTTCTATGTCGATTTACTTTTCTACCACCTGAATCTCCGATGCTTTGTTGTCATCGAGTTAAAGGCCGTGCCGTTTGAGCCGGAATTCGCAGGCAAGCTGAACTTTTATCTTTCTGCAGTGGATGAAAAATTCAAGTGCCCTGACGATCACCCCAGCATTGGACTACTGCTCTGTAAGTCAAAAGATAAACTTGTCGCCGAATATGCGCTACGAGATATAACCAAACCCATTGGCGTTGCCGCCTGGAAGGTCCGCCTGGTGGAATCGCTCCCCAAGGAACTGAAGTCGAGCCTACCAACCGTAGAACAGTTGGAAGAGGAATTGAGCGGAGATGGCAATTAAAAAGGTTGAAATTCATGTGGCCTATACAAACAAATGAGCAGCCTTCGAAGAATCGAAGTGATTATTGGGTGCATGCCGAGAACCCATCCCCGCCTAATGATTGGACTGACAACTCTGGAAAGTGGTTACTATTTGTCCCATTCAAGAGGCTCGATATTGTCTATAACTGGGGCATCGAGGAAAAACTCATCATCGGCGTACAGCATACGCCGGTACATGGGCTCGACGTGGGAAAAGAAAAAGAGGAAGAGCTACCCGAGATTCTCTCATTACCTGAGATCCGGGCGCTCCTCACCTCGGCGAGGGATCACGAGCATACATGGTATCCGGTTTGGGCGATGGGCCTTTTAACCGGCATGAGATCGGGCGAGCTTCATTCCCTGCTCTGGACGGACATCGAGATGGTTTCGGAAGAGATCGCTCGCGCCCAGGACAAGCTGCCCGCTGACAAGCGCCGCTTCGGAATGCTCCGGGTCACGAAGACCTGGAACACTCGCACCAGAACAATCGGCCCCACCAAGGGCGGATACTGGCGAAGCGTCCCGATTTCAGGAGAACTGTTCTGGCTGCTGCAAGAGCAGCGAACCAGAACCGGAAAGCAGACGCATGTTCTCCCCCGTGTCTGGGAATGGGATAAGGGTGAGCAAGCCCGAGTCCTCCGGAAGTTCTGCTTGGGCGCTGGCCTCAAGTCCATCAGATTTCATACGCTGCGGGCGTGTTTTGCCACGCAGCTCATCTCAGATGGGATCGCTCCCACGCGAGTGATGAAAATTGGTGGATGGAAAGACATCAAAACCATGCAGCGTTATATTCGCATGGCCGGAATTGATGAGGCGGGTGCCACTGAAGGACTCAATTTTCTACCGAGCGACGAAGCAGTTATGAGTCACGTCGTTAATCTCTTCGACTTCAGAAACAAACGATAAACGTGTAGATGAAATTCAGGCTAGAAGCTTGGCTAGGCTAGCCAGAAATTGTTTACAAGTAGTTGAAACCAGACCAAACGGGGCGATTCCACCAAATTCCGGGCCCCGTTTGGTAGCAAACGGGGCTTTTTATTTGAAATCACTAACAGAGTTTTCGCGCAGTTACCCCAGTTCCCTCGGCATCCTTCATTACACGACATGACTCGGCATGACCCGAGTTGGCTAGTATCTGGCTAAGATTTGGCTAGCCGGTATTTTTCGCATCGTGTTGACCGAACCAAAAAGTCTACGGCGCTTAGCCCTCCGGGATGACTCGGCAAAGAGGTCATTTCAGGGGGTACAAGAGCTAAGTGCGTAGTCGGCTCAAAGAGCGTTTATCGAACCCCAAAGGAGATGAACGCTATGAAATTCAAGAGAAGTAATCACAAACGGATCACCAAGACCGCCAGAGTCCTCCGGTTCATGCGGATGTCGAAAGGCATCTCCATGCGCGCTGCAGGCCGTCTCATGGGCCTATCCGACTCCTGGATCAGCCATATTGAGCAAGGACGCATGGACCTCGACGAGCGCAAGATCTCGCGCCTCATCGCGGCCTACGGCTTTACGCGGCAGGAATACGAGACACTGCTTGCCGGCGGAGAAGTGCCGTATACGAGTCTGATGGATGAGTGTATCGCGCTGATCGACCGGATTGAGGAGGACAAGCTGAAGACAGTGCTGGCGGTGCTGCGGGGGTTTGTTTCATAGAACTGAATACTCCGCGATGCATCAGAAACATCTACAAGACTTTTCCCATGCCCAACGTGCCCACTCGATTCGATTGGCTCGCAACCAGAAATGACTTGAACAGGGGTCGTCATCCACGCTGACCGACGGCCACAACGATGCCCGTCCTCGTCGAATCTGAAGCATCCAATGTGGTGAGACACTCTTCATGAGAGGCACCGTGAGTCTGTGCCCTTGACCACAGGGACATTCGAAAACCGCCCACTTGGGAAAGTTAACCGTACCAACTATGTAAATCACGTCACGCAAATCGTCGGGCACCATAGACATCGAGTCAACGAAACTGACACTTGAAAAGTGTGGCGGTCCCGGCCGCAGCTTCTTCCAAAGGACCCTGAAGGCACGCCGCATTCTCATTCCTCCGGCCTCCAAGTAACTCCAAGAAACGGCTTTCGATCTCCCGCTCCCCACAACTTTTTATTCATGCAAAAGCAATCAGGACGAGCCAAACGTGTATTTCGAGAAATGGCATCTGCCTCAAACCGATAGATGAATTCACTCGACTTACTTTCGGACGTTTTGTATCCAACTATACGATCCAATAACTCTGCGACAGCAGCCGATGCGATAGCGGAGGTAAAACTCACCACAGCGGGTGCGTGTGCTTGCACACCCGAAATATACCCCTCAGCAGCGAGCGCAGCAGCTCGCTCTGGATCTGTAGCTGCAATACTATCCGCAGTCACCCCGTCAGGAGTGATACGTTCCCGACAAAAGAGACACGCGTAACCTGGCTGTAGCACTGTCACCCGACCATGCACTGATCGAATCAGCTCGCCATCTGGGTCGATTATCACTCCCAGATCGAAAACCGGAACAAGGTAGTATATTGAAAGCCGCGAAAGAATCGAGCGACCCCACTGATCATCTGTACAACCAAAAATCAAGTCACAGCCTCGCAGCTCTGTGGCTACACTCTTATAACCGAGGTGTTTTGAAATCGGCTTCAGCCTTGTCCCCACGCCTATGCTTGCCGCCTGCCGAGCGGCAATATTCACCTTCGCAACTCCCTTGTCGAAAGTGCTTGAACCATAGACACGATTCACATTTGTATCGTCAAAAACGTCATGATCGACGACAGTCAACTTACCTACGCCGAGCCGTATCAACTGCTCAATAATTGCAGATCCAATACCGCCTGCTCCAACAACGCCGACATGCAAGCGGCATAACAACCGTTGAATCTCTGCACCGAATGCCCGCACCTGGCGATCGAAGTACTCTGGAATCGAGTCGCTCCCCGAGCAAGGAAATAAGAACCGCCATCGAGCACCAACTACGCGAATCAGATCAATCGGCGCCCTACTGCCATCTGGAAACCAAACCCGGCCTATGAGTCGCTGCCCCATCTCAGACGCGACTAAGCTCGCATGAACAATCTTCTCATTTCGACTATGTGCAAGTGCAAAGAGCGGCAACTCTTCGCGATCGTCTTGCTCAGAAAATGTATTCGAACCAACCGGATGCGAGTGGACAAAAATGAATGCACTTTCGTCCACCTTCGAGCGCTTGATCGCTTGCACATACGATTGCGAGCGGATCACCATATCAACGGGAGACTGCGATTCAATATCACGAGACAGAACCGGTATGACAGCTCTAACAAGAAGCCGTACCTCGTCAGGTAGATTCACTATACGAGCAACGAGATACGCAGCCTCCTCGTCTTTCGATCGGTACAAGTGAGACGTCAAGCGCTCGAAATCGGCCTCAAGAATAGTAACGGTATGCCGCACTAAACGCCCCTCTTAAGCTCCTGAGCAACCGTCCGTACGAAAAACTGCAAACCATGTACGCCAACGATCCACCCACCTTGAAAGTGTCGGGACCATCTCTGCCAGGACAGGCTTTCGTAAACTTCACACCCGCTGCCTGAACCAGGGATCTCGCGGTGCGCACACTGAGCAGGCCATACTCCTGCGGTTAGTTTCACGTCCGGCTTAGTCCAAAACATGTCAGGAGCTGCATTTGGATAACCTGCTGGCAACCGTAAGAGAAGATCAGAGACACGTGGCGAGTACTGCTCTGGAAAAGCGAAGTCCTTCAACAAAACGTGAATCTCGCTGCCCACCTGGCGAACCACATGATTCGGATGTTTGTCCTTAAGGAAAGAGACGTCTTCCTCGGGCAGAACTTCGCTAATGTCGTTAACGTCAGCCATTTCCAGGATTCAGCTTCTTCTTTGCGGTGTAAAAATGGCTACCAGGTTTCACATCAACTTCTGAACCATCATTAATAACGAACTGATCTTCCGCCGGTCCCGGCACCTCTAGCCACAGGTCATAGTCTGCACCAACGTTACCTAACAAATAAAGGGCCGCTCCCGTCGTCTTAGGGAGCGTCTTGAGATTCGTTTTGTCTACTTTAATGGGAACTTCATTCTGGGTCATAACCGAAATCCTTTCCGTGCCAAAGCACAACACTTCTAATCACGAGGATAAAGCAGGCCGCCACAAAGGTCAATATAGAAAACATTTTCATGTGGCTGTTCTAGAAACCTGTTTCCAAGCCAAGCACCCAACAGAGTTTCTTAATTGACCGAACAAGTCTAGTGACGTAGGCTATGTAATATGGCGGCACCACAAGGGAAATTCTACGAGGAACTCGGAAACCGAGTAACCACTGCCCGCGAAAAAAAGGGGTTGTCGCAACAGAAGCTCGCCGAACTTCTCGGTCTGTCTAGAACGTCGATCACAAACATCGAAAAAGGCCGACAACCCGTAGACGTCCACATCCTCGTCGGCATCGCCAACACGCTGGGGATAGCCCTCCTTAAGCTCATCCCCGATGACAGCCTTTTCAAGAAGGCACCGAGTTCCCTTGATATTGAAATGTACGGGGACGACGAGCGTCGCTTTATCGAAAGCATACTTGGCACCAAGATCCACACAAAAAAGGAGACAACCTGAATGGCCGTTCGATGGACCCTATTAAAGAGCAAGGCAAAAGAACTCCTAGAAAAAGGCAATATCCGAAAAGCTCCTGTCCCTATTGAGAAGCTTGCATCGGAATTGAATGCCATCATCCGGTACCAGCCCTTCGACGGTGAAGTCTCTGGCTTAGTCCACTGCCATGAACGTCAAATCATAATCGGTGTAAACTCGAATCACGCTGAAACCCGCCAAAGGTTTACGATAGCCCATGAGGTCGGCCATCTATTATTGCATCAAACCAAAAATCTTCATGTCGACAATCTGCTCCGTTCAGCCGTGAATTTCCGTGATGAGAGTTCGAGTCTCGGTGTCGACGATAAAGAGATCGAAGCAAATCAGTTTGCTGCCGACCTCCTAATGCCCGAGGACTTCTTGCTCCAAGATGTTAGGAATGTCAGTTCCACAGAACCAGAAGCTGCGGTTGAAGAGTTGGCAGATAAATATAGAGTCAGCATTCAGTCTATGGCGATTAGGCTTAGCAAGCTCGGTTTTATTCGATAGCTTTTCGGCGCACTTGGTATCCAGGGTTTTAAGCCGGTCCTAGCCTGACGGATTCGACGTGCTATGATCTCTCGCCTTTTTCGGCAGCCGCCTGCGCCGCCTTCTTCAGTTCGTACTTCCAGCGCACGTAGGCGAGCGGGCTACGGACCTCTTCTCCTGCGTTGTTGGCGTGCACCAGATACCGGAAATACGCTGCCGGATCGAGTTGCAGCAGCTTGCAGGTCTCGATAATCGTGTAGTGGTCGGCAGGCTCAACCAACCGCATGGCCCGTCAGGGCCACCTTTCCAGCTGTTCTATTCTTCTCGAACTGACACCAAAAAAAACACGACACAACGTAACAATTACCGTCATCGCATCACGTTCCACCGCACTCCGCAGAAGCACTTACCTCGCACTACCCCCGTCCCCCAAAACCACACCCCTTCCCACCACGCACGGCCACCTCATAATTTATTTCACTGAAATCTTAAAACTTCCTAATGGTATTCCATCCTCCGGCTACTGGGCACCCACACAAAACCCATAGGGTGAGGGTGGGTGCCCAGTAGCAATATCTGAAAGATATTAGGAGGATGGAACACCATCAGGTTGGAGGTTCATGTTGGGCTTTTTTAAAGGGGATTTTTCGAAACGCGTGGTGGCCGTGCACGGGCCGCTGAATGAATTCTGAACTACGCTCTGTATTATTACAATAACACGGCTGAATCCCGCCGTCTACGACAGGAGCACTTCGACATCCTCAGAAGTGATTCGCCGGAGAAGACTTTTGTCGGCGTTCACGATGGCATCCGCCAGCTCGCGCTTGTTTTCTTGGAGAGACAGAATCTTTTCCTCGACCGTATCCTGAGCAATCAACCTGTATGCGATCACTTTCTTTTTCTGCCCGATCCGGTGCGTTCGGTCGATGGCCTGAGTCTCAACGCCGGATTCCACCACGGATCAAGAATGAACACATAGTCCGCCGCTGTCAGGTTCGGACCTACGCCGCCAGCCTTCAGGCTGATGAGGAATACCTTGACCGCAGGCTCCTGCTGAAACCGCTTCACGCGCTCCTCGCGATCCTGCGTCTTCCCGCCTGCAACTTTCCTTGTACCACCTGTCCCCGTTTTTCCCCCTCCCCGACCCCAACCTAACCATCATTATCTCCGCACACGCTCCCGCCTTACCAACCCATCCTAATCCTCATTCTTATTGTCTTATCTTCCGGCTCCAGAGCACCCAACCAAAACCCAAAGGGTGTGGGTGGGTGCTCTGGAGCAAAAACCGTAGGTTTTTAGGAAGATAAGACACCATCATCTGACCTTATCATCTGACCCTTAAATGACCGCTCTCGCGGGAGCGCGTGCGACTCATGCTGGGAGTGAGCACGGGCGGAACTAACGAGCGGTCAGTAGTTCAATACAAGTAGCTCGGCAACGTCGCGCTCTTGTGATTTTAGATTTATCTCTCTGCGAGCATTGACCGTCACCATGCGATACCGTTTATACAACGCTCTGATGAAGGGGGTATCGCTGTTACTCAGCGCCCACTTCACGCCACGTTCGGTAAGTTCGTTACAAAGCGCCGCAAGGCGAACTTGATCCCTTTCCCTGAACTGCCCAGCCGTATAGCGGTTGAAGTCTGAATAGCCGCCCAGCTTATAGTAGGGTGGATCAAAATAAGCGAAATCACCTTCATTAACGCCAACCACTGCGGCTTCATAATCTCCGCGTAGAACAGTGGCTCCTTTGAGCGCCGCCGAAGCCGCTGCGAGATTTGCCGGATCGTAGTAGCGCCGATCATAGGCTCCATACGGGACGTTATACTGCCCTTGGCGATTTACGCGGAAAAGTCCACGAAAGCAGGTCTTGTTCAGATAAACAAAATGGGCAGCACGATCAACCAAGTCCAGGGACTTTGGCAGTATCGCCCGAATCCGAAGGTAGTCCGTCTTTGTGTTGGGCAATGTATCGAGTTTCGCCGCGACCGCTTGCCAGTTGTCTCGAACCGCTTCATACGTGTCGATGAGCCATTCGTTCTGATCCGAAATCACGGCCTTCGAGTGCCTTGTAGCAAAGAAGACCGCACCACCACCGATGAATGGCTCGAAGTACCGCGTGTAGGATTTTGGAAAATGCGGAACAAGCTGCGAGATGAGAGCTTGCTTCCCTCCTGCCCACTTTACAAACGGCTCCGCCTTCTTCGAGACAACGGTTGTTCTCTCGATGTTGAACTGGAACTCTGGTTGGGCGTTTAGGCTGATACTCATAGGCTGTGGACTAAGAAGTAGCATCGTAGCATATTGCTGTCAATGTTACAGGTTAAGACCCCCGAGTGCGTTCACTTTGGGAATCGACTACGCGAGCTTCGCAAGCAAAGAGGATTTTCTCAAGAAGGATTCGCTGACCACGCTGAAGTGCATAGAACGTACCTCGGCGGACTAGAGCGCGGCGAAAGAAATCCTACCCTTACTGTAATGGTAAAGATTGCCCGTGCTATGGGCGTACCGTTGTCCAAACTCGTGCAAGGGGTGGAAGCAGGCAAATGACGCACAAAGTCTACGTGATGGACAATAGAGAGTTGGAGCGCCTGCCTGATTCCTCGGTACATTTGATCGTTACCAGCCCTCCATATGTCACAACAAAGTTTGAGCGCGGGCAGGAGTTTGACTACGACGGCTTCATTCGTCACTTCACGTCGGTTTGCGAGCAACTTTTTCGAGTAACCGTTCCAGGCGGACGCTTCGCCCTGAACGTCGCCGACATCATCACGAAGTACCGATATTCGGACGATTCGACCATTTCTCGGATTCCATTTGGCAGCGATACGCTCCAAGTTGCACAAGACGCCGGTTTTAGGCTTTTGGAGCGTTATATCTGGGACAAGGGGTTTACCAGAAATTTCGGTGGACCATTACTCGGCAGCTATCCCTATCCCTTGACGATCTTCAACCAGAACTATTTTGAGTACATCTGGGTGTTGCAGAAACCCGGCAAAAGACGCGTGACTCAGCCCTTGCGAGAAAAAAGCAAGATGTCCCTCGCCGAATGGAGATCATGGACTCAGCAATGGTGGAGAGTTGAGAGCATCTCAGAAAAGTTTAAGCGCCATCCAGCCGTCTTCCCTGTCGAGATTCCATATCGGCTGATCCGCATGTATTCGTATGATGGCGACACGGTGCTTGACCCCTATATGGGGACCGGGGCTTCGATGCTCGCCGCCAACCGCTGTGGGCGCAGGTTTGTCGGTTTCGAGATTGATCCCGCATGTCCGAGCCTTGTCGAAGAACGAATCACTTTCGACCTACAACCCTTACTGGAACAACGCCCGGTGTACGAGGTCATTCAATGAAAAATAAATTCACCCTAGAATCTTGGCGCAAGCTCGGCTGGAAAGCCCCGTTCTGGGAGCTTCTTCGTTTTTACTGCTCACTTCGCGGAAATGAACAAAAGGATTTCCTGAAAGAACTTTCCGCACCGAAAAAGGGCGAGTCAAAGTGGTGGGAATTATTGAACCTGAATGACGACGCGGCGAAGCTGGTCATCAGTTATTGCTCTCAACGCGAACAACTTCTCCAGGACGCGCTTGCAGCGCTCCGCACAGAGGAAGAAGCGAAGGCTTTCTGCAGATCTGAATCTATCGAATGGAAGGTAACGAAAACACAAAGTAAGGACCACCATCAATCATCGAAGACATTGATCGCAACGGTTGGAACCATCGCTGAGAGAGTCTGCAAAAATTTCGATGAAACCTTAGATACTGACCCTACCCGCAGATGTGTGTGGTGCATCGACAACCACCTGCATGTTACCGCCAGAAATCTCGATGGCGCAATCCCAACGCTACGCGACCCTTACGTAGTTTGGGAGATCAAGGAATATTGGGGCAAGACAAGCGGCGGCAGCAAGATGAGCGACGCCGTGTATGAATGCCATTTGGTCGGCCGAGAGATTCGTGAGTTTGAAGAAAAGTCCCAACACAAGATCAGTCACATCGTTTTTCTTGACGGCAAAGAACAGTGGAACGCACGTAAGTCCGACCTCGCTCGATTTATTGACCTGCACAACCAAGGCTTGATCGATCACCTGTTTATCGGTCGAACCATCGAAAGCGACTGGGAGGCGGTTCTTACCGATTTGTTGAAGGCACGAAAAGACTGTTGAGGCTTGCCTCGCGAATGCCGCGTTCCCGCGCAACGATTCTGATAAAGGCACTGAAATCTGGATGCCCGTGCAACAGCATGGTCACACAATATTCCAAGAAGCCGCATTTGAAAGCACCGAAGTGATTTCGATATGAAATTTTGTCAGCGGGTTAAGCGACTTCTTGAGCGACCTTGTCTCCGGTCCACGATAGCCGAGCTGCTCCGCGATCGCGCCCAGAACGGCCCTGACCCTTGGCGGCTCACCTTGCGCGAAACGCAGGAGCTTCTTCATGGGACGATGTGCGTCGTGAAAATTCCTCAAAATCTTTGCAACCGCTTCAGCGGGCGTTGAGTCCGGCACATGCTTCAGATTACGAATAGAGTCCAAAACCCAAACGTCCTCCTGACTCGCCCCACCTAAATGAGCAAGCGAGCGCCGCTGAATCCTGGCCGTCATTTTACCGATCTGGATCTTCCGCGACGTCAGCTCTCCAAGAATCGTATACTGAGCCGGAATCTGCGTCGTGATCCCGAGATTTTGAAAAGACGCGGTACCACCGGAATAAACGGTGACGTCCTTCGACTTCTTAATCGCCTTGGCGAAAAGCGCCGAGGCCCCCGGCTGGGAAAGCCCGAGCGCCGTCGCCTTCGGATAGTAATACAGCCCCTTTCGCACTCGAAGGATCAAGCCCTCCTTGGCTAGACGACTCAGGGTCTTTGCCACCGCGTGCTGCGGAAGCGTAACGAAATCATCGAAGTTCCAAAGAGAATCCGGCCCTTGATCGGTGATTCGCTTGCGAATGGTTTGAGCTGCTGTCACAACATTGCCTCCTACTCTTAGGATCGGCTATTTCCAGTTTTTTGTCAAGTTTATGATGTGTTTTACTTGACCACCAAAACAGCGAACAGCTACTCTTTACTCCTCTATTCAATGACTTACAGCAATCGCCCATTCGTATGCCGCCATTGGTTCCGACGCAGCCCTGTTGCTATGAAAGTCTCCCTGTAAGTCCTGTTTTTGAAACTTTCGAGTCTCGCCCGCGCTACACGCCAACCACGATCCCTAAAAAATCCAACACTTAGCAACCGCGCAACCTTGGCACTCCAGTTGCTCTATCTGCCGTCATCCAAGGAGGTTTTTGCACAATGCGATTCCTTGTGGACCCAGAGGTGAGCGTGTATGTTTTCCGCAGATAACACCGTCAGAATTCAATCGACGGAAATGCTCTTTGAAAATTTGGTTTGGTTAAATTCGAAGGATGCCGCGAATTACCTTCGAAAAACCGTTGGCGCTCTACGCGCCGCTGTCTGTCGCGGACAAGTCCGCGCTTACAGGTGGCAACGCCGACTGTATTTCAAAAGGTCGGAACTGGATCGGCTGCTCGAAGACTCCCTCATGAAAGGAGCAAGATATGGCCGTTATCAGTTATAAAAAAGAAGGAGAGACCTACTGGAAGATTTACATAAATCTTCGCAGCAAGATCAATCCGACGATTCGCGTGCAAAAGCTTTTGATTGGCTTTACAAGCCGAGAGAAAGCGGAATCCGAAGATAGAAAATTCACGATCGAACTGGCTCACAGGCTCGGTCGCGTCGAAAACCAGGGGGCAACCTGGGAGTCCGTGATCGACCGCTGGGAGCACGAAAAAAGAACGTACCCATCAAAAGCATATGTCCTGACGACGATCATGGATCACTCAGCGCTGCTACGGAACTGGACGAGGCCGTGGCTGAATCGAATCGCCTCCGAACTCAATCGCGGCGACGGTCGGGACATTTTGAGAATGGCAGAGAAGTCCGACAAAAAAGTGGGCTTTCTCAAACACCTCAAAATCACGATCAACGTCGTCTACAACTGGGGCATCGAGGAACGACTCATCGTCGGCGTTCAGAATAGTCCGGTGCATGGGCTCGACGTGGGCAAAGAGAAGGAAGACACGTTACCGGAGATTCTGACGTTAGCGGAGATCCGAACGCTTCTCACCACGGCCCGCGATCATGATCATGCTTGGTATCCGATTTGGGCGATGGCGCTTCTGACCGGGATGCGATCCGGCGAGCTTCATTCCCTGCTTTGGACAGACATCGAGATGGTCTCCGAGGAAATCGGAAGAGCCCAGGAGAACCTGCCCGCCGACAAACGGCGGTATGGGATGATCCGTTGCACTAAAACCTGGAACACCCGGACAAAGACGATCGGCCCCACCAAAGGCGGCTACTGGAGAAGCGTTCCGATTTCTGGCGAGCTTTACTGGCTCTTACGAGAACAGAGAGCAAAGACCGGAAATCAAGAGCGTGTTCTCCCGCACTTTTGGGAATGGGACAAGGGCGAGCAGGCCCGAGTCTTTCGGGCGTTTTGTCTCGGAGCTGGCCTCAAGTCCATCAAGTTTCATACGCTGCGGGCGTGCTTTGCGACGCAGCTCATCTCGGATGGGGTCGCTCCCACTCGGGTGATGAAGATTGGTGGATGGAAGGACATCAAGACCATGCAACGATACATCCGCATGGCCGGGATCGACGAGGCGGGCGCCACCGAGGGGCTCAAGTTCCTACCGAGCGACGAGGCCGTTATGGGTCACGTCGTGAACCTCTTCGATTTTCGAGGCAAACGCTAAACGTGTTGATCAAAAGTCAGGCTAAGAGCGCGGCTACATTAGCCGCATACATGGAATAAGCAGTTGAAACCAAACCAAACGGGGCGTCTCCACCAGATAAGTACATGATATCATTACGTTTTTCAAATATGGGCGCATGGTTTACACATTTTGTGTGCGCGTGCAGTATATACTTTTTCATTTATTCACTCTTGCATTCAAGTTCGCGATGGCCCTTTTCATTGATTAGCTTCACCCATTTAAAATCTGGCAACATCATTGCTTCTATCGGCGTATTGTAGCTGTGACTATTCATGCCACCATCCCAATAGATTTCTTCATTGACTACGGCACGAAATATACCCTTCTCTATTCCGATCGTTACACGAATCGTCGTACGATCGTCTCTTGATGGTACATTCTCAAATACCGTCTCAAATGTATGTGGAGGCTGACCTTCTGAGTAACGAATGGCAACGGGCTGTTTCAGTTCTGTCGCTCTGAAAAGGCATTCATACGCCAGTGAAGCACGCGATAAGAATATTAATGGAATAAACCAAGTTATCACATATTTTGCAGTCATTATAATCCTCCGTAAATCAATTTTCTTGAGATCCTTTTATACAGTAATTGTTTTTAATGCGTCTAGCGAGATTAAGATTGCACCATTCTCTTGCATACCCACGCGCATAAGGAGAATACGACGGCATGTCACCTTTGCCTGGATAAAAATCTATAACTACTGTGCTCCCGTTCATATCAATTTGTACCAATTCATATCCAAACTCTGCTCTACTATCATCTTGGCTCATACGACAAAAGCATGTCGGCATCTTCGTATCTTCCGCCTCGACTGCATAAGCGGAAGCCGCAATCAGCGCTGTCAAAATTACTGCATTTATCAAGATTTTCATGCTTTCTCCTTGATCAGTTGTTTCTCATCACCAATACATGGCAACATAAATAATCTTCAATGCATAAATATGTACTTATTACTTACATAAGTGTAATCGTTAGCAATGAAAAGCTGTCCCCCTGTCCACCTGCTGCACTGTTTAGCTGTCTATGGAAAGACAGGTAATATCAAGGGCACTGCTCGTCATTTGAATACCACCGAAGCAACGGTATCGCGGCAGCTCAAACAAGTTGAAGACTATTTTCAGTTCGATATTTTCGAGACCATCGGCAGAAACAAACGACTGACAAAGATGGGGGGAATTATTGCGAACAAGCTTGGCATGCGATTGGACGGACTCGAAGATATTGTCAATGGCTTGTCTTCTGATCTTGACCAAGCAGAAAACACCGAAATCAGAATCGGGGCCAGAGAGGAAATTCTTGCTTTGTGCGCGAATCGAATCAAAACTCAATGTAGATTAAAGCTGATGTTATTGGACGGCGCTGCTACCGCAGACCTTATACGCAGGCAAGCGCTTGAGATCGGCATTACAGCTTCTGAATGCGAGTCATACAACTATACGCGGAAATGTCTTTTCGTTGATGATTTAAGGCTCGTGATTCCAAGAAAATGGATAAACAGCGCCAAATGCGCCGAGGATTGGGCAAAAACATGCGATACTTACCCCTACGCTCAATATTCAGCTGATTTACCATATTTTGATCATTTTCGAAGCATGTATGGGTTATCAAATATGGGCAGATGCACCTATTCTTGCGAAAACTGGAATCTTATTCGTGGACGTGTCGAGAAACAACTTAACTGGTCGCTAATTCCAAGTATATTTTTGGCTGCTACAGTTAAACACAAGCACAGGGATATCGTGATTTATCGATTGAAGCGCCCCCTTGCCCCCCGGAAGTTCTATGTTTATTTTAAACGTTCTCTGATGGCTAAAAAATGGTTTCGCGATATCTCGTCTCAGATCAACAAATCGATACCGACAGGATTAAATGACAATTGTTTTTTCTAATTAACGGAAAAAAGGTAAAAGACATGCACACCGAGCAAACCCATTCACCCCTTACTTATTATGGGGTATATTGATGTATGCAACCACCCATATCCGGCGTTATTTCTTGCCAACAGGAGAAAAATTGCTGAAAGTTGCCTCAAGGAATTCTGATTTTATGATTGATACAAATTTACTCATCAAGGAAGGCGAAGGCCTCACGGTTGAATTCAAGGAGAGATACTCTTCAAAGATAGTGCAGGACATCGTTGCATTTGCCAACGCCAAGGGCGGAAAGATACTGCTTGGCGTTACCGACGATGGATCAATCCGGGGAGAAAAACTCACAAATGCCATGAAATCAGAAATCGTTGACCTTGCCCGCAATTGTCAACCGGCAATACAAATCAACGTCAAGCAGCATGGCGGCGTGATTGTCATTGATGTTCCGGAGGGCGACGAAAAACCGCACATGTGCTCCGCCGGTTTTTTCAAACGCTTTGACTCCATCACACAAAAACTTGCACCAAAGGATGTAAGGAATATTTTCAAATCACAGGCGTCGTTTCACTTCGACGCAAAACCACTTTCTGGTTTTACTTTGGCTGATATTTCCCTCGATAAAGTCCGTGAATTTTTGAAAGAAACAGATACCCATATCAAGGTCAGCAAGAAAACGCTTGCTGATCTTCTGGATTCCTTGAAATTGAGGCAAGAAGGCAAATTGACCCATGCGGCGGTCATGATGTTTGCCAGGGATGTTGGTCGCTTCATGATTCATTGTCAGATGCACCTTGTGGCATTCAAGGGAACCGAGCGGGTGCATATCTATGACAAAAAATATGTGCGTGATGACTTGTTGACCCAGTTTCGTGAAGCCGAGGCATTTGTCAAAAAGCATTTGAATGAACGCGCTGAAATACGCGACATGCGCCGGCACGACATCTACGAAATTCCGCTCGATGCCATCCGCGAGGCAATCGTTAATGCGATCATCCACCGCGACTATTCAATGAGCGGCACAAATATCCAGATTGAAGTACTTGCGGACCGTGTAAATGTATCAAGTCCCGGCGGACTCCCTGAAGGATTGCCGCGTTCGATGCTTGGCAAAAAATCAGTCAGGCGCAATGAGCTTCTGGCCGATCTGTTTCACCGGATGGACAAATCGGAGAGGATTGGTTCCGGCATTCCTAGAATTGCCGCTCTTTTGGAAAAAGCAGGTCTGAAACCAGCAAAATTTGAGAGCACGACGTTCTTTGATGTGATTTTTGAACGTCCGGAGGAATACCGGACAACCAAGGGCGAGCCAAAAGCCACTGTCCCACAACTGCCCCAGAACTGTCCTACAACTGCCCTTGAAAAAATCAGCCAAACAGCGCAACAACTCGTTGCTTTGATTCAGGCGGATTCACAAATTACTCGTAATGTTATGGCTGACAAGCTTGGGATCAGTTTAAGCGGAGTGAAGTATCATTTAAGCCATTTGCAAAAAAAGGGTGTGATATTGCACGTGGGCCCGACAAAACGCGGACACTGGGAGGTAAAGCAAACACCTGTTGCATTAAAAAAGCATTATTCCTATAATAGGAAAAAGCAGCGTGCAAAGTAGCAGATTTATTCAGAACAGGCCGTCTCCACCACTTCGAAAAGCCCGGGGCAAAAACCCCGGGCTTTTATTTTTAGATATATTCAGATATAATCGGATATAGTTATGAGCAACCGATTAACTAAACGGCTTCAAAACATCTCCGGCAAAGACTGACCTTCCCCCCGAAATTCGTACCAATTTGAAATAGAGTCACTCCGTGTCATAACACCGACAAAGGGGGACAAAATGAAGGGTACGCGATTTACCGAAGAGCAGATCATTCAGGTATTGAAAGAATGCGCCGCCGGGATGCCGGTCAAGGAGCTGTGTCGCAAGTACGGCGTTAGCGATGCCACGATTTACAAGTGGAAGGCCAAATTTTCCGGCATGGAAGTAAGTGATGTCAGGCGGCTCAGGGCGCTTGAAGACGAAAACCGAAAACTCAAGCGGATCGTCGCTGACCTGACACTCGACATCACCATGCTGAGGGACATTAATTCAAAAAAATGGTGAGCCCTGCCGCCAAACGTGAGGCGGTTCGTTATGCCAGAGATAATTATCCTCTTTTTAAGATCTTACGGCGCGGCGCAGATCGATCAATGGTCATTCTTACACCAAGTGCGCCCATGACAACCAGAAGAGTTCTGGCCGAAGGATTCCCTTTTTCTGAAAACATCTTGTAAAGATTTCTTCGGCTCACTCCGGATTTTCTCGACACCGCTGTCATCCCTCGTGATTGTGCAAGCCGGTGAAGAGCCTGGAGAAGTAGATCAAGTTTATCCGGTCCTTGGTATTCCCAGTGTTCTCTAAGGTATGCGGCCGCAAACTCGGGGTCCTTCAAGTGTTCAATCATAATATCGTCCAAGTCTGACAATTTCTTTTTCATCTGTGCTTCCTCCAGAGATAATCCGTCCAGTATTCTTTTGCTTTCATGATGTCCCTGTTCTGGGATCCCTTGTCGCCGCCCACAAGCAAAATAATGATCTCGTCACCCTCGATGCCGAAATAAATGCGATAACCGGGCCCGAAATCTTCTTTGAGTTCAAAAATGCCGGCGTGTAAATCTCTATAATCGCCAAAATTGCCACGAGTGGCTCGATCCACCCGTGCCGCAACCTTGGCCTTCCCTCGGACGTCCTTCAAGCTCCACAGCCACTCGTTGTATGGCTGTTTACCATCTTCTGTTTCATACAGTTCGGTTCTACGAACCTTGACAGTCAGCCTCATTTTTATACTGTGCACCACAGTACACACATTGTCAACATCAAAGGTACTAGCTGATCTGTAGTAAAAAGTGCCACCGATCCAGGTAATGGCTTTCTGCGCTCTGCA
>MEQJ01000122.1:23823-28165 GCA_001770165.1 Bdellovibrionales bacterium RIFOXYD1_FULL_53_11 | reverse complement strand
AGAAAGCGATGCCGACGATAACCGTCACCCCATGAAGACCATGATGATCTACATGTAGATGGGACTTCTGTGCGGGGCACATCTGGAGTTTACAATCCGGCTCATCGTCTCCGGACGAGGGCCTTTTCGGCACTCTTTAGGTCGGACAAAAATTCCGAGTTCTTGTTGAGCGCATCGAACACCTGACCACCACATTCCTTCCCGGCTCTGACATCAGATGGATGATGAACGCCCGCAATAACGCGGTCGAGCGCGATTTGCTCAGCGCGTTTCTGGAATGCCTGCGCTTGTTTAGGAAATAGACTTTTAAGAACGGGAGCGAAGGTCCACGCAATCGTAGAATGACCACTTGGATACGAAAGGGAGGTACTCGCGACCTCAAACGGTGGGTGAACGCGTTTGTCGTACACAAACGGTCTGATTCGCTTCCAGCGGAGTTTTGCCGCATGAGCAGCTATATCAGCAGACCATCGAACCTTGTCGAACAGCGGCCTCAGGACAACCAAATCGGTATCGGATAAAGTCCCATTAGGGGGGCCAAAAAAGGATTCTAGGCTGACCTTTGCCTCTGAAGTGGCGCGAGCGGTTTCCTCCGGTGTTCGCTTGTCCTGCCAGCTCAAAATATCTTTCATTTCTTCCTGTTCTTCGTGCGAGCCAGAGCCGGGAGGAGACGCTAGCTGACAGTCGAAGTTCAGGTCATAATGTGGAACCCCCCGCAGCCAGACGTCACCGTCCATCGGGTGTTCGGGGGTTGGTCGTGGGCTTGTCGAGCAAGCAGGTAGGGCAAAAATGATAACCGCGAACAGAATAGTGACTATGCGATGGCCTCTGACGACAACCGACACACTGCTTTTTGACATAACAGATACTCCTCCCAAAATATTTATCCCACTTGAATCACGCATCAGGCAATAATTTTTGTTGTTTTAGAAGAAAAATAGTAGGGCAGCTCTCCGAGGAAGGGTACTTTCTTTAGTCAACCATGTCAGCTTAACGACTTTTGGGCCGCCAGAGTGCGGTTACACAGAACCAGGCCAAGATAACATGCGCTCGCAATATAGAAACTGATCGAAACTCCGAGATAGATTGACACCAAAACCGCAAGACAGGAGCTGAACACGCCAAAAATCCCGTTCAAGGCCCAGTACCAAGGTGCCTGATCTTCGGTTTCGCCTTTGATGAGTCGCATGCCAAGCGGAAAGCAAATGCCCAGCATCAATCCCATCGGAAACAGCAATAATACCGTGATGAAGATCTTGATTGAGATTTCCCAGGTGATTGTTGTTGAAATAACGGCAGTCACCAAAAAGCGAAGCGCCAAAATAGAACCCGCAATGATTGCCGGATACCAGAGCGCGATTTTTTTGAGACTGAAAGGGATTTTTTCGGTGAGATAACTGCCGCATCCCGTGCTTAAAATAATAGCAAACAGCAAAACGGCCAGCGAATAAGTCGGGTGTCCAAGGTAGATATTAAGCCGCTGGATCATCGCCACCTCAAGAAACATGAACCCCGTCCCGATCAACGAAAAGTAGGCAATCCCCGCGATGAATATCCGTTTTTTGGATTTATTCCAGTGCAAGCCCCTGGATTTGATCAGCAGAGGAATTACGAGTGTTGACAGCACAAGAACAAATAAAATCAGAATCAGATTAAGAAGATATTTTGTTGCGCGCAAATTTCCACCGGCGTTTCCGCCAGCAGCCGTAAGCGGATGATTCAAATTGGAAAGCTTGAGCATGTTGAAAAAGTAAGGGTTCTCGTCTGTCGGCGCGGAAATATTAAGATCTTGCCCGTCATTGATCTTGTCGAGATCTGTTTTTGAGCCGGCAACAAGCAGTGACCGGAGCAGCTTATCGTCAGGGAGTTGGTCGGGCATGATCAGCTGGGCAAATTGAAGATCATTTGCGGCAGCCCTGAGTTTTGCAATTTGTTCTGGTTTGAGAGGGGATTTGCCAATAACAAAACTACCAACGTTCCATTGTCCGATTACGGCAATATGCTGCGCGGGATTGGTTGCTCCGGCATCAAAAAGTGCAGTTATTGCAAGGCTTGTTATACGGGCAAGTTCGTTCATGTTGCTCATGGAGTACCAGCGGGTAACAAAAAACAGGCCATCAGGAATCAGGCGGTTTAAAAACACCTTCCACGCTTCACGGGTATATAGCGCGTTTTCAGAGAGAGAGTAAGCGCCAGCAGCGGTGGCCGCCCAGGTGTCGATCAAGGACATCTGGATCACAGAGCAGGTTTCTTGATGAGTTGTATAATAGCTGCGGGCTTCATCCGCAACGAGCCGGACATTCGGCATTTTTCCGATCATGGCAAAACCGGCAAAGTCGTTTGTCAGCAGATCGATAAAAGTAGGATTGAGCTCGACTCCAACCACCTCGGGATGCCCGAACAAAAGGGCACTTTGTACATCTCTTCCACCGCCAACGCCGATGATGCACGCGAGCCCCTTTCCTGCAATATGGTAACCGATATTTGTCACGTCATAGCGCAGGTGATCGAGATCTGCCGGGCTGTTGAATCTTCGCATCGACGTTGCAGCACTACCGTCGATTACCATGGGATAACTGGCGTGGGCATGGGTCTCCACCCATTTTGGACTCGCCCCCCAGAACTGAGCGGTTCCACTGGTGATCAGGTGACCAACAGCCACCCTCGAAAAACTGTTCCACCTCTCAAGATAAAATTTATTTCCCGCCTCGATCGCATCCTTTACAACCAAAGGACGGATCTTTGTCTTGCTGTCAGCATTCAAAAAAGCAATCATGGTCAATGCAACAAAACTGAACAGACATGGTCTGGAATATTTTTTTATTGTAGTTTTATAGACAAAAAGCCAGCCCGCAAGCGCGCCAAGCGCCCCGGCAGCAAGAATCAATGTATATGGATCAGTGACGCTGAGACCAAAAAGTACCATCAAGCAGGCAAATGCCGATCCAATCAGATCTGCAGCATAAACCTTTCCAACGGGCAGCGCGGCGCGGGTCAAAACTGTTGTTAGAACAATTCCAGAAAAATAAAATG
This sequence comes from Bdellovibrionales bacterium RIFOXYD1_FULL_53_11, assembly GCA_001770165.1. GTDB lineage: Bacteria > Bdellovibrionota > UBA1018 > UBA1018 > UBA1018 > XYD1-FULL-53-11. Next base: position 25,132 of record MEQJ01000122.1, on the reverse strand, counting down.
GAATGGAGCAGGACAGACTGACAAAAAAAAGTGCCAGAAAGTTCATGAGTGTTTGGTCTGAAAAAAGCGGAATCAGGCAAATCAAAATCAAAGACACCGGGGTGGCCCATGCAAAACCAAGACAAGCGCGTGCAACAGATGAAAGAAGCTCGTCATTGTTTTGATTTTCTTTTTTAAAGTAAACGGTGATGGCTCCAGCAGTCATGCCAAGCATTGCAAGTGAAATGGCAAAATATGCCAGATAGTACCAAGTCACTACGCTGAGAATCCTGGTCAAGGTTATTTCGATCAAAAGTGTTGCGCAGGCAATAGTGAATGTGCCCGCATAAATACCATCAATATTTTTCTTATTGGACATTATACCTTATAATATAAGGTATCTGCCGGGAAACCAAGTGACGTCTTTGGGTTTTGTGGCTGACTTAAATGAAAAGTTTACAGATCGAGGGAAGTTGGCGACAATAAAAAGGATCAGAGCCGGGCGGGTTGAGTGAGAAACTCATCAGAACCTCTCCCACAATTTTTTAGCATATGCCGACGCCTTTGCCGCGATTTCCTGTTCATCAATGTTCACCCGGAGCTTCCTGCCTTCCAGCAATACGCGGCCCCCGGCAATGGTCGTATCGACGGGCGCCTGCGTGATGCCAAAACAGAAATGGCCGAGCATGGTGGTCTCGTCAAGCTGCGTGGGCGGAAAATAATCCAGCAGCACGATGTCCGCCGCGGCGCCTTCCGACAGCTCGCCAAGCGCAAAACCCCAGTGGCGGCTCGCAATGCGGGCATTTCCGAAAAGCAGCGGCGAAAGCGCCTCCACGAATCCCACCGACGGGTTGCGATGCAACAGATGCTGCGCCCAGAGCGCCACGCGGGTCTCTTCGCGCATGTTGACCGTCATGGCATCGGTGCCAAGACCGACCCGGATGCCCTTTGCGGCCATCTTCACGATATCCGCGATGCCCACGGCGTTGTTCATGTTTGACTGCGGATTATGGACCACGGTGGTGTCGGTCTGTTTGAGAATGTCCAGCTCGTGGTCGTTTACATGCACGCAGTGGGCGGCGATCGAATCCGGCCCCAGAACGCCATACTTGTGAAGGCGCTCGACAACCCTCCTGCCGAAGTGCTGCACGCCATACGCCTGGTCCGACTCCGCTTCCGCAACATGCACATGAAACCCCGCCCCCAGGGCGCGCCCTTCGGCGGCCGCGCGCTCAAGCGTACGGTCAGTGAGCGTAAAGGACGCATGCAGCCCGAACATGGCCCTGAGCTTGTCCCCGCCTTCGTTTTGGCAGCGTTTTATGAACGCGAC
>MEQJ01000122.1:20084-23794 GCA_001770165.1 Bdellovibrionales bacterium RIFOXYD1_FULL_53_11 | reverse complement strand
GCAAAGAGAGGCGCGAAGACCTGATTTTTTTACCGCATCCGCAATGGCATCAAGCGACCCGCGCGCGGCAAACGGGCTTGCATGATGGTCTATCAGCGTGGTCGTGCCGTTTTTGATCGCATCCACGAGCGGAATCATCGCACTGTAATAACAGTCGTCCAGCGTAAGCTGCTTGTCGAGGCGCCACCAGAGATTGTCCAGAACCTCCTTGAAATCCTTCGAAGGTTTTGCCTTGCCCAGCCCGCGCACGAGCGTGCTGTAAAAATGCATGTGCGCGTTGATAAAGCCCGGCATCACGACCTTGCCGGAGGCATCAATGACTTTTTTGTACCTGCCCTTGAAGGCGGCGGCTCCGGCGATTTTCTTGATTCTGCCGCCTTCGCACAAAATTGCATGGTTTCTCAGCACCCGCCCCTGCGCACCGAGCGTGATGATAATGCCGTTTTTGATCAAAAGGGTGTCGGGTGACTTTTGCTTTGTCATTTTTATGGTGAGCCTCCGGGTTTGATTACTGCTTCAACAGAATACAAAAATCAATGACAAGATGCCACAAGGGACCGTAAAATATCCTCATGAAGAAGCTCACTGCCATCGCACTTGCCGTCTGCGCGTTCACTGCGTCATCCGCCGTCCATGCCGACGAAATTTATACTTTTGTCGTGAAGAAACAGGAAGCCAAGGCAAAACACCGCTGGAGCCTGTCTGAATGGATAACCACGCGCGACAAGATGCGCATGATGGATCTGTGGCTCGCGCTTCATTCGCCGTCTCCGTACGAGTTTTACCTGGGCACGGAATACGGATTTTCCGAAACCGGCCGGAACCATGTCCGGTTCAACGCCGCAGCCTATGCTTCGATCTTCGGACTTGAGGTACAAAAAAGCATCTTGAATTCAAACGAATGGCTCGGACTTTTTATGCTTCGCATCATGGGCTACCACGCACAGGCCACAAATATCACGATGCAAGCCGGACTCCGGTCTGAATTCAAGCCCGATGTCGCGCGCAACGCGCTCGCCGGCATTGCAATGTCGATTTACATAACGCGGTTTTTCGGAATCGACGGATTTTACCGGCATCATTTTTTATCGGTACTCAACGCGGACGGCTACAGGGTCCGGGGCCATCATGTCGAAGGCGGGGTTTTCATTGATTTCAAATTCGTCCGCATCTACGGCATGTATTATTACAAGCCCGAAACAATCTTCAGGCCGTCCAGAATCGAAAACGCCGGACGTTCGGGCGTGAACACCGGGATACGGCTGTATTTCTGATTGTCTGCTATACTTAGTCTTATGAACACCGGGCTGCTTCAGTTATTGCTGCTCGCTTCCGTTGCCGGCGCAGGCGCGGATGAGTCCGGAAACTGCCCGAGACACTTCCGTGCTCTTTTATCTGAAAGCGCCACCATAAACGCGACGTTCAAAACAAGCGCGGGCACCGTGCGCATCCCTTTTGTCAACACCGACCGCAGTCTATGCAACATGTATTACGGCTACCGGTGGAATGATTTCGGTCTTAGCGGCGAATACTCGTTTGACTCGCTTGATCTCGCGCATCTCAAGAGCAGGAAAGTCCTTGATGCCGGAGGCGGCGCGGGAGGTTTTGTGCGGGACCTGCGCGCTCTCGGGATCAACGCCGAAGGATTTGACCTGAGATACGCGCGCCTGCCGCGCGAAAAAATCCCGCCCGGAATGTTCGCCGCCGACGCCGTCAACATTCCGCGTCCGGACAGATCCTACGACGTGATTTTTTCAACACAGTCGGTGCTCACCTACAACACTCCCGCAGAAGCCAAGATCAAAACGCTTCTCGAACTGCGGCGGCTGCTCCGGCCCGACGGCATCATTAAACTCTCGCCCGTGAACTACGTGGAAATGCACCGCCTTCTCGCAAAACTGCCGGACCTTGAAATCAAATACATCCGGCCGGTGCATTCAACCAGCCTCCGGCGCTTTGATCCGGCGGAACTGAAAAGGCTGAGGGAGACCTACAGCCTTGACGGAGAAGCCGTGATAGGATTCAAAAAATCAAACAGCTACCGGCCTCCGGCATGGAAGGTGCCGCACGAAAGTTCCCACAAATTCGAACTCATGGCGCGCATCGGGGGCGTAAAATCACACCTGGAGCTGAAGGAGATCGACATCGCGCGTTTTGCGCTCCGCAACAACGAAGTGGCGGAGCTGCTCAAGTCCTTTGCACGAAAAGGCACCGGCCTGTCACTCGAAGTGCGCTCTCTCGACGGCATCGAAAGAATCAGGATACTTCCGGAGATCGTTCAGACGCTGGAACAGGATGCAGTGATTGTGTTCATCAAAAGCCCGGAGGGCCGCGAGTCACGGAAGCTGCCGCTCGGCATGATTGAAACGATAATTGCCGACTAGGCTACTGAATCAAGCATCCCATTTTTTTGCCACCGGCACTCGACGTCCCGAGCCGAACGCCCTCGCGCTTGTCTTGAGCGCCGGCACCGCCTGCCGCCGCTTGAATTCATTAAGCTCGATCCTGCCCATTGCATCCTTTATCCATGATGCATTCTTCAGCTTCTTATGAATCTCAGCCAGCGGCGCAGCGTCCACCACATAGGATTCAATCATTGCATCAAGCGCGTCATAGGGCGGCAAGGTGTCCTGGTCCGTCTGTCCGGGCCTGAGTTCCGCCGAGGGGGGTTTTGTGAGGCTGCGTTCGGGAATGGGCGCCATGGCGGGCGGGCTTGCCGCAGCGTTGATGTGCCGGGCCAGCTCATACACGCGCGTTTTCAGAACATCCCCGATCGGCGCAATCGCCCCGACCATGTCGCCATAGAGCGTGCAGTATCCGGTGGCAAGCTCGGACTTGTTTCCGGTGGCAAGTACAAGTGCATTATAATGATTGGCAAGCGTCATGAGCGTCATTCCGCGAAGGCGCGATTGCAGATTCTCAACCGCGACCGGGGCAAGCTGCCCGCGCCCCTCTGAAAGCTCGCGCTGCGCGGTCGAAAAAAGAAATTTGATCGGCCTGACCTCGAACCTGATGCCGAGATTGCGCGCAAGAATCTCGGCGTCCTCGATGCTGTGGCCCGACGAAAACTGGCTGGGCATGGCGACCCCAAGGACATTGTCCGGCCCCAGCGCCATTGCCGCAATGGCACAGACAACCGCCGAGTCGATCCCGCCACTAAGTCCGATGATGCAGGTCTTGAACCCGGTCCTGGCAAAATACTCCCGCACCCCCGTAACCAGCGCCCGGCGAAGCGTTTCGATTTCCGCCGGAGCATCGTCCTCGCGACCGTCACTGCCGGGGGAATCCCACCGGACACCGCCCTTGTCGTCCAGCTCAAGAACTCCAAACGACTGTTTGAACAACGCCAGCCGTCCGCAAAGGGCGCCGCCGGCGCTGACCGCAAACGAACCCCCGTCAAAAAGTATCTCATCCGTCGCGCCCGTCTGGTTTGCATAAACCAGCGGCGCCCGAAGCGTGCCCGCGATCGAGGCATGTATGTCCTCGCGCCGCTCGCGTTTGCCCCACTCATACGGACTTGCGGCAAGCGCCAGAACAAGGCCGGCGCCGAGCTGGCGGTATTTTTCGACCGGATCACTGTCATAAAGCTTGCGGCCCATGGAAGGAGCGGATGCCCAGAGATCCTCGCAGATGGCAACCGCCACGCGCTTCCCGTCGCACTCCCAGAGTTTGATGTCGCGCGCCGGCTCGAAATATCTCGCCTCGTCAAA
>MEQJ01000122.1:19764-20052 GCA_001770165.1 Bdellovibrionales bacterium RIFOXYD1_FULL_53_11 | reverse complement strand
AAGTCGGCAGCAGCGTCTTGGCCTGCCTGAACACGACCCGTCCGTCCTCGATCACGCTTGCTGCATTCTGGGCGATGCGCCCGGTTTCGGCACTGTTTGCAATCACATGTCCTGCAACCAGCGCGCACTTCCCGCCCCTTGTTGCATGCGCAAGCTCATTGATTGCATGCTCGGTGCGCTCGTACATCTCGGGACGTTCAATAAGATCATGCGGCGGATAACCACAGATACCAAGCTCGGGTGTGACGAGAATGCGGGCATCCCTGGAACAGGCGCGTTTGTACGCAT